>JANXYN010000015.1 GCA_025356035.1 Geobacteraceae bacterium
CACCCGTTCCCATCCCGAACACGGAAGTTAAGCCCCTCAGGGCCGATGGTACTGCATGGGTAGCTGTGTGGGAGAGTAGGTCGCCGCCGGGAATTATTATGAAAAAGCCCCACTTCGCAAGAGGTGGGGCTTTTTTGCGTCTGGTGTGCCCGGTTATGGCGATCCCCATCAACCTGACCTCGCTGGTTTTTCTAGACCTCCGGGGTGTGTTGCGTTTTATCCGATATTAAGTTGACACGACGGTGAGGATGGGTTAATTTCGGGTTCAAAACTGGCAGAAGCCGAGAATAAATCACCCTTGGGGAGGAGACTATGAACAGGCAGCAATGCACTATTTATTCGAAGACGAGTGGCGTGGAAATAGCCCCTTGCGAAAAACGTTCTGATGGGAGGCCGGCCGAGGGGAGGGTTGCCTTGCGTTTCTTCAGGCTTGAAGAAGGTGCCGCCTCACTCCGATTTATGGTGGAGCCTTGGGAGTGTTTTGACCTTTTTAGAAAAATGGAGAGGGTTTTTCATGGTGGTGGCAAGGAAAAACTGACCCATAAATTTGAGGGGACCGATGGGGAGGTGGTTACCTCGCTCACCGTGGAAAAGTGGGAACGCAACGGCAAATCCGGCTGCGCACTCTCCGTTCAACGGGACAAGGAGTCGATCAATGTTCCGTTTGAAGAGGGCCGTTTTCTCCATGCGGCCGAGTTCCTCAGATATCTTTCTACAGCACAGGCGTGGGTAGCGGTAGCAGAGAAATGACGACTACTGGCAGCATGAGGGGGATCGATAGCGTGCAAGGCTGGCAGATTGAAGCGTGAAGTGCGGAAGATAAAGTCTGTTGCTCTTCTTCTGCTCGTCTGCTCCATTCAGTGCAGTTTCAGTCCCGCCTCCTGAGCCAGTTCCCGCCATGCCGGAAGACTCCGCTCGATCATACTCTTATCCACGCAGTAGGCGATGCGGAAGAAGCCGGGCGCACCGAAGCCCGTGCCGGGGACGAGGAGTATGCGATGTTTCTGGGCGAGTCTGACGAACTCGATGTCGTCGGCAAGGGGTGATTTCGGGAAGAGGTAGAAGGCGCCGTCAGGTTTGACCAGTTGAAATCCCAGCTCAGTCAGATTGCGGTAGAATACATCCCGTTTCAACTGGTACTCGCCGACATCCACCGAGGCGCGCTGCAGCTTGGCCACCAGCCGCTGCATGAGGGCCGGGGCATTGACGAAGCCGAGCACCCGGTTGCAAAAGATCGCCCCTTCCATAAACTGCTCCACCTCCTGCATCCTCGGATTAGCGGCGAGATAGCCGATCCGCTCGCCGGGGAGGGCCAAGTCCTTGCTGTGGGAGGTGACGATGATGGCGTTTTTCACCAACGGGAAGATGTTTGGCACATGCTTGCCGTCATAGGCGATGCGGGCGTATGGCTCGTCGGAGATGACAAAGATCTGCCGGGCAAGATCCCGCTCCTTCCGCTGCAGCATCACCCCCAAGGCCTGCAGGCTCGCAGTCGGGTAGATGACACCGGTCGGGTTGTTTGGTGAGCAGATGATCAGAGCCCGGGTTTTGGCGGTGATGGCCGCCTCGATGGCCGGGATATCGAGCTGGAAAGTCTCCCTATTGGTCCAGGCCTCTTTGGCGACGCCGCCGTGATTGTCGATATAGAACTTGTACTCGACAAAATATGGGGCAAGGATGATCACTTCCTCGCCGGGGTTGAGGATGGTTTTCAGCACCACGTTCAGTGCGCCACCGGCACCGCAGGTCATGACAATATGTGAACCGTTCACCGGGAGTCCGGCGGCCTCGGCCAGCACCTCTGCCACGGCGTTGCGGGTCTCATCGTAACCGGCATTGTTCATGTAGCGGTGCATGCCGGGGAGTGGATGCTGGGCCAGCCTGAGAAACTCAGCCTCAAATTCCCGCGGCGGTTCCACGTCGGGATTCCCCAGGGTGAAGTCGTAAACCTGATCTGCTCCGTGGATCTTTCTGAGCTTCTCCCCCTCCTCGAACATCCGCCTAATCCAGGACGCCTTCTCGATGAATCCCGCTATTTTCGTGGCAATGGCCATATGAAAGCTCCTCAACATAATATATGTTTCTGGTTTTTAGCATATTAATGGCGGAGCGGCAAGGTCTAAAACTGTATTGATGACAAGTGAGGGGTGAGAAGAACTGTGCAAGCCTTGTCCGTTACTCGTTACCGGTAGCTTGCCATCAGCAGCCAGGTTATTACATGATCGAAAAATTAGTGTGGATGATCTTCTGCAGCTCTTCGATGCGGAGGATGGCGTGCCTGATCCGCTCACGCTCTTCGGTGGGGAGCAGGTAGGGGTTCAGGTAGTAGGCATCCTTCTGGATCCCTTTGATTGCCTTGATTTGCAGCAGGATGCGATGCTTGGTGAGAATGTAGTAGGCGTCCTTCAAACCGCTGGCGGTGCTGGCGGAAAAACTTTTTTCCTGTTCCAGCAACTCGATCCGCCTGACGGTATTGGTGGCCAGAATTCCCTGGTTAATGGCGAGGATCCGGACATTCATTACCAGCGGTGCCCAGGCGAGGAGCTTCAGGTTGAATTCACCCTTGTGTTCACCGGAACCTTCGGTCCAGAGCCGTTTCAAAAAGCCAATGGCGAGTTTCATTTCGGTAGCTGCCTTGGCCATCCCCCACATCACCTGAAAATAGTCCTGCTGCAGTCCGCCGATAGTTTTGGTGAGGGTCGTTGCCAACTCTTTGTCGCCAGCGACGAAACGGGCGTCGGAGAGGACGATGAGGTCCATGAGGTTTTTCCCGTAATCTTCGAATTCGTAGCGGACAATGGCCAGTAGTCTCCTGTTCCATTGGGAAAGGGAGCCGCGCCAGGTGGGGTTGGATGGCATGATGTCGCCGGTGCACTTTTTAAAGCCAATTTCGGCCAGCCGCTCGACCAGGAGATCAGCCAACGCTTTGAAATAGATGTCGGCAACCTCACCGCCGCCATCCGCGTAGACAATCAGGTAGTCCTGGTCCGTAATAAGGGTCTGCTCTTCCCTCCCATCGCTCCCCATGCTGATTAAGGCAAAGGCGAGCGGCGGGGCGCCTCTGCCGGAGGAGGTCATCTCTTGGGCCACCAGCTCCACAGCCCGGTCGGCCAGCAGGTCGCGGTATTCCGTGCAATTCTTGTGAAGACTCGCCACTGACAGGGTTTTTAAAAAGCGCTCCTGCTCCAGGTTGTTCAACTGCTCATGAATCTCCTTGAGCGGTTCATAGGCTGCCGTCGTTGAGATCTTCGCCAGCAAGGTGCGATACTGCAGCGATATCGCCTCGGCCCAGGCGATTTCCTGGCCGATATCGTCGACTAGGGCGTGCAGCAGTTGCAGGGCCTCGTCCTGTTCGACAAAAGACAGAAATTCATGGAGCCGGTGCATGACATCGTCGAGCAATGCGGCAGCAGGTTGTTCCGCGATTTTACTGATATGCGGCATAGTGGATTCCAGATAAAAAAATGGGGAAGGCAAGCCTTCCCCAATGATATCACAGATTGATGCGAATGTTAATGGTCAACAGCCTTCGCCATGCCAATGCCAGTGTTTTGACGGACGTAGAGTTCGTCAAACATATCTTCAGAGCGCTTGCTCGGGAAGAGCAGGGCGCCAAAGATGGCGGCAAGGAAGCCGAGCGGGATCGAGACGATGCCCGGGTTCTTCAGATCGAAGAGCGGCTTGTCCAGACCCATGATCGACTTGCCACCACGGTTTTTGGCTTCTTCAGCCTTTTTGTCGACAACGAGCTTGAGCTCTTTCTCCGTCAGGACCATGCCCTCGGCCTGTTTCTTCTCCAGAGGGGCGTAGATCTTTTTGGCGTCATCGGCAATCTTGTTGGGGTAGGTCATGTTGGGAGATACCATCACCAGGCCGATGGAAGCGAGGGTGCCGACCACCAGGCCGGAGATAACCCCGGCGGTGTTGAATTTCCGCCAGAACAGGGTAAGGACAACCACCGGTAGGTTGCCGGAGGAGGCCACCGCGAAGGCGAGGGCCACCAGGTGGGCGACGTTCTGCTTCTCGGCTGCGATACCGATTACGATCGCAATGGCACCGACGAACACCGAAGTGATCCTGGCTGCCAGTACCTGCTCATGCTGGTCGGCATGACCGTCCTTGATGACGTTCACATAAATATCATGGGCCACGGCGGCGGAGGCTGCCAGTACCAGGCCGGAGACCACTGCGAGGATGGTGGCGAAGGCCACAGCACAGAGGAAGGCAAGGAAGAGGTCACCGACTACCGGCGCGATGTCGCCACCCAGTTTTTGTGCAAGCATCATAGCGGCCATGTTGCCGCCTTTGTCAACTGCAGCGACACCCTGCGGGGTCACGTGGATAGCGGCGCCGAAGCCGAGGAGGGTGGTCAGGATGTAAAAGCCGCCGATGATGAACATGGCGATGATAACCGATTTACGAGCAGCCTGGGCGGTTGGCACAGTAAAGAATCGCATCAAAATGTGCGGCATCCCTGCAGTACCGAACACCAGCGCCATCCCGAGGGAGATCTGATCGAGGGGATTTTTCATCAGCAGCCCTGGCTCCAGGAAGCGCTGACCGTAGTCAAAACCCTCGGTTTTTATTGCTTCTTTCAAGAGGTTAATCTGGACATGGTCCTGAATGTTGACGCTGCCGGCAATATCATTGAAAAACTGCAGCGGATTCATCCCGGATTTCAGGCCAACCAGCACGGCCAGTAGTGCGGCGCCGGTCATGAGGAGGCCGGCCTTGATGATCTGGACCCAGGTGGTGGCAGTCATGCCGCCGAACACCACGTAGACAACCATCAATGCGCCAACACCGATGATCGCGGCCTGGTAAGGGATCTCCAGAAGCAGCTGCATCAGTTTGCCTGCGCCGACCATCTGGGCGGTGAGGTAAAAGGTGGAGACTGCCACGGTGGAGAGTGCAGCAACGGCACGTACTTTTTTCGGCTCGGTGCGGAACGAAAGGATGTCGCCCAGGGTGTACTTGCCGGCGTTACGACACGGCTCGGCGACGATCAGAAGCACCGTAATGTAGGCTACCAGCCAGCCAACCGAATACATGAATCCATCATAACCATACAGTGAGATCATGCCGGAAATTCCGAGGAAGGATGCGGCCGACATATAGTCACCGGCAATGGCCCAGCCGTTCTGGGTGCCGGTGATCCCGCCGCCAGCAGCATAGAAGTCGGCGGCAGTCTTGGTCTTCTTGGCGGCCCAGACCACTACGCCCATGGTGATGGCGATGATGACGGAAAACATGCCGATGGTGATAACCTTGTTGGCCTTGATTTTCGTTACCGGTGCAGCCGGAGCAGCTACAGAGGCTGCAGGTGCAACTGTCGGAGCCGCAGTGGTGGCGGCAGGAGCAGCTGCTGACGGGGCCTTTGCCGGCTCAGCGGCGTAAGCGAAAGTGGCCAGTGTCAGGGCCAATGTCAATGCAATCAATATTTTTTTCATGTTTTATTATCCTCCTTATTTAAGTTCATCCACAAGTTCGCGCGTCAGCCGGTCAAAATCCTTGTTTGCCACGTGGGCATAGTACATGGCTATTCCCCAGGAAACAAAGAATTGTGAAAGCGCAAACAGGTACCCGAAGTTCAGTCTGCCGATGATTTGAATCTTAAACAGGGTCGGTGTGTAGGCTGCCCCAAGGGGGAGGAGGAAATAGAATACAGTGGAAAATATCCACCAGCCGAAGAGAAACGTGGTTTTTTTGTGGTGGAGCTCGAGAAACTTGGGATTCTTTGCGATTGCACTCCAGTTATACTGCTTATCTGCCATGATAGTTACTCCTTTCATATGGGATTAAAACCCGGCAAGGGAACTCCCTTGCCTTGTACTGCCTGATCGCTGCGCTTGACCCCTCCTTTCGTAAAATTATGACTGCTGACGTAGATTAACGGGCATAGCCGAATTTGATGGAGAGCAGGTCAGCCCCTTCCCGTAACGAGGGGATGATCTCATTCTCCAGGCGGTCGGTCAGGAGGCGAAAGGACGGTCCGAGCAGGGTGAGAGCGCCGACCACCTTGCCGGCATAATCCCTTACCGCCACTGCCACCGTAATGATCCCGTCGCCAAGTCCGCCCAAGTCTACAGCAACCCCTTTGCTGCGAATAGCATTCAGTTCCGCTTCGAGCTTGGCAAAGTCAGGAATCCCTTCCTTCCGGTTGCGTTTGAGGGAGAGCCGTTCCAGTAAATCACGCGATTCCAACGCCCTGATAGCCTTGCCTGCCGCGTTGGTAAAAAAAGGAAATCTTTTGCCCAAAAGCGGGGCGGCCTTTATCTGCTGTTCGGAGTCAACCATGTCGAGGAATAGCACCTCATCTCCCTGCAGGACGGTCAGGTAAACAGCCTCGTCATGTTCTCTGGCCAGCCGCTCCATGACAGGCCGAGCAAGCTGAATAAGGTTGACACTCTTTAACAGCTTGTGTGCAAGTTCCACTGCCGAGAGGCCAACCCGGTAGTTGCCACTTGTCTCATCGCGCTCCACCAGCCCCCTCTCTTCGAGGGTTGCCAGGAGACGAAACGTTTTGTTCCTGCTCAGCTTCAACTTATCGGCAAGGGAGGTGACGGTCATGAATCCATTTTCACCAGTTAGCGACTCAAGCAGTTCCAGGGCGTTTTCAACACACTGTACAGAATAGGAGCCTTTCTCTCTGCTCATCTGGTCTCCGTTCATCTGTAAGAGTTAAGATTTCTCTGAATTATTCAACTCGGATTTTATAAATTTGTAACACGCTGTTTTATTGCAGTCAAGATTATTTTTATAAATAAACTGTCGTGCGACCGGCAACGCTAATAAAACCAGAAGGTTAAGAGCCGGTAGGGTAGTACGATTTGTGTAAAAAAGTATTGTAAAAAAGCTAAAACAAAGGTTTAATCATATTGTAAACACAAACATGTGGAGTGTGGGGTGGGTGGCTGGTGGAGGATTAACACAGTTTTATTAGAAGGTAGTAACGGTGAAGCGGTGCGGGCAAACGGGCAGGGCTAGCGAAACTGGATGGCAATTCCTCTGGCTCTGATTTCGGTGTAGGGGACCAGGGCAAAAGAGCGGGTAACAGCGGTGATCTCAGGGAGGATGACTGCGTCGGCACTGAGCTTGTAGGCTTCTTTTTGCAGGGCACGAAATCCCCAGCTGAGGTCGGCCGCTTCCAGCTGACGCATGCTCCAGAGGAAGTTGCGGGTCACCTCCAGGGTGCCCACCTTCACGAAGGGGCGTTGTAACTGCTCCTGACTCAGGATGGGCGGGTCTGCGTTGGTGGGGTTGTTGTTCAGTTTGTCGAGGGTGGTGCAGGCGGTTATCAGGCAACACAGGGCGATCAGCGGGAAATATCTGCGCATGGGACACACTCCTTGAGGTTGATATGCTAGATCGTGGCGGCTTGCCGCCCCCGCTAACTGCTGCTGGTGCGAGATTTCGGTCAGCCGGTTGTCATTTGCCTGATCGGCTGACAGTATGCCTGCAATCAGCAGTTTATTCAATTGCATTTTCTCCCTTTACAAGCCTGATTTTCCCATGTTAGAATTTTCCACTTGCATCGGCGGGACAGCAAAAACCTTTGGTAAAGGAGATGGTGGATGTCAGGACATAATAAATGGAGTACCATCAAGCATAAGAAGGGTGCGGCAGACGCCAAGCGTGGCCAGGTATTCACCAAGCTGATCAAAGAAATCACAGTGGCCGCCAGGCTTGGCGGTGGCGACCCAGACGGCAATCCACGCCTGCGCACCGTTGTTGACAAGGCCAAGGCCGAGAATATGCCGAAGGATAACATCGAACGAGCCATCAAGAAGGGGACCGGCGAGCTGGAAGGGGTTACCTACGAGGAGATCACCTACGAGGGATATGGCCCCGGCGGGGTGGCGGTGCTGGTGGAGGTCATGACCGATAATCGCAACCGGACCGTTTCCGACGTGCGGAGTGTCTTCACCAAAGCCAACGGCAACATGGGGGAGACTGGCTGCGTCTCCTGGATCTTCTCCAAAAAAGGGCTGATTGTCTTTTCCGGGGGGACCGATTTCGATAAGCTGTTCGAGGCGGCCATCGAGGCGGGGGCGGACGATGTTTCCGATGAAGGGGATCAGGTCGAGGTTCTTACCGATCCGGCCAACTTCATTGAAGTCCGCGAAGCCCTGAACAAGGCTGGTTTCAAGCCACAATCCGCCGAGGTGACCATGATTCCGCAAACCATGGTCAAACTGGAAGGGAAGCAGGCAGAGAGCATGCTGAAGTTGATGGATAAGCTGGAAGACAATGACGACGTGCAGAACGTCTATGCCAACTTTGATATCTCGGCGGAAGATATGGAGAAGATGATGTAAGATGACTTGGGCAACTGCCCTTCGTCTGTTTTTTGAGCGGAAGCGCGGAAGTTCGGAAGCTGCAGGCTTTCCCTCCGCGCTTCTGCGCTTCTGCACAAAAAGGTGATCATGAAAGTCCTAGGCATCGACCCCGGTTCGCGGATTACAGGTTACGGCATCATCATCAAGGAGGGGAACCGGCTGATTCATGTAGACAATGGCGCCATCTTTACCGACGCCAAGCTGGACTTCCCTCTGCGGCTGCAGCGGATCTACCGGGGGTTGACCGCGGTGATCGAGCAGTATCGCCCCGACGCAGTGGCGGTGGAGGATATTTTCTTTGCCACCAATGTGCAGAGTGCCTTGAAGCTGGGGCAGGCCCGGGGCGCTGCCATCGTGGCCGGGGTGAATGCCGGGCTACCGGTCCATGAATATACAGCCCTCCAGGTGAAGCAGGCGGTGGTGGGGCATGGACGGGCAGCTAAGGACCAGGTGCAAAAGATGCTAAAGGCGCTGCTGAACCTCCCTGAGGTGGCCCAGGAGGACGCCGCCGACGCCCTGGCCGTGGCGGTCTGCCATGCCAATTCCATCGGCCTGAACAGTTTGCTCAGACAACGGCTGAAAGACACAAGGAACTGACCATGATCGCACTTCTGACGGGCAAAATTGCCCATAAATCCCCGGATTACATCGTCATGGATGTGCATGGCGTTGGCTATCGCGTACAGATCCCGTTCTCCACCTACTATGACCTGCCGGAAGAGGGGGGGGATACCTCCCTGCAAATCTATACCCACGTTAAAGAAGATGCCATCAACCTCTACGGGTTCAGAAGTCTTGCCGAAAAGCGGCTGTTTCAGCTCCTCATCTCGGTGTCAGGGGTTGGCCCAAAACTGGCTACCGGCATCCTCTCCAATATCCAGGTGCATGAGCTGGCCCAGGCCCTGAGCCATGGCGATCTGGCCCGGCTCTCGGCCATTCCCGGGATTGGCAAGAAGACTGCCGAACGGCTGGTGTTGGAATTGAAGGAAAAGGCACGGGTATCGCTGGAGGGCACTCCAGCTGCGGCTAGCGGACTCTCCCCGGCCCCACCCGATGCCGCCGAGGACGTTACTTCGGCCCTGGTCAACCTCGGCTACAAGGAAGCGCTGGTGAAGAAGGTGCTGGCGGAGCTGCCGATCGGTCCGACCGATTCGGTGGAAGCGGTGCTGAAGCAGGCGCTGAAAAAATTGATGAAATGACCCGTGTTGCGAACTACGCGCTACGTGCGACGAGCCCTGATCGGTCTTGTGACGTTACGCAGCACACAGCTTGCCGCACGTCGTACGAGACATTATGACCCGAACTATCACGCCAAACATGACTGACGACGACGCGCTTCTTGAGGCGACCCTCCGCCCACGGGCCCTGGCCGATTATGTGGGGCAGGAGAAGGCCAAGGGAAACCTGCGACTGTTTATCGACGCAGCCAAGGGGCGCGGCGAGGCCCTCGATCATGTTCTCCTTTACGGCCCGCCCGGGCTGGGGAAGACCACCCTCGCCAACATCATTGCCAGCGAGATGGGAGTCAACATCAAGTCCACCTCCGGGCCGGTCATCGAGAAGCAGGGAGATCTGGCCGCCATCCTCACCAATCTGGAACCCCATGACGTCCTCTTTATCGACGAGATCCATCGCCTCTCCCACGTGGTGGAGGAGATACTCTACCCGGCCATGGAGGACTTTCAACTCGATATCATAATCGGTCAGGGCCCCTCGGCCCGCTCCATTAAGCTCGACCTCCCTCGCTTTACCCTGGTGGGAGCCACCACTAGGGCCGGGCTCCTCTCCTCTCCTCTCCGCGACCGTTTTGGCGTCATCTCCCGGCTCGAGTTTTACACGGAGTCGGAGCTGGCTATCATTGTCACCCGGTCCGCGCGGATTCTCGGTATTGCGATAGAGGCACCTGGTGCAGCCGAAATGGCCCGGCGCAGCCGCGGTACTCCGAGAATTGCCAACCGCCTGCTTCGCCGCGTCCGTGACTTCGCCCTGGTCAGAGCCGACGGGGTTATCACCCTGCCGGTAGTTCGCGATGCCTTGGCCCTACTGGAGATCGACGAAATGGGTTTTGATTTCATGGACCGGACTATCCTCCTTACCATCATCGACAAGTTCGGCGGCGGGCCGGTTGGCCTCGATACCATCGCAGCGGCCATTTCCGAAGAAAGCGACACCATTGAGGACGTCTATGAGCCATTCCTGATTCAGAACGGTTTCCTCAACCGTACCCCGCGCGGCCGGATGGCTACCAAGGCGGCTTATGAGCACTTCGGCCGGGTGGCGCCGGAGATGGGGCCGGGTCGGCTTTTTTAACGGCTTATTCACCACGGAGACACGGAGAGCAGAGAAAAAATCCTGACAGGCAATTAACAAGGATGGACAGGATATACAGGATTAAGGGCATATTGATTCAAAAGAAATGGTTCAAAGATTTTCGGTTTTATCCTGTTCATCCTGTATATCCTTGTTAAATTAAAGGTTTTAGTTTTTTCTCAGTGACCTCCGTGGCGAGGAATTTTACGGGTTTCCCCATGCAACTTGTCTTCGATTTCCCCATCAATCCCAGTTACACCTTCGATAACTTCGTGGTCTGCGACGGCAATGAAGCTGCTTACCGGTTTGCCCGGCTGCTGGCTGCCGGCGAAGAACAGAATCTTCTCTATATCTATGGGCCGGCCGGTTCTGGCAAGACCCACCTGCTGATGGCACTCGGCAAAAGTTTTTATGATACAATTCAGTTACCGCAGGCGATTCCCTATATCTCGTTCAAGGAGGTCGACGAGCTTTATCGGGGCGAGTACCGGGCTGAACAGGTGTCGAAACTGGCGGAGCGTTTCAGTAATGCGCCGATACTCCTGGTGGACGATCTGCATCTGATCCCTGACACCCCATACCTGCGGCTGGAGATCTGGCAGCTGTTTAACGACTTTTACGGGGCCGGGAAAAAGATTGCCATTACCGGACTCCACCCGCCAAAGGAGCTCCCTCACCTGGACGATCATCTTATCTCGCGGCTCTTGTGGGGACTGGTGGCCAGGGTCGATGTCTCGGACGACCATTCCCGCCGGCTCATTCTGCAGAAACTGGCCGCGGACCGGCAGGTAGTTCTCCCTGATGACGCCATTGATTACCTGCTGGTGCACACGGCCAGGGATATCGAGTCGCTCATCGGGGCGCTGGAAGAGATTAACCGCCACGCCCTGACTACGGGGAGGAAAATCAGCGCCCGGCTTGCCAGGGAGGCCTTGGAACAGAGAGGTGCCACAGGATGAAGATCCTCCTCCACATCTGCTGCGCACCGTGCGCCATCTATCCCCTGAAGGAGCTTCGATCCCGGGGGATGGAGGTGACCGGCTTCTTTTACAACCACAACATCCACCCCTACCTGGAATTTCGCAAACGGCTTGATACGGTCAGGAGTTATGCGGCTTTGATCGATCTGGCGGTGATCTACCGGGAGGACTACCAGTTGGAGGAATTTCTTGGCGCGGTGGCCGCTACGCCAGCTGAGCGTTGCCTTTACTGCTATGCCTCCCGGCTGGAGGTCGCCGCCGCAACCGCCGCCGAGCAAGGCTTTGATTCATTTACCTCTTCACTTCTCTACAGCCGCTACCAGAAGCACGAGGTGATCCGTGGCATCGGTGAACAGATCGGCGCCAAGTATGGGGTAAGCTTTTACTACGACGATTTCCGGCACGGTTGGCAGGAAGGGATCGACATCTCCAGGAAGCTTGGCCTCTACCGGCAACAGTACTGTGGCTGTATCTACAGTGAGCGCGACCGCTACGCGGGCGCGCTCAGGTAGAGGTATACGTTCGCTGCGCTCACAGG
>JANXYN010000021.1 GCA_025356035.1 Geobacteraceae bacterium
GACAAATTTGTTGAGCGTAAAACCACGCTCAAAATCGGGGCAGCGCCGGTCTGCTGCGCGACTGGGCACCACCTTAAACTCGATGATTTATTGTCTTGACTAAAGGGTCCACTATAGGTCAAGGAGAGGCCAGTTATTTGACATCGCTTCTACATGCCAACCTGATGGTGCCATATCCCGGTTTTGCTTGTTGAATTGGGAATGTTTTTATCTGTATCCCATTGTAGTTAAGTGATGGCAAAAATTTAGCCAGTGGAACAATATTCGTTGAAGCACAAATCGGACAATGTTTGCAATCTTCGGGAAAGATTTCGTCACAATTAAGACATAAAAAAGAATGTTCGATGTTCATGGCCCCCTCCTCGTTTGAATAGTTCAGATATCGGTTTTTTACCAGATTTTCCGACTCGCAAATGAGTCCATTTTCCGTTCGCCCTCCAGATCCGGCCGACATAACATTAGCATGTTTTAATTCAACCATGAAATTTTCAAAAGTAAAGGGGAAATTTGGGGTCTACCATGGAATTTATTCTCCTGGTGAATTCGCCTTGTCCACTCCCCGTGCATCTTCTATACTGCACCTTGCCATGAAGAAAAAGCCAACTGACCATTCCCCCATTTCTGCCGTTCCCCTGGCGGAGGCCGAAATTGAGGCATTCCGCGCCACCGTGTACGCGGTCGCACAAGCCAACCCTAGGTGTCTGCCATGGCGTGAGACCGCCGATCCCTACCGGATAATGGTCTCTGAAATCATGCTGCAGCAAACGCAGGTGGACCGGGTTGCAGCTAAGTTCGTCGAATTCGTCAGGCAGTTTCCCTCCGTGGCGGCCCTGGCGGCGGCCAAGCTTGCCGATGTGCTGACGGTCTGGCAAGGGCTTGGCTACAATCGGCGCGGGTTGGCGCTTAAACGGGCCGCAGAAGCAATTGTGACGGACTTCGGCGGCATTGTCCCCGCCACCCGGAAGGAACTGGAATCCCTGCCCGGAATCGGTCCTTACACCGCAGGCGCAATCATGGCGTTTGCCCACGACCGCCCGGCAGTATTCATCGAAACCAACATCCGCAGCGTCTTTATTCATAGCTTTTTCCAGGATCGCGACCGTATCCACGACCGGGACCTGCTGCCATTGGTGGAACTAACCATGGATCGATCTCAACCGCGGCTCTGGTACAATGCCCTCATGGACTACGGGGTGGTCCTGAAGCGGGAACACCCCAACCCGTCCCGCAACAGCATCCACCATTTGCGCCAGTCCCCCTTCGAGGGATCGAACCGGCAATTGCGCAGCGCCCTGCTCAAAGCGGTCCTTGCCCATCCCGGCCTCTCAGCCGACGACGTGGTTTCAAAGGTTACGGGAGATCATGAAAATATCGTCCGCAATCTCACCCAGATGGAGAAGGAAGGGCTCATGGTCCGCAAACGGGGGAAATACTTTGTGGCGTAAGGGCTTGTCGCGCAAATTCTGGTGTTAAGCTCTTTATTCCGCAGCCGGACAGCCAGATGTTGAAGAGCTTTGCAGCCTGGGCAGCTAGTCTGAAAAAATTACCCCCTGCAAACCCGCCATTGCCGGGCAACTCGCATTTCAAAAGTTCCCTCGCACTGTTTAATGTAATTTACAACATTGACCGGTAAATAAATTGACAAGCTCTACAATGATCTGTAAAGTGAAAATCACTTTCAACAAGGGGTAGCTGTGAAACGTGCCAAGAAAAAAATCTTTCGCGATTATATCCTGGAGAAGGGGCTGAAATCCACCCGGCAGCGGGATGTTATCCTCGAAACCTTCCTCTCTTCCGAGCGGCATATGAGTATCGAGGAACTGTATCTCAAGCTGCGGGCCAAGCATCCTAACATCGGCTATGCCACGGTCTACCGCTCGCTGAAACTGTTCGCCGAGTCTGGCATTGCGCGGGAGATGCAGTTCGGCGATGGCCAGACCCGCTACGAGCATGTGGAGGAGGGGGAGCACCATGACCACCTGGTCTGCACCCGCTGCGGCACCATCCTCGAGTTTGAGAACGAGACCATAGAACAACTCCAGACCGACGTGGCCGCCAGTCACGACTTTCTGATCCAGACCCATAAGCTGGAGCTGTATGGGCTATGCGCCAAATGTCGCAAATAGGTCGCGCTGAAAAACGCCCATCTGCGGCGTTGCCGTCGTCGCTGCGCTGCCCACATACTGATCGTATGCTCCGCTGCTCGCTCCTCGGCGCCTTGCACCTGGGCATTTTCGAGCGCGACTACAACTTGTTCAAGTAGAAGCAAATCCCTCCCCTGATAAAAGTAAGGGTAGGTCGGAAGGAGATAAAGGCAGCATGTTGTATGCAGTATGCTGCACGTTTTTTAAGTCTTTCAACTGAAAGTGAATGTCAAAAGCAGTGTATGGAATGGGGGTAGAGAAGTATGGGATGGTTCAAGAAGAAAAATTCCTGTCATGGCACAGCTGCCGGCAGTAGCGTCAAGGGGGCATGGAAGGTGGCGCTGGTGGGGAATCCCAACGTCGGCAAGAGTGTGCTGTTCAACGCCCTTACCGGCGCCTACGTGACGGTTTCCAACTATCCGGGAACCTCGGTGGAGGTTACCCGAGGCTCTGCGGTGATCGGCGGTGTTCCGTGCGAGATCATCGACACGCCGGGGATGTATTCGCTCCTCCCTATTACCGAGGAAGAGCGGGTGGCCCGGGAGATCCTGCTCAATGAAACGCCGGACGTGGTGGTGCATGTGCTCGATGCCAGGAACCTGGAGCGGATGCTGGTCATGACCCTGCAGCTGATTGATGCAGGGCTCCCGGTCATACTGGTGGTGAACATCATGGACGAGGCGGAACGGATGGGGCTCGTCATCGATATTCCGTTCCTCCAAGAGAAGCTCGGCATCCCAGTGATTGGCGCCGCCACCGCCAAAAAGCGAGGGCTGGACGAAATCCGCCGGGCCATTGCCGGCTATGCACGGAATAAGCAGGCGGTGTTCGGCTACAGCAAAAGGCTGGAGGCCGATATCGAGAGCGTGGCGTCACTCATAACCAATGATTATCCTCTATCTCACAAGTCGCTCGCACTTCTTCTGCTGCAGAGAGACGAGGAGGTGGCCGGCCTGATCGAGGCCAGGGAAGGGACGGGCTATCCGTCCATTGAGGAGATGGTGAAGGCAAAGACCTTCGAGCGCCGCCAATCGTTTCACATGGACCTCTCCATGGAGCGGCGGGGGATTGTCAAGGGGCTCCTGTCGGGCGTGTTCAGCGCACCGGCCCAGCGCCGGGTCACATTTAGCGAGCGTCTGTCGCGTTGGGCTGTGCAGCCGTTGACCGGCGTGCCGCTGCTGCTGATCATCCTCTATTACGGCCTCTACCAATTTGTCGGGGTCTTTGGCGCCGGGACGGTGGTCGATTTCCTGGAAGGGACGCTGTTCGAGAAACTGTTCAATCCCTGGGTCACCCATCTGGTCCAGAACATTATCCCCTGGCCGATTTTGCAGGAGCTGTTTGTCGGCGAGTATGGGGTAATTACCCTCGGACTCCGTTACGCGGTGGGAATCATTCTGCCGATTGTCGCAACTTTCTTCCTGTTCTTCTCGGTCCTGGAGGACAGCGGCTACTTTCCACGGCTGGCGTTGCTGGTGGACCGGTTGTTCAAGAAGATCGGCCTCACTGGCCGGGCGGTGATTCCGATGGTCCTCGGCTTCGGTTGCGATACCATGGCGACCATGGTTACCCGGACCCTGGAGACGGTCCGGGAGCGGGTTATTGCCACGCTGCTGCTGGCCCTGGCTATCCCCTGTTCGGCGCAGCTGGGGGTGATCCTGGCGCTCCTTTCCAAGGCGCTCGGGGCGCTCATGGTCTGGTCGCTTTGCCTGGTCCTGATCTTCATCCTGATCGGTCTGCTGGCGTCCTGGGTGGTGCCGGGGGAGACCCCCATGTTCTATATGGAGCTGCCACCCATGCGGCTTCCACAGATATCCAATGTGCTGACCAAGACCTACACCCGCATGCAGTGGTACTTCATGGAGATCCTGCCGCTCTTCATCCTTGCCTCGGTGCTCCTCTGGCTGGGGAAGATCACTCATTTCTTCGAATTGATGGTAGAATGGATGAAACCGGCGATGGCCGCCATAGGCCTTCCTGCTGAGACAGCGGTGGCCTTCATCTTCGGTTTTTTCCGTCGCGATTATGGCGCAGCCGGATTGTACGACCTGCAGACCAAGGGGCTGATGAATCCGCGGCAGCTGGTGGTGGCGGCTGTGACCCTGACGCTGTTCATCCCTTGTGTCGCCCAGTTCCTGATCATGAAGCGAGAGCGGGGGTGGAAGGTGGCCATAGGTATCGGTCTGTTCGTCACGGTCCTCGCCTTTGGGAGTGGCTGGCTGTTGAACCGGTTCCTGCTGGTAACGGCGATTTTGTAAGCGCATGACGAGGTATGTATGAGATGTGGCTTCTGCGGGTTTGAATTTGAAGAGGAAGAAGGTATCCAGGGGTGCAGGAACTGCCCGATGGCGGCCGGCTGCAAGATGGTCAAGTGCCCGCGGTGTAACTACGAGAATCCGCCGGAGCCGGCGCTGGTAAAGAAACTGAAGAAGCTGTTTGGCAAGAGGAAATAATTCATCGCCACAGAGACACAGAGACACGGAGGAAAACCGGAACAAACGAAAACGAATTGACTGGGATATTCAGGATAATCAGGATAAAACCAAAATGAACTTTTGAATTGTTTTTGAATCTAATCGCCTTTAATCCTGAATATCCCTGTAAAAGTGTTTTTTGCAGTTCTCGGTGTCTCAGTGTCTCTGTGGCGGATTGAACTAACTACAAAAGGAGCAGATATATGAAACTGTCGGAAAAGGCTGAGGAGATCCTGGAGGCGTTGTGGATCAAAGTAGAAGAGGAAGGGCGTGGTTTTGCGGAGTTTGAGCAGATCGGCATCGATCGGGACGACCCAGCCTATGGTGAATTGACTCGGCATGCCCTGATCGAGCTGCGGGACGGACGGGTCTATTTCCGACCGGAAGGGCGGGAGGAGGGGAAAAACACCATCCGCCGCCACCGGCTGGCTGAGCGGCTGATGATGGATGTCCTTAATATCCGCGGCGAGGCGGGGGACGATAAGGCTTGCCAGTTTGAACACCTCCTCAACGAGGGGGTGGACGCCAAAGTCTGCACCATGCTCAACCATCCCGCCACCTGTCCGCACGGCAAGACCATCCCTCCTGGCGACTGCTGCCGGGAAGCCAGGCAAAGCGGCGATCTGGGGGTGGTGCCGCTCACTGAGCTGAAGGCGAACCAGGAGGGTGAGATCGCCTATATCCAGACCGACGATGACAAGAAGATGCAGAAGCTGATGGCGATGGGGGTACTTCCCGGCAACCGGATCCATCTCATGCAGACTTTTCCTACCTATATCTTCCGGGTCGGTTACTCGGAATTCGCCATCGACACCAACATGGCGCGGGAGATCTTCGTCAGGAGATGATGTTTTGGGGTCTGACTAGAACAGGATATTTTTATCAGTGGCTGTTCAGTTTTCCCCGCGCCGGCCGATACGTGACACAGATGCAATCATCCCATAAAAACAGTCTCGCGCAGAGGCGCAGAGATCGCAAAGAAATTCAAAAGGCAACCATGACTAACATGATGGCTATCAGCACCAATCAGGTGAATTGTTTGATAACTATTTGATTTTACTTTGCGCACTTTGCGCCTCTGCGCGAGTAATTGCCTTATGGGTTCATTTATTCAGGGAGAAGAACTATGAGAAGCAGGCTGTTGGCGTTGTCGGTTGTGCTGGGGGTGCTGTTTTCCTACGCTGCGGCATTTGCGGGAAACGAAGCGTCACCGGTCCCTGAACGGGTGGGGAAAGAGCACTGGGCGTGTAAGGAAATCGTCGAGCTGGCAACGAAGTACGGCGCTCTGCAAAAGCTCCCGGACAAGGATTCTCTGGAGAAAAAGGAGCTGGCAGCCTCACTCCTCTCGATCATGGAGAAGGTGCTGAAGAAGTGCGAGCTGGAGGGGGGCGAGGCGGTCCCCGCTGAGGACCGCGAGCGGATTGCCGCCCTGCGCGAGGCGATGAAGGAGGAACTGGCGAAGTATGAGGGATACCAGACGCGGCGAGAAGAAATAGAGCGGATGCTGGCCAAGCCAGAGATGCCGGCGTTCGAGTACAAGGTTGGGGTTAACGGCTTCCTGCGCGGCGAGGGGGCCGATAACTTCCGGCTGTCCGATTTCAGCTATGCGCCTGGGCACGGCGAAGGGCGCTTCCTGTATCGGGTCAAGCCCTATGCCTACTGGCACCCGACCGACTATCTGGATATTCACGCGGAAGGACAGGGGTACGGCTTTGCCGGCGGGAGCCACCAGGAGTACAATAAAAGCTCCCTCTATCAGGGGTTCATCGAGGCGAAACTCCCTGGCAGCGGCGTTCTCGCACTCAAGGGGGGGCGTCAGGAGTTCAGCTACGGGAGCACCTTCATCCTCGGTCCCGACTCATTCTATGACGGCCTCTCATTCGATGCGGCACGGCTGCGGGTTAAACCGGTCGAGCCGCTCACCGTCGATTTCCTGTTGGGTGCCTACGCCACCCCGTTCTCCGGTGGCGTCAAGGGAAACCTGGCGGGCGCATATGCTACGTACGCCTTCTCCGAGGGAAACGCCGTCGAGGCGTACGCCTTCCGCGATTCCGGTTCCACCGACCACCACTCTGGAGAATATTTGGCCACCTGGGGTGTCCGAGGGACGGCCAAGCTCGGGCCGGTTTCACTTGAGCTCGAGCCGGTCTACGAGTCAGGGAGGACATTCAACACGGTATGGAGCGGCAACGACCGGACCGACGCTTTTGGCGGCCATCTCGACCTTTCCACCGAATCGGTGCTGGCTGGTTATAACAACAAGTTCTTCGCCAGCTACGCCTACGGCTCGGGGAGCTGGAACGCGGCCAATGGCATCTCGGCCGCCCGCGAATTCCGCACCCCCAACAACGATAGTTCCCTGACCGGCGACATGAGCGTGGTGGGGGACATGTCGGGGCTGACCGTGGACGGCCACCACGCCAGCGGCCTGCAGATATCTACCCTCGGCTGGGGGATCGATCTGACCAAAGAGTTCAATTTTTCCGCTACCGGCCGTCATTTTCTTGCCAATAACGTAGAAGCCGGCTTCAGCCGCCGCCTCGGCCTGGAGAGCGACTTTTCCCTGACCTACGCCGTGAGGGAAGACCTGTCGTTGATCCTGGGTTACGACCGGTTTTTTACCGGCAGTTTTTTCCGTGACGCCACCGGCAGCGGTCGGGACATCGACTACGGCTATCTGATGGTGCAGTTCAACCTGGCGCGGACAAAACCGAAGAAGGCGTAAGGCAAGACTTCCCCTTCCATCTTTGTCTTGAAAATCTTGCCCGGATGGACTAATCTTTCATCGCATGGAACGCCTCGATAAAGGAGAAAGCAATGAAGAAATCAGCAGCTCTGGTGGCACTTCTTGTCATAACGATTGCCGCTTCAGCCGCTCTGGCCGCGGGAAAGGTGACCTTGCCGAAGGGTTACGAACAATGGCCGAAGAGCAAGCAGAAGATCGTCACCGACAAGAAGTCGCTCTTCTATGGCAGCCATTATATCTATGTGGAGAAGAAGACCATGCCGGCCTACCAGGCGGGGAAGGGGTATCCTGAGGGGAGTCGCTTCGTGGTGGTTTTTTACAACATCAAGGACGAGGGTGGCAAGCTGGTGGAGGGGAAGAAGAATATGATCGTCCTGATGAAGCGGGATAAAAAGCAGACAGCCACCGGCGGCTGGCTCTTTGCCGGCTTCGGCTCTGACGGCAAGCCTTCCGGACTCGATCCGGTCCAGAACTGCTTTGGCTGCCACCAGAAGGACGCCGCCGACCGGGAGTTCGTCATCTCCCGCTATGGGGAGTTCAAGTAAGGCGCAGTATGCATTAACTGGACAGTGACCAAACCTGCCGGGTTTTCAGAACCCGGCAGGTTTTTTTGTCGAAGGAACGCAGAGAAGCTTCGCCATGCGTCTCTACCACATTCTGTACGCCTACTTGAAGGCGAATCCCAGGTTGAGTCCGATGATGTATGATTCCGATTCGGGCTGGGAGAGGAGGAAGTGGGCGCCAGTGTTATCTGTGACAAACACCGGATCTGAAGCGGACCAATGGTAACCCTCGTAGAAGATGCTCGGCCTGAACCATTTATGGCGGATGCCCAGTTCGGCAAAGGCAGCCGGGTCTCCTTTCGGCTCCACGGTTGTCTTTCCAACGCCTGGGAAGTCGACTTCGTTGCTGGTATAGAAAGGGTATTTCCCCCCGGCTTCGTAGAAGAATCGTGTTTCCTGATTAATCACCACATCACCACGCACGCCGGCTGTCGCATAAACGGTCTGCCAGATTTCAGGATAGCCTGATACCGGCTGACCGCTGGGGGTGGTGGTATCCTGGATGTGGCGCCACCACCACTTGTAGCCGAAACCGGCAAACGGCTCCAACGAGGCTCTTTCCCAATTGACCCGCCAACCCGCGTCCGCCTCGAGTCGTGAGCCGATATAGTCACTATTAGAGATTATTGGCGTACCACCCTGGGTCTGGCCGTCATAGTTGATCACCCCGCCGAAGATGTCAGCTTTTCCCTTCAGAATCAGGGCGTTGTTATACAGGTCGATGCTCGCTGCCGCCCCCACGCCGAAAAGGGGGCCGGACTCCTCGAGAAGTCGGGTACCGCCATGAAATTCTTTCCAGTTGAAGTATTCCACGAACGGGTAGATGTAGAACTCTTCCAATCCTCTGGCCCTGGCAAACGTCGGTGCCGAAGCGAGAACGCCAGCCAGCAGCAATAAGCCAATCAGCCGTTTCATGCAAATCCTCCTTTTATATAGCCAATGTCAAAAACAGGGTCTCCAGCTATGTGAGGTCGTAACCTTCTGTTCGCCCGTGGTTTCAGTTCGCCCTGACACTCAATATATATCACGAACCGCCGGGAGTTCAATCAATATTAATAAGCGCCGGCTCAGGGTGTATCGCGACTGCAGTTTAGCCGCCGGCGAGCTCTTACAACGACCAGCTTGACGAAAAACGGGTTTTACATTTAAATGCTTGAAACGACTGTTCTGGCTGGTCGACATTACGTGCGGACAGAAGGGGGTGGCTATGCTGAAGAAGGCTTTCTGGCTGGTGGTCTCGCTGGTGGCGGCGGTTTCGCTGGCGGTGGTGACCGGTCTGATCAACCCGCAGGAGAAGGTGAACGCCCTCTGGCTGGTGGTGGCGGCCGGCTGCTTTTACGCGGTCACTTACCGTTATTATGCGGCGTTCCTGGCGGCCAAGGTGCTCGCCCTCGATCCCAGTTACCCGACCCCGGCCCAGCGCCTCAAAGATGGCATGGATTACCATCCAACCAATCGCTGGGTGCTGTTCGGCCACCACTTTGCCGCCATCGCCGGGGCCGGCCCCCTGATCGGCCCTATGCTTGCTGCTCAGTTCGGCTATCTTCCCGGCTTCCTTTGGATACTGGTTGGTGCGGCGCTTGGCGGGGCGGTGCACGACATGGTGATCCTCGCCGCCTCGGTGCGGCGCAACGGCCGCTCCCTAGCCCAGATCATCCGGGATGAGATCGGCCCGGTCGGCGGTATTGCCGCTTCGCTCGCCATCCTCTTCATCCTGATCATCGCCCTGGCCGGGCTGGGGCTCGCCGTGGTGAACGCCCTGGCTAAATCGCCGTGGGGGACCTTCACCATCGCAGTGACCATCCCGATTGCGCTGCTGATGGGGTTATATTTGTACCGGCTCCGGCCGGGCAAGGTGGGGGAAGTGAGTCTGATCGGCTTTTTCCTCCTGATCGCCGCGGTCATCGGTGGCCATTTCATCCCCGGCTCGGTGCTGGAACCGCTTTTTAACTTATCCAAGAACCAGCTGGTGGTTGCCATGGCCTTCTACGGTTTCATTGCCTCGGTGTTGCCGGTGTGGATGCTCCTCTGCCCGCGCGATTATCTCTCCACTTACATGAAGATCGGTACCATGCTTCTTCTGGCGGTGGGGGTGATCATCATGGCCCCGTCCCTCCAAATGCCGGCGGTGACCCGCTTTGTCGACGGCGGCGGGCCGGTGATTCCGGGCAAACTTTTTCCGTTCATGTTTATTACCATCGCCTGTGGCGCCATCTCCGGCTTCCATTCCCTCATCTCCTCCGGTACCACGCCGAAGATGATCATGTCGGAGCGGGAGATCCCGATGATCGGCTTTGGCGCCATGCTCACCGAGGGCTTCGTGGCGGTGATGGCGCTGGTCGCTGCCACCATCTTGATGCCGGGGGACTACTTCGCCATCAACACCAAGCTCTCCTTTGATGCAATCGCCGCACTGGGTTTCCCGGTGGAGCGGGTCAGGGAACTCTCCGCCATGGTAGGGACCGATGTAGCCGGCCGCCCTGGCGGGGCAGTGTCGCTGGCGGTGGGGATGGCCTCGATTCTCTCCAGTATCCCCGGCATGCGAGGGCTGATGCCCTACTGGTACAACTTTGCTCTGATGTTCGAGGCGCTCTTCATCCTCACCACTGTCGATACCGGTACCCGGGTGGCGCGCTTTCTGGTACAGGAGCTGGGGAGCCACGTCTATGCGCCGCTGGCCCGGCCGCGCTGGATCCCCGGGATTGTAGGTACCAGCCTGCTGGTGGTGGGGGCATGGGCCTACCTGATCCATTCCGGCAACATCGCCACCATCTGGCCCATGTTTGGCATCTCCAACCAGCTGCTGGCCGCCATTGCCTTCGGCGTCGGCACCACCCTGATTATCAAAAGCGGCAAGGTCCGTTATGCCTGGACCACCGCTATCCCCATGGTATTCATGTTCACCACCACCTTCAGCGCCTCCTGGCAGCTGGTGCAGATCTTTGCCGGCAAGGCGGCAGCAGCGGCTAGCGCTGCAGCCGCCGCTGGAATTGCCGCTGATGCCAGGGCGGCCCTGCTGAAGGAAGTGTTCAATTATAAGCTCGACGCCATGCTGGTCGTGATCATGGCGCTCCTGGCGGTCATTGCCCTGCTGGACATGCTTTACAAGTGGTATGGCTACCTGGCCGGAACACGGGCGATGGTCTCCAGCGAGGTGACAGAGTAGCAGCGCAGACCTCCGGGGTTTTCCAGACCCCGGAGGTCCCTTTGGTAGATCTTTTTCAGGTTGAAGCTCCCCCCGGTTACGGCTTATTGCCACCTTCCCCTCAGTAGCGTCTCCCCCTCTTGCCCCTTTATGTTCACATCCCCCCGGCTCCCTTGCCGGAACTGTTTCTGTCTTCGCTTAACGCTTCCTCCGTATAGCGTTGACGTTGCGACTGGGGTTGCTTATACCCGCTTCAGGCAGCGGCTTAAATTAATTTCCTCCAAATATAACTTAAGAATCAAACAAATGGGTCGATAGGTTGAACTAAGTGCTAAGGTCTTGTCTTGGGTCTAAATTTTGCCGGCATGCGTCCGGTTCCGTAAAAAGGGTGGGTATGGCACAGGCGAAACGGAAAACCAAACATATTGCATTGACCGGTGATTGGTCGGTCGCCGGCGTGGCTGACCGGCTGACGGCGTTGCAGAAACAGCGGCTTACCGCCAAGGTTTCTGGTGGCGAAGATGCACTGGTCATCGATGTCGGTGGGATCGACGCTATCGATGCCTGCGGCTGCCAGCTGCTGGCCCTTTGGTTGCGCCATCTCAGGCGGGAAGGGCTGGCACCACGTCTGGCAAATTCCAACGCCGAACTGTCCAGCTATATCCGCCTGCTTGGCTTTGCCGAAGAGCTGGTCATTGGTGCAGAGCCTGCAGGTAATGCTAAAGCGGATTGAAACTCGTCAGCAGTCAGTGTTGTTGCACTTATTAGTCATCATCATGGAGAACTGCAGTGTCTAAGCTTAGCAAACCCAATCGAATGGTAATCGCCTGGTCTGCAGGGATAGTTGTCTCCCTGGCCGGCTTGCTCACCCTTTTAATGGTTGGCGGCGGGATGGTGCCGGCCCTGATTCTGGTTGCCGTGGCAGGGATCTGGAGCGGGATATTGTTGTTAGTTGCCCGGCAGCTGCAATCTGACGAGCTGAATCAATGGCGCACCATTGATGTCGAGATCGCCGGCCTGACCAGTGAAACCAAGGGACTGTTTGTCCATATGGCCCATGAGTTTAATACCCAGTTTGCCTGCATCAAAGCGGAAAACATCCAGGTGCGCGAGTTGCTGACCGACGCCATTGACAAACTGGTGAAAAGTTTTACCAGCCTGGAGGCCCAAACCCGTGCCCAGAAAGAGCTTGCCTGTGAGCTTACCAAACAGGCGGACGGTCCTGCCCGCCCTGCTGGGAGAGAGCAGCGGGAAGCGGTAAATTTCGAGGCCTTTCTCCGGGAGATCGCCATCGAGATCAAGAGCTTTGTCGACGGAACGGTGCAGAGCAGCAAAGTCGTCGCGGAGCTGCTGACAAAGATGGATGCCACCAACATCACTTTCAGCACCATTTTCGAGACCCTTGGGGAGGTGGAGAAGATTGCGGATCAGACCAACCTGTTGGCACTCAATGCCGCCATCGAATCGGCCCGGGCTGGCGAAGCTGGCCGCGGATTTGCGGTGGTGGCCTCTGAGGTACGCAAGTTGTCGGCCCGTTCCCATTCCTTCAGCAAAGAGATCTGGAGTTGCGTGAACAGTGTCGCTGCTTCCCTCAAGACGGCGGAAGAGTCGATCAATTCAATGGCCAGTCAGGACATGAACCTGGCCATGGAATCGAAGAGCCGGCTTGACGACACGATGCTAAAGATCAGTGCCATCAACCAGAAAACGGAACAGGCGGTGTCGGCCATGTCGGGGATTGCCGAGCGGGTGGGGGATGAAGTCAACGCCTGCATCACCTCATTGCAGTTTCAGGATATGGCTAGCCAGGTGCTGGTGCATATGGATGACCGGATCAAGCTGTTGGAGTATCTGCTGAACAATCTTGCCGAGCTGTCGCTGGAGCAGGAGCAAAGCGGAAACGATCTCCGCACGGATTGCGATCTGCGGCTGCGGCATTTCAAGGATGCGCTGGCAAAGGCGGGGGACTTGATCGAAAAGGCCGGCCACAATCCGGTGAAGCAACAGAGTATGGCGATGGGCGATGTGGAACTGTTTTAAATCTAACGGGACTACAGCCAAAGGTTAAAACCAGCACGCGGATAACATCTGAACAAACCGGATCAACTCGGATTAAACAGTAATCAAAAGGGTTTAGAACCAATGCATCTAAATCCGATTTTTTTGATTTAATCCGCGTGCCATGGGTTTAAGCGTGTGCTTTGTTTATGAAAACAAACATCTAGTTACTTCCTGGCGCTGGTCGCCTTGCGGTAAAAAGTTCAATGTTGTTGGAGGGATAAGAGATGGCAAAGAGCATTCTGGCGGTTGACGATTCCAAATCCATTCTGCAGATGGTGACATTCACCCTCAAGGGGGCTGGCTACGAGGTGGCGGAGGCGGAGGACGGCGAAGCCGCCCTGGCCAAGGCCGGCTCCCAGAACTATGCCCTGGTGATTACCGACCTGAACATGCCGAAGATGGATGGCCTGGCCCTGATCAAGGCGCTCCGGGCTCAGGCCGCCTACAAGTTCACGCCGATCCTGATGCTGACCACCGAGGCCGGTGATGACCTGAAGGCGAAGGGGAAGGAGTCCGGGGCAACCGGCTGGCTGGTGAAGCCGTTTGATCCGGAAAAACTGTTGGAAGTTGTGAAAAAGGTAATAGGGTAAGGGGTACCGCCAATGGCAACAGACTTGCGCCAGTTCTATCAGGTCTTTTTCGAGGAGTGCGTCGAGCATCTCGCCACCATGGAGCAGCTTTTGGTGGAGCTCGATCCAAGCGCGCCCGGCAACGAAGAACTGAACGCCATTTTCAGGGCGGCCCATTCCATCAAGGGGGGGGCAGGGACCTTCGGTTTCAAGGATATGACGGTGCTTACCCATATCCTGGAATCCCTGCTGGATCGGCTCCGAAATCATGAGCTGGTCCTGACCAGGGAAATGGTGGATCTCTTCCTGGAGGCGGGGGACGCGATAGGCATGCAGCTGGCCGGTCACCGGGACGGCGCCGCAGTTGATCAGTCGGTCATCGAGCAGATCTGCAAGAAACTCGAAACAATTACCCTCAGCGTAGTACCCGCCAACTCTGGTTCGACAGTTCCTGCCGCCGCACAACCTTTACCACTCTTAGCTCATGAGCCGATCAGCTATGAGATCGATTTTGCGCCGCACGACGATACGTTCCGCCGCGGCATCAGGCTGGAATCGCTGTTCAAGGAGCTGGCCGAACTCGGCGAGTTGGTCGCGGCCGTTGACCTTGACGGCGCGCCGGCCTTTACCGAGTTGGATCCGGAGATATGCCACAGCCGCTGGCATCTGCGGTTACAGTCCGCCGCCGGCGAAGCGAAAATACGGGATATCTTCGAGTTTGTCGCCGGCGACGACGAGCTGCAGCTCCGCATTGGCACGCTGGACCCGGGCTATGGCCTGTTCGCTGGCGCTCCTGGCATTGAGGATAAAACCAGCGTCGCCGTTTCTCCGGAAACCCTCTTTGGCAGGAGGGCCTACGACAAAAACGAACTGGCGCCCGGTGCCTTCGGCCGCCGGGGTCTCGATACCCAGGACGCCTCCATCCGCGTCGGGGTTGCCAAGGTGGACAAGCTGATCAACCAGGTGGGGGAGTTGGTCATCACCCAGGCTATGCTGACTCTGCTGGCTGGGGAGCTCGATCCGATCTTGTTTGCCAGACTCCATG
>JANXYN010000029.1 GCA_025356035.1 Geobacteraceae bacterium
CGATCTCAAGCCGCAGAAGGCCGCGACAAAAAAGAAGGGGAACGGCAAAGAGACGCGGGTCTTGATCAGGCGGATCGTGATCGAACAGGGGCGGATCGAGGTCCGTATCGCCGCGCTGGGTGACAAACCGCAGATCGCCACACTGAAGCGGCTCGAGCTGAACAATATCGGCTCGGGCGGAGGCGCCACTCCGGCCCAAGTGGCCGAACAGGTGCTGACCCCGATCATCGAGGAAGTCGGCCGGACGGTGGCCGAGCGCTATCTGCAGAAGGGTATTGACAGCGCGGTCAAGCGGCTACTGAAGCAATAGCAGTTATTATCCCGGCAAAGGAGAAATCAGCATGAAACGCATCATCCTCGCAGCAATTGCACTCCTCCTCTTCAGTGGCCTGGCGGTCGCTTCAGGCGGAGGGCTCGACAGCTTCCTCACCAACCTTAACATCCAAGCGAAAAGCGACATGAACGGCTTTTCTGTCAAGCTGGGCGCCCAGTTCGGCATCCCCGGCTCACAGGTGCAGGCGGTGATCAGGACAGTCGACACCCCTGCCGACGCCTTCATGGTCTTCCAACTCGGCCAGATGACCGGCAAGCCACCCGAGACAGTCGTCCAGGTCTATAAGTCCAGCAAGGGGAAAGGTTGGGGGGTGATCGCCAAGGAACTCGGGATCAAACCTGGTTCGCGAGAATTTCACGCACTCAAAAATGGGGACCTAAGCTTCGGCGGCGAGCCGGGCAACGGCCACGGCAATGGGAGAGGGAAGGGCAAAGGGAGAGGGCATAACCAATAGCCCCTTTTCTCCGCCACCATCAGGGGAAGAGAATTCAGGGAGCGCTACCGCGCTCCCTTTTTTATCACCTGCCTAGAAATGCCAGGAGAGGCCAAACAGCAGGTTGTGACTGGCCAGGTGCGCGTCAAATTTATCCGGATCTGTGCCACCATACAGCACTTCCTTATAACGAATATCATAATAGGTGTAGCGGTACTCTGTAAACACGGCTAGGTGCTTGTTCAGCTGCACGGTAACCCCGGCCGGGACGATAAATCCCCTGTCCAGGATGGTCCAATCGGAAAGGGTTCTGGCTGCCGGCTCAAAATTTGCGGAGACGTAAGTAAACAGCGAGAAGCTCGGGCCGATCCCAACATAAGGCTGGATCTCCCCCTGGGGGATTTCGTCGCTGGCGAGAAGCGGGGCGCGCAGCATTACAAGAAGAGAAAGAGGGGCAAGATCGACGTCAACTTTCTCCCCTTTGGCATGCACCGACGAGAGGTCGCCGGCAAAGCCGAGCCATGGCACCCTGGACAGCCAATAACCAGCTCGGCCGCCATAGGCAAAGGACGTACCGAAACTGACATCCCGGTCGACGGAAGCATTCGTACTAACCTTCACTTGAGTCCTTTCAGGATAAGAAAACCCGACGTACCCTTCCAAAAAAGCTTCGGCCAGTACCGGCGAGGCAGTAAGTATCACTAACAGTGTAACTGCAACCGCCACTCCCCACAAATGCATATGCTTCATGATAATCTCCCCTTTTGCTTGCTCGAAATACCCTGCAGTCCGACCAGCCGATGCTTGGCAACTAGCTGAAAAGCGGCTAATTTCCGCTGGGGGCGATACTATACCAAGGCTGGACACGCTGTCAAGCTAGTTCGGCCCATAGCCACGAATTACCACGGATGGCCCCATCGTTTTGCATTGATGCAAATCCATGCAATTCTGCGAAAATCCCCTGCGCAGGCAATGTGCCGCCATCGACAAACCAAGGTAAGCCCAAGACGAGGAACCTTTTGCATTCCTGCGAAAAACAATGGTCGCAGCGGCTGCCGTTAGCGCCCAGCCGCTGCTGTAATTAACTGTAATTGCAGCTTGTTTTCTACTTCAGGGGCCGTCACCGACCGCTGGCACGGATATTGAGTATACTACGGTACTAGCGCAATCCAACCAAGGAGGGACAGCCAATGTCATATGCAGAAAATAAGGGGTGGCGGGTGGTCGCCGCTGGCACCAGCATCAATCTGGCGCTTGGTGTACTCTACACCTGGAGTATCTTTAAGGGCGCAATCAAGGCCTCGATCGAAAAAGGCGGACCCGATGCTTTCCAGTGGGACCTTGCCACCATCAACGATCCCTACGCAGTCTGTTGCCTCACCTTCGCCTTTGCCATGATCCTGGCAGGCAAGTGCCAGGACAAGATCGGGCCGGCCCGCACCGCCCTGATCGGCGGGCTGCTGGTGGGCGCCGGTTTTACCCTCCTCGCGTTCACCAACAGCTACCTTGGCTGGGTGCTCGGTTTCGGCATCCTAGCGGGGGCCGGCTTCGGCTTCGGCTATTCCGCTGCCACCCCGCCAGCTCTTAAGTGGTTCTCTCCGGCCAAAACCGGGCTGATCGCCGGCATAGTGGTAGCGGGCTTCGGCCTGGCACCGGTCTACATTGCGCCGCTGTCGAGCTGGCTGCTCGGCTCCTTCGGCATGCAGACTTCGATGCTGTTCTTCGCCGTCGCATTCACCGTGGTGGTCTGTGGCCTCTCTTTTTTCCTGGCCAACCCACCCCAGGGGTATGTGCCGGCTGAACCGTCCGATCCTGGGCCGCTGGCGAAGCTGAACGCGGCCAAACCGCAAGTCAACGCAGGCTTCGCCGAGATGCTCCGCTCCCCCAAATTCTACATCCTCTGGGTGACCTACTTTATCGGCGCCGGCGCCGGCCTGATGGTGATCGGCAGCGTTGCCGGCCTGGCCAAGAAAAGCATGGGAAGCATGGCTTTCGTCGCCGTGGCCATTATGGCGCTCGGTAATGCAGGCGGCCGGATCGGCGCGGGGGTCCTCTCAGACAAAATCGGTCGACGTGCCACCCTCTTCATCATCCTTGCCTTCCAGGCCATCCTGATGTTCGGCGCCATCACTGTGGTCGGGACCGGCAGCGCCGTGTTTCTGGTACTGCTGGCTACCTTCATCGGCTTCAACTACGGCGCCAACCTGGCCCTGTTCCCCTCCTTTGCCAAGGATTACTGGGGCCTGAAGAACTACGGCCTGAACTACGGTGTACTCTTCACCGCCTGGGGGGTAGGTGGTTTCGTCATGGGGCGCGTCTCGGAAATGCTCACCACCAAACCGGGCGGCTTGCAAACCTCGTTCGTCCTGGCCGGCAGCTTGCTGCTCTGCGGCGCGGCGATTACCGTATTCCTTGCCGAAAAGAAAGCAGCCACAGCCAAAGAGGCAGTACCGTCCCGTTGGCAGGAGTTTTGGGCCGAATTCATGCTCGGCGCCCGGGTCTTCGCCGGCTACGAAAAGATGGTGGTGCGCCCTCCCCGCTAGGGCGCTCGCCAACAAACCTTGACAGCTTTATTACTGTCAATATAAAAAGGGGCCAACTGCAGTTCAACTGCAGTCTGGCCCCGTTTTTAACTACTGCTGAACTGCTTGGTGAGCACCTTACCCCACTACCAGATATTTCTCCCGCAGAGCGACCTTGTTGATCTTGCCGACGCTGGTCTTGTCGATTGCCTCGACGAACTGAACCCTGATAAGCACCACCTGCTTGGAAACGATCCCCTTGTCGGCATATCCCCGGACATGATGCTGCAGTGCCTTCTCGGTAATCTCACCGTGCGCTTCTGGCCTTGCCACCACCAGGGCCAGCGGCCGTTCCCCCCACTTTTCGTCGGGCTGGCCAATGACCGCCGCCTCAGCAACCGCCGGATGATGGAGCAGAATGTCCTCCAGCTCCAGCGAGGAGAGCCACTCGCCACCGACCTTGAGTACATCCTTGGTCCTGTCGCTGATCTTCACATAACCCTGCGAATCGATGGTGGCCACGTCATTGGTATGCAGCCATCCACCCTCCCAAAGCTTCGCCGAATTCTTGTGATCCTTCAGGTATCCCTGGGAGAGCCAGGGTGCTCGCACCACAATCTCCCCCTTGCTCCGGCCATCCCGGGGCTGGCTCTTCAGCTTTTCATCCACCACCCGCAGGTTGACTAGCGGCAGCGGCAGTCCGGTTTTGCAGCGGATCTCGGCCTGGCCTTCAGGCTCACGTTCTAGCATCTCGGGGGTGAGGTGGGCGATTGTGAGAATCGGACAGGTCTCGGACATGCCATAGCCGGTGAACAGATCTATGCCAAGTTTCATGGCCTCAATACAGAGCGCCTTGGTCATGACTGCGCCACCGATAATTACCTTCCAGCCGCTCAGGTCGACCCTGTTCCCCGCCTGAGCTTTCAGCAACATATGGAGGATGGTCGGAACGCAATGGGAGAAAGTGACCTTTTCCCGGGCGATCAGCTCCAGAAGATGATCCGGGACGTAGCGGCCGGGGTAGACCTGCTTGACCCCCATGGTAGTGGCTACAAAGGGGAGCCCCCAGGCATGCACATGGAACATGGGGGTGATCGGCATGTAGACGTCCTCCCGGTGGAAGCGCCCCTGCACGGCCTGGCTGCCGAGAGTGGCAATCAAACCGAGGGTGTGCAGGACGATCTGCCGGTGACTGAAGTAGACCCCCTTGGGGAGCCCGGTGGTGCCGGTGGTGTAGAAGGTGGTGGCCCGGCTGTTTTCGTCGAAATCGGGGAAATCGAAGGAGGGGGAGGCCCCAGCGAGGAGCGCCTCGTATTCGCCGGCGAACTCGATATGCGGCTGATGAACGGGTCCGGCGTCATTGAGCAGGATGAAGCTCCTGACCGTGTCAAGGCGCCCCCGGATCTGGTCGAGGATCGGCAGAAATTCACTGTTGACCAGCAGTACGTCGTCCTCGGCATGGTCAATGGTGAAGAGGATCTGCTCGGGCGAAAGCCGGACGTTGATGGTGTGAAGCACCGCACCGAGCATCGGTACGGCAAAGAAGCACTCCAGGTAACGGTGGCTGTCCCAGTCCATCACCGCCACGGTATCGCCCGGTTTCACCCCAATTTCAGTCAGGACATTGGCCAGCCGGCAGATCCGTTCATGGAGGGTGCGATAGGAATGACGACGATCACCGCGATAGACGATCTCCTGGTCGGGAGCGCTGACCAGGGGAGAGTAGAGCAGGCTCTTGATTAACAGTTGATAGTTATAGGCAGACTCGGCGTGCTGAATCATGTTGTCCGGCATGGTTAGCCCCTTTCCTTTGGCAGTGACGATTACTAACGATCGCCTTAAGTTGACCCGCCCCAAGATAGCGCAAAAGCGCGGCAGAAAAAAGCAAAAAAGGGAGGGGCCGACTGCCCCCTCCCTTTTTAAGAATTCAACTTTCCAAGACGGCCGATTAGCGACTGCGGCGGGTGTAAGTCTGGCGTGCTGGCGCGCCTGCCACATGGGCCGTTTTGCCGGCCTGCTGATGCCCTTGGCCTGAGGTTTGCGCCTTGGCGCCTCCCGGCTGGGATGCGCGGCCCTGGCTGCCACTCTTTTTTGCTCCTGACGGCTTACGGCTTGGCATCGGCGGCCGCGGGGCGCGAGCAAACTCGCTATCCTGACGGGGTGCCGGCACTTTGTAATCAAACTCCGCCACGGTGCGGCGCTCCAAGGGGGCGTTGAGCACCCTCTCGATAGCGCGGACCATGATCGTATCATCAGGGGCCACCAGGGTGAAGGCATCGCCGGTCCTGGCAGCGCGGCCGGTACGGCCGATCCGGTGGATGTAAGCCTCGGCGGTATCGGGGATGTCATAGTTGACAACATGGGAAATCTGGGAAACATCGATGCCCCGGGCGGCGATGTCAGTCGCCACAAGGATCTGGAAGCTGCCATCGCGGAAACCGTCAAGGGCAGCCTGCCGGCGGTTCTGCGAGAGGTTACCCTGCAGCGAAGCAGCCCGGTATCCCGCCTTTTCCAGCTGCTCACCGACACGCTTGGCCCGGTGCTTGGTCCGGGTGAAAACCAGCACCGACTCGGTATCGGTATGGCGCAGCAGTTCGAGGAGGAGTGGGGTCTTGAGGTGCTGGGCGACCGGATAGATGGCATGGCTGACCGTGACCGCCGGGGCGGTGCTCCCAACCTGGACGGTGACCGGGTCGCTCAGCACTTCATGGGCCAAACGGCGGATCTCATCGGGCATGGTGGCGGAAAAGAGCAGCGTCTGCCGATTTTTCGGCAGGTGCTTCAGGACCCGCCGGATATCGGGCAAAAATCCCATGTCAAACATCTGGTCCGCCTCGTCGAGAACCAGCACTTCCACCTTGGACAGGTCTATGGTCCCCTGACCGATGTGATCCAAGAGCCGGCCGGGGCAGGCAACTACGATCTCAACCCCCTGTTTCAGCTTTTGCATCTGCGGATTGATGTTAACGCCGCCATAGACGGTAAGGCTCTTGAGGCGGGTCTGCGTTCCAAGGGCGCCGATGGCCTCGTGGATCTGCTCCGCCAGCTCGCGGGTGGGGGCAATGACCAGGGCACGCACAAAGCCACGGCCGCCGGTCGTCAGACGATGCAGGATCGGCAGAGCGAAGGCCGCGGTCTTGCCGGTGCCAGTCTGGGCCAAGCCCATGACGTCGCGTCCCAGCATGACCGGCGGAATTGCCTGCTCCTGGATTGGCGTCGGCGTCACGTAGCCGGCTGCGGTTACGCCAGCTGCAACGGTTGGGTGGAGGTTAAATGCGGTGAATTCCATAAATTTCCTTCTTTCTGTGTTCCACAAGCAAAAATAAAGCCCCGGAGGAATTCCGGGGCTTACGATGATGTCGTTTTTTTATCCGGGAACAGATGGTTTGATGTTGCAACTGTAGCAGCTTTATTGGCGCCCTGTCAAGCGATATCTAGGATCTTCATGGCATGCCCGTCCGACAGCTTTCCAGAATTATCCCCGCATCTCACTGAAATTCCGCAATCTTCCAGTAGCAATCCTGACCAACCCCATCCAAATTGCGGCCTCTGGTGAAGAGATGCCTTGGTCAAAGCACCCCGACATCGGGTCACAGCACTATCGATGTCTCTTACGAACGCAGGCTGCTCCTGTTATGGTCAAGCCATGGCATCACGATTCCAGAAGCGGAGGGACACTATGAAAAGGGTAATCTGTGCAATGCTGGTAGGTACGATGCTGATGCTTACAGGATGCGGTAACGAGCTGACCGTCGCGGCAGCGGTGCCGATTGAGGAGATCTATCCCCCGTCGATCACAGCAATGCAGTTCAGCCAGGACACCGTCAACAAATACGTCAACGGCACAGTCGATTTTACAGCCGCCACCGCCGACCTGGAGACCATGACTATCGTGGTCAGCGACTCGATGGGGCGGGAAGTTTACTGGACAGTAACTGACCTGGAGGCTTTTGCCGGGTATCTGTACGGTTCCCTGGACTTTTCCATCGACTACCTCGCCCTCCTCCCTGGCCAGTATACCTTCACCATTTATCTGACCGACCGCCTCGACAACCTGTCCAACCCGGTCTTTGGAACACTGCTGGTGCCGTAACTTCCACATTACCCCTGATACGCCGAATCATCGAAGGCGAGCACCGGCCAGAAAATGAAGCCGAACAGAAACAGTCCCAGGCCGAACAGGGCGCCCTTGCCAAACCGCTCGGCCACAGCGATGTGAATCAGCAGCGAGATGATAAGGCCGACTAGTGGAATGAACAGGAGCAGCAACCACCAGATCGGTTTTCCCGCCATATTCAGCAGCACCACCAGGTTATAGATGGGGACGAGGCACGCCCACCCCGGCTCCCCCGCCTTCTCGAAGACCCGCCAGAATGAGATGATCATCAGGAGCAACACCGCCAGGAAGACGAGCAATGCAATCTTCCACATACCGGCTACCGCTTCCGGCAGGGCTATCGACTGAGGGTCGGAGCCGGTGACTGGCCGGTCCGGCGACAACAGAGTATGAAGTGGCGTAAGGGGAGGCGTAGTTTTTGCTGTCGGTACGGCCGTTACGGCGACAACTGGCGGCTGCGGTGCGGGCTTAGGCGTCACGACGGCACTGGCCGCTGGCATTTCCTTGGCAGTAGGAGCCGCTGCTAGCTTGGGGGTTGCAGCTGGGGCCGGTGCAGCAGGCTTCGCCGCCGGCACGGGGGCAGGGACTGCTTTTGTCTCCACCGGTGCGGCGGGTTTAGGCGGGGTGATAACGGCAGCACTTTTTACCGCTGGGGCCACTTCCGGTCTTGCGCTGTGCGACTTTTTCAGCGATGAAGACGGCTGCTTCCTGAACGTCCTTGCCAGATCCACTTCAGCCTGGCTGAATTCAAGCTGAATGTCCCGGTTTACCATGACGTAGACCTTTCCCCCCTGCCGCCAGACCGACTGGCAGTCGATGGTGGTCTCCCCATCACTCATGTAAACTGTTCCGGCATGGCCGGTTGCAGCTACCATGACACTTAAGCAGAATAGTGACGCTACCATGACCAACGCTTGCCGCATCTGTTCCTCCGTTGAGCCTCTATTTTCTTAAATGCATAACTGTCAAGCTCTACAAACTTGGCTGGCCATCCTTGACCCAATACTTAAATTAAACTGTCCTCGCATAATAGGTAGTTTGCCACAGAATTTCAATCCGAAATTACACCGCCTTGGCAGAAATACCACGGCCTGTTGCCGGCGATTCTGCCGAGGTGATGAAAATTTGGCAATCTTTCAAAGAAGTACGCGACCTGCCATGCGCCATCTGCGAAGTTTATTAACCAAGGCACTTGCAAAAGCGGAAACTTCGGTAAAAATTATAGCTTGCCAATCCAATGTCATCGTTCCATTGGAACATCGAGTACGCCAATGCTTGCCAAAGGAGACCTTGTGACGCACCCGGCCATGCCCGCCTGGGGAATCGGCAAGGTGATGAAAATCGTCCAGGATGGTAATCTGCTGGTCAAGTTCGAAGGGGCCGGACGGAAACTGCTCCAACCCCACTCTGCGAATCTGCTCAAGCTCGCCGACGACGAGCTTCTCTATCTGCTCGTCTGGAAAACCAAAATCAGGCGTGGCCGGCCGGTCAGGACCTTCCGGGCCATTCCTGTTGTAAAACGACCCAGCATTTGAACGTGACCGGTTCAGCTGGAGCCTGCCGAAATCCCCCCCCCTGCTTACCACCTGGAACGGAGAAGCAATATGCCCGGCAGCCCGGTATTCCCCCTCAAGGTTTTCTATGACGGCTCCTGCTCCGTCTGCGCGACGGAAATCAGGCATTATGGCAAAAAAGACCGGGAGGGGCGGCTTGAGCTTATTGACATCAGCGCCCCGGATTTCACCCCGGACCGATT
>JANXYN010000061.1 GCA_025356035.1 Geobacteraceae bacterium
CCCTGGTCGAAGTGAGCCTCGATGCCGCAAACGTCGACCGAAAAATTACGAACTCATGACCGCCCCAAGGCAGAAAATGAAGGTGATCCCCCACCGGAACAATTATCGTGCTAGTAATGCTTAAACTAGCGCCATTCGGGAGTGTCCCGGAATTTTTCTTTTCATCCTCGCCAGCCGGCATTCATAGAGGTTCAGGCATTGCCGGATGTGAATCGGATGGCTGCTGGCAGGGCTTAATACCTTGACTATTCCTCACTCCTCATGCAGCACTCAAAATGCACGCAGCACTTTGCACGAACAACGTCGCAATCTGCACGTCAGACTGATTTACTAATTCCTGGACCCTGATTCCGGAACTAATGATTAGAAAAATTGACCAATTAGCTTGATTTAGTTAGATTGGGACAGTCGCTGTGATGGGGGAGATTCGAGATGAAGTAATTAGCAATATATACGCCCAAAGCCGCCGCGAGCCTAGTTGAAGGCTTGGGCGGCTTTATCTTTTTGGTTTACGGGGAATCAAGTATGGTTACCCCGGAATTTTGCGAAACATTATAGTTACTACTGATATGTGGAGCGGATATGAGTATCGAAAAGCAGAGGCTCCTTTCACTTATTGAGTTTGCCCAGCAATCGGCCCGGCTACGGAGTAAACCAGCATCCTCTGTCTCACAGCATGGCCTCTTTGCTCTCTACGAGCACAATCTGCAAGGTCTTCCGGGCATACGCCTGAACGCAATGGGTGCTGACAACGAAGACGAGATATGGCTCACTGTTGAGCGGCTGCATGAAAGGAGGCCGCCGGAAATCACCAGCTCTGTGCTCCGGCCGTGGGTGCAAATAACCCTTGGCCCTTACGAAGAGCCCAGGCTTCTGGAAAATGTCGATGGCGCAAGTCTTATCGGCAACGGTACCCACCGCTCCTCGCTTGAGGTCAATCCCACCAAAGAAGAACTTGCAAAGCCAACCATCGGCCCACGAGAAATCGTGACGTTAGCTACCTATGAGAAGGCTGCTCCGATAAAGGCACAGTTCGCCGCATTCCTTACGAACGATTGGCGCCCATGGGCTGAAGAGGAGAAGCTTCGCCGCAAGACCATTCAGTTGTATGCAAAACTATTTACTCTCAAGCAGGAGCTTGAGGGCAGCATAATCGAGGCGCAGCTTGAACTATTCTGGGGAGTTGGAATTGGTATTTGGCATTGCAAGGGCAATACAGTCGGATATCCTTTGGTTGGCCGCCTGGCAGAACTTTCACTAAATCTCAAGACCGCCGAGATTGAGATCCGGCCACGCGATGTGGATGCTCGCATAGAAGTTGACTGGTATGCCTCCATGGACAATCCAGGAGTTGCCAATTTGGAGAAGACCGCTAGGGAGTTCTTCGGGAAGGCGACCAAAACCTTCTCGCCATTCGACCGTAGTACGTTCGAGGCACTTCTTCGCACCGCAGTTACCCATCTTGATGCAAACGGCATTTACTGGCCTGACGTGGTCTTGCCGGAGGACCGCTCATTGCCCAAGTTGGAGGACAAACTCAAGGTTACCGATACCTGGGTGCTTTTCGCGAGGCCGCGTACCAATAACCTTTTCGTGCAAGATCTTGAGAAGCTAAAAAAGAAGGTCGAAGAAATTGACCCAAAGCAGTTTCCGCCGGCCGTGGCCGCAGTCATAACCGACCCGGCAACGGACAACCCCGTGGTCGAGCTTCCCACGTTCCGTGGTATATCCGCAACATTCCACACTGAAGGCACTTCAGTCGCGACTGGCAAGAAGGCCCGCGATCTTTTCTTCCCCAAGCCTTTCAACGACGAGCAGGTCCGTATCATTCAGTTACTTGACGTATCCGACGGTGTCGTCGTGCAAGGTCCGCCCGGCACAGGCAAGACCCACACCATCGCCAACGTCATCTGCCACTATCTAGCCGAAGGCAAACGTGTGCTGGTGACTTCAATGAAAGACCCCGCACTTGCTGTGCTGCAGGAACATCTCCCGGAGGAAATTCGGCCGCTCGCCATCTCCCTATTACTCAGCGAACAAGAAGGGATGAAGCAGTTCGAGCACGCCATCCACAAGATTGCTTCCGAGGTGCAGGCGCTTGACCGCAGCGCAACAGCCAGTGCCATTCATCACCTGGAGGTGTCTATCGACGCCCTCCACGGCAGGCTATCCCTCATTGATCGGCAGATTGGCGAGTGGGCGAGGAAGAACCTTAACAAGATCTTGCTTGACGACGAGGAAATCGATCCACAGGACTCGGCCCGCGAGGTGATCGACAACGTTGGCCAGTTTGAATGGCTACCGGATGCGCTGAGCACCGGAGTGGAGTTCACAACGCTGTTTTCGGACGCCGACATTGTCCGATTACGGGAAGCACGACGTGCGCTCGGCCAAGATATTGACTATCTCGGTGCCTCTTTGCCACAGCTCGTGGAATTTCCAGATTCCAAGGTACTTCTGGAGGTCCACCAAGATCTATCGAACTTCGAGCGTCTCAAGCTAAGTGTAGAAAAGGGTGATGTCCCAGCTCTTGCCGATTCAAGCCAGGAAACCCTCAATCTGGCTCAGCAACTGCATACTCACATTGGCAGCCTACGGCAGTTGCGTGACGAGGTTGACAAAGCTAACCGATCATGGACCAAGCCCATGCGAGAACGGCTGAGGAGAAGTAGCGATGATGATCTGTTGAAGATGCTGGAGTCGCTCGGCTCAGAGCTTAATGCTGCATTGGAGAAGCGCAAGGACTTCTTCGTTCACCCTGTGACAGTCACATCAGGCGCGGAAACGGATGCTGATTTCATGGAGGCCGTCGGCAATCTTGCCGATGGCAAACGTCCCTTCGGCCTCAAGGGGGTCTTCGGCAAAACTGAACAGAAGAAGTATCTCAATTCAGTGAGGGTTGGCGAGCTCAAGCCATCTAAGACAAAGGACTGGCTTCATGTGAAAGTGTATCTTTGTCTTAAATTAAGGTTTAGAGAGCTGGTATTACGCTGGGACCTCCTTGCACAAGAGCTTCAGATCGATTCAGTTTCCGGCAAGAGACCGGAGGACGGGGTGGCTGCAGCCCATCTCTACGCACTGTATCTAAAGGTTAAGGAGATGGTTAAAGCGGAGGCTGAACTCTGCATTGCGGCCCCCCGCGTGTTTCCATATTGGCCACATGCGCACGAGATGGCTTACAGCAATGTGCGCCTGGAGGAATTCGAGAAAGCACTGCGTCATCATCTCACCAAGAATCGTCTGGTGAATGTCTGGGCCACCAAGCAGCGTTTTCAGAAGGTGCTTGACGGACGTAATGGTCGTATCATCGACAACATTAGCAGGTATTTGGCGCAGACACTGGGCAACCCGGCTGTAACTGATGCAGAAATGCAGGTTGCCTGGTCAACGCTGATGACTCAACTTTCGCGTGTTCATTCATTAGGTACGCATCTGGCTGCGGTTAGCGAGGTCTGTGACAAGGTGGCAGCATCCGGAGCGCCGAAATACGCTGCCATACTCAGGACACATCTTGAAGGCACGGTCGACATAATGCTGCCGGGCCACTGGCGCAAGGCATGGCGCATCAGACGGCTCGCAACCCATCTTGAAGACATAGATGCGCGCGAGGACCTGAAAAAGCTCGCCAAGGAGCGGCACGATGTGGAAAGCGACCTTTCCCGTGCTTATCGCGATATTGTAGTAAAGCGAACCTGGCTAAAACTCGCGGAAAATGCATCACCGAGTATTCGTGCTGCGCTCCAAGCTTATCTGAATGCCATTCAGAAAATCGGCAAGGGCACTGGGAAGCGCGCAGTGCGATACCGACAAGATGCACGGTCAGCGGCTTCCCAGGCAAATCCAGCTGTACCATGCTGGATTATGCCGCACTATCGTGTATCGGAGTCGTTGCCAGTTGAGCTTGGCTGCTTCGACTTGGTGGTGATTGATGAAGCCTCGCAATCGGACCTTACCGCACTACCGGCATTGCTTCGCGCAAAGAAGGTGCTTATCGTCGGCGATGACAAGCAGGTTTCCCCGGAAGGCGTGGGGCTGGAGGAAGAGAAGATACGCAGCCTTATGAACCGGTTTCTTGGAAACCAAGTGCTCACCTACGGCCCACAGATGTCGCCGGAACGCTCCATCTACGGCCTCTTCAAGGTTGTGTTTGCGCGCAGCTCCGTGATGCTAAAGGAGCATTTCCGTTGTGTCGGCTCAATCATTGAATACTCCAAGAGGGAGTTCTATAATCACGAATTGCGGCCCTTGCGTGTGCCGAAGGCTTCCGAGCGACTCGACCCGCCACTAATTGACGTTGTGGTCACTGACGGCTACCGCCGAGGCGATTTGAATCTGCCGGAGGTGAGCTTCATTGTCGACGAAATCAAAGCGATCGTGGCAGATCCGAAAATGTCTCAACGGTCAATTGGAGTGGTCTCGCTGCTAGGCGACAAGCAGGCCTTGGCAGTGTGGGAGCGACTCACTGAGCAGATTGGTCCCGAAATTATGCAACGCCACCGCATTGCCTGCGGTGATGCGCGCACTTTCCAGGGCAAAGAACGTCACATCATGTTTATGTCCATGGTATCGGCGCCCAATGACGTTGGTGCACCACTCTCACGCGACACTTTCGCTCAACGTTTCAACGTGGCAGCTTCGCGCGCTCAGGATAGGATGTACCTCGTTCGCTCTGTTGAGCTGGAAAATCTAAGCGAAGCTGATCGCTTGCGTCGAAGCCTCATCTCCCATTTTGCAGCCCCGTTCGCGCAGGATGAATCGCGGGTGGAAGACCTTAGGCGGCTATGCGAATCGCCGTTCGAGCGTGAGATGTATGACGAGCTGACCCAACGTGGATACTGTGTCACGCCACAAGTGCGGGTCGGCCAGTATCGTATTGATCTTGTCGTTGAAGGTCACAACGATTCACGTCTGGCCGTTGAATGCGACGGAGACAAATATCACGGTGCCGACAAGTGGGTCGATGACATGCAACGTCAGCGCGTACTCGAGCGGGCGGGATGGGTGTTCTGGCGCTGCTTCGCATCTGCCTTCCTTCGTCGCCGCATGGAAGTGCTTGGTGACCTATTCAAGACCTTGACTGAGCGTGGCATTCAGCCGATTGGTGCTGAAGATGCACCTCGAAGTGTTCATACTGAGCGCAGATATGTGGGAACACTTGCGGCAAGTACTCAGCCGATTGCCCTCCCGGATTTACAGTTAGAATTGTCAATGCAACACCCGATTCCCATCAATGAAAAGGAATTGATTGGCATCAAGGAAGTTGCCAAAGTGCAGCAATATGTCGGAGCCGAGACAGTCCATGTTAATCATCAGCCAGTCAGTTTCGATGAGGATATTTGTGCAGAGGTGGGCGACGTAGTCACCTACTGCGAAGTTTCTAAAACTAGTGAAAAGCTCCATGTTCGAATCGTGGATGGGCCAACAAATCTGCCAACTGGTGAACTCAACAAGAATGCGCCTCTAGCCAATATCTTGATAGGGCTAGATGTTGGAGGAGAGGGAGAGCTTGTTGTGCCTGGCCAGCCTAAAAGGACCTATCGGGTGCTGGGAATTATACGTCCTTAGAGGAGTTTGTCACGGGGCTCGAGGAAAGCAAAGAAAGGTCGCGTCTCCAAAAATCAAAGAAGCTGCTGAATCCAGGAACCCTATGAAAGAGAAAAAACTGCAAATCCGCAACAGCACTGCCGAGTTCCTGATCTTCACCAAGCAGGCGGGTGAAAGCACTATTGAGGTACGCGTCGAGGATGAAACCGTCTGGCTGACGCAGAAGCTGATGGCGGTGCTGTTTGAGGTGTCGGTGCCGACGATCAATGAGCATCTGGCCAACCTTTACGCCCAGGGAGAAATTGCCAAAGATTCAACTATTCGGAATTTCCGAACAGTTCAAAAAGAGGGCAACCGGGATGTGGCGAGGAATGTGGATTTCTACAACCTCGACGCCATCATTGCCGTGGGATTCCGGGTGAATTCCTTACGTGCCGTGCAGTTCCGCCAATGGGCGACGGGGGTCTTACGCGACTTTGCCATTCGCGGCTATGTGCTGGACAAGGAGAGGCTGAAAAACGGCACTTTTTTCAGCAAAGAGTATTTCGACAACCTGTTGGCCGAAATCCGCGAAATCCGGGCCAGCGAACGGAGGTTCTACCAGAAGATCACCGATATCTATGCCACCGCCATGGACTACAGCGCGGATGCCGAAACCACCAAGACCTTTTTTGCCGCCGTGCAGAACAAGCTCCATTTTGCCATTCATGGGCATACGGCCGCAGAACTGATCGTCAAGCGGGCTGACAGCAGCAAGGATCGCATGGGGCTGACCAGCTGGAAAAACGCTCCGGACGGCAAGATTCTCAAGCCGGATGTGGTTGTCGCCAAGAATTATCTGACTGAGAAGGAACTGAAGTCGCTTGATCGCATTGTCACCATGTATCTGGACTATGCCGAGGACCAGGCGGAGCGCAATATACCGATGACCATGGAGGACTGGGCCGACAAACTGAATGCCTTTTTGCGCTTCAACGAACGGGAGATTCTCGACCATCCGGGCAAGGTCACCCAGGAGATAGCCAAAGCCTTTGCCGAGAGTGAATACGAGAAATACCGGGTTGTGCAGGACCGCTTGTTCGAGTCCGATTTTGACCGGCATATCAAAAAGCTGCTGGAAGATGGCAAGAGCCGATAACCGGGAACGAGTACCCATGTCCATCGATCCGCAATTCATCTCCCTCTCCACCAAAACCTGCTCCCCCATCCACCGGGACTCACCGACCGATTACGTCTCCACCATCCGGATCGATATCCTCTTCGGCGACGAGCGGGAAGCGATTGGGCAGGCCACGGTGTATCGCGTCAGGATGGATCAGATTCTCAACGACGATGCATGGTCGTTGTTAGATGTCTTTGACAGCCACTCAAGCGACTTGGGGAACCTCTACGCCGAGCTATTCGACGAGGAAGAGCTGAATCCCGCCGTTGCCGACGAGCTGATGGATTACGGCAATGTGGTGTTGATCAAGTCTATTCTCCTGTTGCCGGAGTACCGCGGGCAGGGGCTGGGCGGGGTGCTGGCGCTGGCCATTGCCGAGCGGTTTGACGACCGGGATATCGTGGCGTTGAAGCCGTGGCCGATGACTGCCGACGACCCCGAGAACGTGGCCGGAGCATGGGAGCTGCCGCGGCTGTCACAAACGGAGCAGAAAACCATCGCCGGAAAACTCCGCAAATGCTACCAGAAAACCGGCTTCAAGCAGCTCTTCGCGGGGAGCGAACACCTGTTTCTTACCCATCTCCGCCATCCGTCGGCATCGCAACTGATCAAGAAAATGACTGATGCGCAAGGCTGATCTCTCTGCACATCTGAAGCTCTTCACCTCCCTCAACCGCGCCCCTGGCCCAACCTGGAGCGAAGCTACCAGACACAGGGCTCCGCACAAGCCGCTCCTGCTCCTGGCAGTGCTAGACCTGTTACACCGGGGCGTCATCACCTCGCCGTTCATCGACGTCACCGGCGACCTGGTCGAACTGAACGAGCTGTTCAAACACGCCCTGGGCGCAAAGCTGGACGAGGGGCTGTTCCGGGGTCATGTCGGGCGGGGAGGGCGCTGCAACCATTGTCCCGAGATAACGGAGGCATGACTGATGGATTCAGACCGGAAACAGAGACTTGTGGAGTTGGGGGCGGAACGGCTGGCCGATGCGCTGCTGGATCTGGCAGTGCGCGATGATGCGACGGATGATCTGGTGGAGCGGCTGATTGCTACCCCTCAGGAAAATATCAAGCGTTTCAAGGCCAAGCTGGTCGGAATCAAGCGGAGCCGTCGCTTTATCCGCTGGGGTGAATCCGCGGCCTTTGCCCGGGAACTGGGAGCGTTGCTGGCGGATCTGCAGGCGGGGGTTACCGAACCCCGAACAGGGGCCGAACTAGTGGCCGCCTTCTACGAGTGCGACAAGGGGGCACTGGGGAACTGCGACGACTCCAGCGGTCATGTGGGGGATGTCTTCCGCCATGATGCCCGGGAGCTTTTTGTCGGCTACGCCTCTCGATGCGACGCTAAGGAGTGGCTGGGGGATCTGGTGTTCAAGCTGAACCGGACCGATGATTACGGCGTGCGGGATACGCTTGTCGACTGTGCGTCCGACTATCTGCCGGAGCCGGCGCTCCGCACCTTGGTGGCGCGCTTTCAGAAACAGGGCGTCAAGGAAAGCGATGAGTACGCGAAACGGCACTGGCTGCGACTGGTCGAGTCCCTGGCCCGGCAACTGAAGGATGCTCCTCTGTTCGAGCAGACGCGCATAGCCTCCTGGGGGAGCCTCTCCACGGCGGCCTGCGTGGATATTGCCCGTGTTTATCTGGAAAGCGGCGATGGTCTTACGGCTCTGACGTGGCTGGAAGAGCTCTCGGAAACGGAGAGTTTCATGGCCGCTGAGCGGGATGCGTTGCTGCTTGAGATTTTTGGGCGACTGGGTGATACTGCCAGGCAGGCTGACACCGCCTGGCGGATGTTCCGACGCAACCGATCTCTCCCCTCAATGGAGCGCTTGCTGGAAATACTCGGTTCCGATCAAAAGGATACGGTTGTGGGGGGAGAAATCACCACAATCCTTGCCGGCAAGAATCTTTCTATTGGTGACGCTGCCTTTCTGATCGCAATCGAACGCTTCGACGAGGCTGAGACCTATCTGTTCAACCATGCCGACCAACTGAACGGCGATGATTACAGCGGGTTGCTCCCACTGGCCGGTGCCATGGAGAAACAGGGTCGCCATCTCTGCGCATCCCTGCTCTATCGGGCGTTGCTCGATTCCATTCTGCGCCGGGCACAGACCCAAACCTATCCCCACGGGGTACGTTATCTCAAAAAGCTCGACCTGCTTGCCGTGTCCGTTGCCGACTGGCGCACCATCGATACCCATGCAGCTTACAAGGAAGGGTTGCACCTGCACCATGGTCGTAAGAGCAGCTTTTGGTCGCAGTACGGCGATTAATCCCGAATTGCCTAATTTCTTGAGGTACGACATGAATAGAACCGATAATGCAATAGTTCTGTGTGAGGCCCTAGCTTTTTTTCTTCGAGCCGCGGTTAAATAATTCCCTTGACTTAATCCGCCATTGGCGGATAATTGGAAGCATCATGGTATTTATCGAAACCCCGACATTTACTAAAACGATCATAGGCCTGCTAACAGATGATGAATACCGGTTTTTGCAGAACGAACTGACACAGAACCCTGAAGCCGGTGACCTCATACCGGGATGCGGAGGGGTCCGTAAAATCCGCTTTGCCGCCCAAGGGAAAGGAAAACGTGGAGGCGCGAGGTTGATTTACTACTGGCAGAAGTCGAAAGACCGGGTTTTCATGCTGACCGCCTACACGAAGGCAAAGACGACCAATCTTGACCCGGAGCAGGCAGCATTCTTCAAAACACTGGTTAAGGAGTTGGAACGACATGGATAAAGAACTGTTTGAGCAACTAACGAAAAGCATGAAAGAGGCTATCGCCATTGCAAAGGGGGATATGAAGCCTTCCCGCGTATTCACGGTCGAACCGCCGGACGTAAAGGCAGTACGGGAGAAGACCGGGCTTTCACAAGCTGATTTTGCCCAGATGATCGGCGTAAAGGTGAAGACGCTCCAGAACTGGGAGCAACACCGGAGACGTCCGACCGGCGCAGCGGCGGCACTTCTGACTATCTTCGACAGGGCGCCTGAAGTTGCCGTTAAAGCACTTCACAAGGCGGCTTGACGCTGCTGCACTAAATTTGCACTAACACCAGCTCCAGGAAAAGAAAAAAGCTTTACAGGAAAACCTGTAAAGCTTTTACTTATAGGTGGTGCCGGAGGCCGGGGTCGAACCGGCATGGGCTCGCGCCCGCTGGATTTTGAGTCCAGTGCGTCTACCAATTTCACCACTCCGGCAAACGTTTCGGGATTATAGCCAAAGCCCGGCTGCCGGTCAAGCAAGAAATTCCATTCGCCGGTAAATAATGGTTGACACCCGGATCTGCTTTTGTTATAAAAGGTATTCTTGAATGGGGCTGTAGCTCAGTTGGGAGAGCGCTTGAATGGCATTCAAGAGGTCGTCAGTTCGATCCTGATCAGCTCCACCAGTAATTCAAAGGCTTGTGCATCCCGCACAAGCCTTTTTTGTGCTTACTGCAGGCAGATTGTTTTATCGTAGCACGAATTTAAAATTTGTATGCAATTCAGGTTGCCAGAACCAGGAAAGTGGTGTATGTTTTTGTGAAGGTTGGCATGTGTTTGCCAATCCATTGCCTTGCCTGGCACCTCGAGGCGCTTCATGCATATCCCAGACGGCTATCTCTCCCCGCAGACCTATCTCCCGTTTTATGCATTCATGATCCCTTTCTGGGGCGTGGCCGCCCGCAAGGTGCGGTCCACTCTCCATCTACGCCACCTGCCGCTGCTGGCGCTGGCAGCAGCCTTTTCTTTTGTCGTCATGATGTTCAATATTCCGGCTCCTTTCGCCACCTCCGGGCATGCGGTGGGCGCGGTTATTGTCGCGGTTGTGCTTGGCCCCTGGGCCGCCTGCCTGGCTGTTTCGCTGGCCGTTGTCATCCAGGCGCTGCTGTTCGGTGATGGCGGGATAACGGCAATTGCTGCAAACAGCTTCAATATGGCGGTCGTTATCCCCTTTGTCGGCTACTACAGTTACCGGCTGATTGCCGGCAATTCGCCGCTCACGGCTGCGCGACGCCTGGTGGCCGGCGCGGTCGCCGGTTACGTTGCCCTCAATGCTGCTGCACTCTACACTGCCGTTGAATTCGGCATCCAGCCGATGATTGCCGCCGCGCCGGATGGCCGTCCCCTCTATGCTCCCTATCCGCTCGGCGTCGCCGTGCCGGCCATGGCCGCCACTCACCTCCTGTTTTTCGGCCTTATCGAGTCGGTGGTGACGGTATTGGTCATCAAGTATCTGCAGCAGGAGAACCCGTCGCTGCTGCAACTGGCCACATCCCGTGGCGGGGAACAAACAGGGAGTTTGAAAAGACTCTGGTTTGGCGTCGCCGTGCTCGCGCTCCTTTCTCCCCTCGGGATCATTCTGCCGGCTGCATTTAACAGCGGGACTCCTTGGGGCGAGTGGAGCATTGAGGAGTTGCGCAAGCTGTTTGGTTCTGTGCCGCTCGGTTTGCAAAAAATCAGCGCTCTTTGGCACGCCCCCTTTCCTGGCTATGCTTTTGCCGGTTGGGATAAGCTGGGGATGATGCAGCAGAGTGTCGCCTATGTTGCCTCTGCCTTTGTCGGTATGCTGCTGGTGGTCGCCTGTATTCTGTTCGGTGGGAAATTTCTGGCCAGCAGGGAGCCGGAATGATCCCGGCCTGGTTGGCTGACCGCGCAGCTGCCGCAGGACCTCCCGTCCCTGCAGGTACGGGGAAACAGGCATTTTTGGAAAAAACCATCCGGGCCTGCTCGACGCTTCTGGCTGAAACCTTCATCAATGGTGACATGGCGGATCGGGCCGGTTTCCTCCAGCGTCTAGATCCCCACTGCAAACTCCTCGGCTTTCTCGCGCTTATCGTCACCGTCAGCCTGCTTCGATCCCCCTGGGCGATCTGGGGTGCCTATCTCCTCACCATCTTGCTGGCAAAGACCTCCCGGCTTAGCGTTGTGTTTTTGATGAAGCGGGTCTGGCTCTCAATTGCCCTGTTTGCTGCAGCCCTTGCCGTGCCATCCCTCTTTAACGTCGTCACTCCAGGCGAACCTCTCTGGGTACTGATGGATCTGGGAAAGGCACGGGTCATAGGCCCTTTTCACCTGCCAGCCGAGCTTATCATTACTCGCCAGGGGGTTCTGGTCGCGGCCGTGTTTGTCGGCAGGGTGGCAACTTCGCTGACACTAGCGCTTCTACTGACGCTTACTACAAACTGGGCCAGATTGATGGAGGCATTGCAGGTGTTCAAGGTGCCGCAGTCAGTTATTCTGACCCTGACCATGACCTATCGTTATCTTATATTGCTGGTGCGCAGCGTTGCCGAGCTACATCTGGCAAGGAAAAGCCGCACGCTCCGCTATCGTGGTACGCGTGAGGAACAGCGTTGGGCTGCGTCGCGCATTGGTTTTCTGTTCGGTAAGGCTTTTCGGCTCAGCCAGCAGCTTCATCTTGCCATGCTTGCCCGTGGCTTCAGTGGCGAACCAAGGAGACTGCATCCGTTGCGGGCAAAGGGGCGGGATGTTGGCTGGATGTTGCTGTCGATCATGCTTTGCCTCACCGGCGTATTTATAGATCGAAGGCTGTTGCATGGATAGGTGTCGGCTATGAGTTCTTCGATATTTGAGATGAAGGGGGTCAGCTATGCCTATCAGCAGCATCTGCCGGCGCTTACCGACATCGATCTGACCATTTTTCCCGGTGAGCAGCTGGCGCTCCTCGGCGCCAACGGCTGTGGCAAAACCACCCTGTTGTTTCTCCTGGACGGCCTCCTTTTTCCCTCGGCCGGCAAGCTCAGCGCCTTCGGCGAACCGCTCGAGGAAGAGAAGCTGGAGCAGGCCGCGTTTCGCCAGTTGTTTCGCGGCCGGGTCGGCATGGTCTTCCAGAACCCGGATATCCAGCTGTTCTGTCCGACGGTGTATGAGGAGATCGCTTTCGGTCCTCTGCAGCTGGACCTGCCGGCGCCGGAAGTCAGAGAACGGGTGGAAGACCTGCTTGCCATGTTTGGCATTGCCGCACTGAGGGACCGCTCGCCTGGCCAGCTTTCGGGCGGGGAACAGAAAAAGGTGGCAATTGCTTCGGTGTTGGCCCCCAATCCTGCGGTACTCCTGCTGGATGAGCCGACCAACGGTCTCGACCCACGTACTCAGGGGTGGTTGACCGAATTCCTGATGGAACTGGCCCAGGCGGGGAAGACCATTATCACTGCCACCCACGATCTTAATTTTGCCGGCAAAATTGCGGCGCGAACCGTGGTGCTGGCCGAGAACCACCGGGTTGCCGCGGATTGCTCTGCAAGCACGGCCATGGCCGATCGCGACCTCCTGTTGCACTGTAACCTTATCCACGCCGGGGAAGGGAGTGCCGTTTCCTCCCGCAATCCGTCTTCAGCGAGCGACCTGAAGCCACCTTTCCGCTACCCCTTCACCGCAGCTTGCAAGAAGAGGCGTCCGTAACCGGTATAAATCCCCGCACGGCTTCATTTTTTGTTGAGCAAATTCCCCCTTTGTGCTAAATCTACATGTTGCTCATTACCGTTGTTACTCTATTACCGTTAAATAACGACCGGGAGATAGTTAATGTTTGGTGCAATTGCGATCATCAAAAGGATTGTCGGAAGCAAGAACGAGCGGGAGCTCAAGCGGCTCTGGCCGCTGGTGGCGCGGATAAATTCCCTCGAAGCGGAGATGTCCGGGCTTTCTGACGATCAATTGCGGAATAAAACCGTTGAATTCAAGGAGCGCTTCAGTCGCGGGGAACGCCTTGACGCCCTGCTGCCGGAGGCCTTTGCCGTGGTGCGGGAGGGGGGGAAGCGGGCGCTCGGCATGCGCCATTTCGACGTCCAGCTGATCGGTGGGATGGTGCTGCACAGCGGGAAGATCTCGGAGATGAAGACCGGCGAGGGGAAGACTCTGGTGGCGACCCTTCCCGCCTATCTGAACGCCATGACTGGCCGCGGCGTCCACGTGGTAACGGTCAACGATTACCTGGCCCGGCGCGACTCAGAGTGGATGGGAAAGCTCTATGGCTTTCTCGGTCTTTCGGTCGGGGTAATCGTCCATGGCCTCGACGACGACGAGCGTCGTGAGGCCTATAACGCCGACATCACCTACGGCACCAACAACGAGTTCGGTTTCGATTATCTGCGCGACAACATGAAATTCGCCCTCGACGACTATGTGCAGCGGGACTTCCATTACGCCATCGTCGACGAGGTTGACTCAATCCTCATCGACGAGGCGCGGACACCCCTCATCATCTCGGGTCCCACCGAGGATTCCACCGACAAGTACTATCTCATCGACCGGATCATCCCGCTCCTGAAGAAAGGGGAGGTGATTGAGGCGGAGGCGAACACCCTCTCCGGCAAGCGTAAGGAGTACACCGGCGATTTCACCATCGACGAGAAGGCAAAGTCGGCCACCCTCACCGAGGAAGGGGTGCTGAAGGTGGAGAAGCTGCTGAAAATCGACAACCTCTATGACCCGCTCAACATGGAGACCCTCCACCATGTGCAGCAGGCACTGCGCGCCCATGCCCTGTTTAAGCTGGATGTGGACTACGTGGTGAAGGATGGCGAGGTCCTCATTGTTGACGAGTTTACCGGTCGCCTCATGCCTGGCCGGCGCTGGTCCGACGGCCTGCACCAGGCCATCGAGGCCAAGGAAGGGGTGAAGATCGAGAACGAGAATCAGACCCTCGCCACCATCACCTTCCAGAACTACTTCCGGATGTATGAGAAGCTGTCCGGCATGACCGGCACCGCCGACACCGAGGCCGAGGAATTCCATAAGATCTACAAGCTCGACGTGGTGGTGATCCCCACCAATCGGGTGCTGCTGCGCCCCGACTTCCCTGATGTCATCTACAAGACCGAGCGGGAGAAGTTCAATGCGGTCATCGAAGAGATCAAGGAGCTCCATGCCAAGGGGCAACCGGTGCTGGTCGGGACCATCTCCATCGAAAAGTCGGAGGTTCTGTCGGAGCTGCTGAAGAAGCAGGGGGTCCCGCACAACGTGCTCAACGCCAAGCAGCACGAACGCGAGGCCGAGATTGTTGCCCAGGCCGGCCGCAAAGGGATGGTGACCATCGCCACCAACATGGCGGGGCGTGGTACCGACATTCTGTTGGGCGGGAATCCGGATGCGCTGGCCAGGCAGTGGAGTAAGGGGAACCCGGATGCAGCCGAGGCTGAGTACCAGCAGGTGCTGCAGAAATTCAAGGAGCAGTGCACCCAGGAGCATCAGCAGGTGGTGGATTTGGGTGGTCTCCATATTCTCGGCACCGAGCGCCACGAGTCGCGACGTATCGACAACCAGCTGCGGGGCCGTTCCGGCCGCCAGGGTGACCCCGGCTCGTCCCGCTTCTATCTATCCCTCCAGGATGATCTCTTGCGGATCTTCGGCTCGGAGCGGGTGGCGCGGATCATGGACATGCTGAAGATCGAGGAGGGTGAGGCGATCACCCACATGCTGATCACCCGGGCGATCGAAAATGCCCAGAAAAAGGTGGAAGCGCACAACTTCGAGATCCGTAAACACCTCATCGAATATGACGACGTCATGAACAAGCAGCGCGAGGTGATCTATTCCCAGCGCCGCGAGATACTCTCCGGGGAGGAACTGCGCCAACGGTTCATCGAGATGATGGAGGACCTGGTCGGGGATCTGGTGGCGGCTTTCGCCATCGACAAGGTCCCAGCCAGAGAGTGGGACTGGCAGGGGGTCGGTGAGGCCGTCTACAAGAACTTCGGCTTCCAGATGGAGATGCCGGAAGGCACCCTGGAGCGGCTCAATCCGCAGAATTTCCAGGAACTGCTCCAGGAAAAGGTCCAGGAAGCGTTCAACGGCCGGGTTGCGGAATTCGGTGAGGAGATGGTGGCTCACCTGATTAAGGTGATTATGCTGCAGACCATCGACACTCAGTGGAAGGACCACCTCCTCTCCATCGACCACTTGAAAGAGGGGATCGGCCTGCGCGGTTACGGTCAGAAGGACCCGAAGCAGGAGTATAAAAGGGAGGCGTATCAGCTCTTCATGGATATGGTGGCGCGGATCCGTGAGGAAGCGGTGGCTAAAATATTCTGGGTCCAGGCGGCTCGCGAGGACGATCTTGAGCAGCTGGAAGAGCGGCAGCGTCGCCAGCGGATGGTATTCAACCTCGGTAGCGAAGAGGTGGCCCAGCAGCCAGCCAAGAGCAACAAAGTGGGGCGGAACGATCCATGCAGCTGCGGCAGCGGCAAGAAGTACAAGAAGTGTTGCGGGGCGTAAGGTCGTGCGACGTGCTGCATAAGCATAACCTGGCACGCTGAACGGGGGGTTAGTGAACATCAAGGGCTTTAAATTTTCCGCCGTGGAGGCGGCCATCAAGAAACCTGGGCGGCGCGACCTCGCCTTGATCTTTTCCGAGCTGCCGGCAGTTGCCGCGGCAGTTTTTACCACCAATCAGGTTAAGGCAGCGCCAGTGCTTCTCTCTATGGAGCGGGTGAAGAACGGCCAGCTGCAGGCAATGGTGGTGAATAGCGGCAATGCCAATGCCTGTACCGGCATCCAGGGGATGGCGGATGCCAGGGAAACCTCCCGGCTTGTTGCTGAAGGGCTGGGCATTCCGGAAGAAACCGTATTTGTGGCATCCACCGGCGTGATCGGTCAGCCGCTTCCCATGGAACGAGTAAGGAAGGGGATTCCACCCCTGATTGAAGGGCTTGCCGCGGGAACTTTGGAGCAGCTGGCCCAGGCTATCATGACCACCGATACCTTTGCCAAAATGGAGTCGAGGAGTGGCGTGGCAGGTGGTACAGGTTATACCATCGCCGGCGTGGCGAAGGGGGCCGGCATGATCATGCCCAACATGGCCACCATGCTCGCTTTTATCATTACCGATGCCGCCGTTGAGCCGGCCTTTCTCGCAAAGGCATTCCGGGATGCGGTCGAAGCCTCATTCAACGTCATTTCGGTGGACGGTGACACCTCCACCAATGATACCGCCCTCCTCATGGCCAACGGTGCTGCCGCCAATCCGCTCATCAGGGAAGGGAGCGCCGCGGCTTCTAGTTTTGCCGGGCTGCTGAGTGAGGTACTGCTGGCGCTGGCCAAACAGATCGTTAAAGACGGCGAGGGGGCCACCAAGTTCGTTAAGATCGTGGTGAGGGGGGCTTCCTCCAATGGGGACGCCAAGCGGGCCGCCATGGCCATTGCTAACTCGCAGCTGGTGAAGACCGCTTTTTTTGGCCAGGATGCCAATTGGGGGCGGATCCTGGCGGCGGTCGGCTATTCCGGGGCGCAGATTGACCCGGACCGGACGGCGCTCTGGTTCGATGAGGTGCAGATGGCAAAAAACGGCATGTTTGCCGGCGGCAATGCAGAAGCAGAAGGTTCAGCAGTATTAAAACAACCGGAATTTACTGTAACGGTTGACCTGCAGCTGGGTGAGGGACAGGCAGCCGTCTACACCAGCGATCTTTCCTATGACTACGTGAAGATCAACGCCGACTATCGCACCTGACAACGGTGCGCCTGCCTCGCACCACTGGTCGTTAACAGCTCGTTTCGCTGGGCCGGCCCATTTCACTCAAATTCGGCAGCACATTATCGTTCGCCTTTCTGGCGAGCAAAAAGACTTCGCCCCATTTGCCACACACCCAGTGCTGTTCTCCGCTGCTGGCATCAGCCGCTTCAGTTATTTAGCCGATATTATCCCGGACCTAGTTCGGCGGGCAAGCCGTGGTCAAGTAAAACTGCCAGTGGCGCTATTATTGCATGGATAATTATGGTTCAGGACCTTGGATGAGAGTTGAAGATAAGGAATCCCATGCGATCAACGCATAACATAGTTGTGATAAGACTCATGGCCGCTATTATTATGCCTGCCAGTATTTGGCTCTGTGCCTGTTCAGCCACACCGCCGCTGCCGCTGCCGGTCAATATCAGAGAGGCTGATACTATTGATCAGCTGATGGAGGGTGCCATCCAACGCGATCTCCTCGCTGGAGGCGTGGTGCTGATCGGTGATCGTGGCGGGGTTCTTCTGGAAAGGGCCTACGGCAAAATTTCCTGTGCGGCGGACGCCCGGCAGATGGATATCGACGCGGTCTTTGATATCGCCTCGCTGACCAAGGTGGTTGCCACCACCACCTCGGTCATGAAGCTGGCGGAGGAGGGGAAAATCAGCCTGGTCGACCCGTTCAAGAAGTGGTTCCCCGAATTCAAAAAGCAGGGGAAAGACGACCTACTGATCATGAACTTGCTGACTCATACTTCCGGGCTGCACGACTTCCCGATGCCCGGTATCAACTCCATGCAAGGCGCGGTGGAAGCCGCCGCAAGCCAGAAGATGCAGTTTGAGCCAGGGAAGCACTTCCGGTATGCCGACATCAACTTCATCCTGCTGGGTGAACTGGTGAGAAGGGTGACCGGCGAAACTCTCGACCGCTATGCAGCCGAGAACCTGTTCAACCCTCTGGGCATGGTGGATACCGGATTTAATCCCCCCGCAGAGAGAGTGCTGCGCTGCGCGGCCACGCTTAATGAGGATAGATCACCGCTGGTGGGGTTGGCGCAGGATTATAATGCCCGCTTGCTCGGTGGCGTTGCGGGGCACGCCGGTGTGTTCAGTACGGCGCTCGACCTTTCCCGTTTCTGCAGGATGATTCTCAATAATGGCGAGCTCGATGGCCAACGGGTCTTGTCGGAGCGGGCGGTGGCGCAGATGACAGCGCCTTATTTTTCTGGCGGCGGCAAAGTGGTGCGCGGTCTCGGCTGGGATCGGGAGTCACCGTATTCCGCTCCGCGCGGCAACGGCTTCTCGGAGGTGTCGTTTGGCCATACCGGTTATTCAGGGGCTTCCATCTGGATTGACCCGGAGAACGACATTTTCGTGCTGCTCTTGACCTCTCGGCTTAACTTCAAAAACAGCGGTGAGATCAACCAGTTGCGCAGCGACCTCTCGAGTTTCGTGGCGGCGCACTATATTCCTGCGGTAAAAACGACTAAGATTGCGCGGCATTACGACTGATGCAGGACTGCAAAAAACTTGACACCAGTGGGGCATTATGCTAGCTTTTCCACGAGATACCTTCAATTCAGCGCCTTTACCGAGGGTTCGTGCCTGTATCCCCAAGTTCTCCACCATAGGAGGAAGAGATGAGCAATAAATTGCTCCTCGCCGACGACAGTATCACCATACAGAAGGTTGTTGGCATCATATTTGCCAACGAGGACTATGAGCTTAATGTGGTGGATAATGGCAATGTCGTCCTGGAAAAGGCGCGGGAGACAAAGCCCGACATCATCCTGATCGATGCCCTGATGCCGGGAAAGACTGGTTACGAGGTCTGTGCAGAGGTCCGGCGCGATCCCACCCTGAAAAACACCCCTTTACTTCTCCTGACCGGCGCCTTCGAGCCGTTTGATGAAGATAAGGCCAAGAGCAGTGGCGCCGATGACTATATTTCCAAACCGTTTGAATCCCAGCATCTGATCGATAAAGTGAAAAAACTGATCGAGCTCGGTAAAACCCGTGCCAAGTCGGCACCCACCGCTGCTCCAGCTCCGCAAAAGCCGACGGCAGCTCCTGTTGCCGAGATTAATCTGGAACCTCTTACGCCCCTGGCAGCACCGCAACCTGCCGTCAGACCTGCTGTTCAACCTACCATTCAACCAACGGTCAAGCCTGCCGTTCAACCTCCTCCACCCCAGCCGGCAGCTTTTGGCTCAGAGATTGAGCTGGAGGGGAATGACATCTGGGGTGCGCCCCTTGCGGCTGCTGAGGCAAAAATAGAGGAAGTCGCGCCTGAGGAAGACCTGTGGGGTGCAATTAACACCGAACAACTTGGTGAATCCGAATCCATAGATTTTTCAGCTGAACCTGTCGGGATCTCGTCCAAGCCGGTTATCCGGGAGTTTGAGGAGATTGAGCCCTTTGTGTTTGACGAGGGGAAAACCGGCAGTGCCAAGCAACATGGGGGGGCGCCGGAACCATTCCAGAAAAGCACGGCTGTGGTGGATAACCACTTTGCCGAAGAAGCCTTTGTTTTTGCTGAGGAGCCCGCTGGCAATGCAGACCAGGAATTTGTCCGGGTGGGAGAGGTAGAACCGCTTTCGACCCGTGAATTTATCTTCAGTGAAGATGCCTTTGCGGTTGAAACCATGCCGCAGGCGACTGCTCCTGCCCCGCCCGCGATGAAACAGCAGGCCGCGTTTGTTGTGCCGAACGCCGAGGAGGAGAGCCGCGAGCTGCTGTTTGCCGGTGAAGAAGAATATGTTCAGCTGGCACCGGCCACCAAAATTGCAACGCAACCAGTTGCAGCGCCGGCAGGCCTCTCTTTCAGCGATGAACAGCTGGCTGCTGTGGTGGCGCGGGTCTCCAGGGAACTTATTGAAAAGATCGCCTGGGAGGTGGTCCCTGACCTGGCCGAAGCGATCATCAAAGAGGAGATCCGCAAGCTCAAGGAAGTGAAAAAGTAGCAGGGACGTTACCAAGACATATGAAAGCGGTCTGCAATGGGGATGAAAATCCCCATTTTTGTTAAGCAGAGTTGAACCCCGATAATCGCTATCTTTAAATATTAGTTTGCCGAGAGGTTACCGTTAATGGCTGAAAAAGAGCTGGCAAAGGTTTATGAGCCAAAGTCTGTGGAGGAGAGGTGGTACCGGGAGTGGGAGGAGCGAGGGTACTTTCACGCGGAGCTCCCTTCCCCAAAGACGCCCTACAGCATCGTTATCCCCCCCCCCAACATCACTGGCGTGCTGCACATGGGGCATGCGCTCAACAACACCTTGCAGGATATCCTTTGTCGCTGGCAGCGGATGGCCGGAGCGAATGTGCTCTGGATGCCAGGGACCGACCATGCCGGAATCGCCACCCAGAACGTGGTGGAGCGCCAACTGACGGCCGAGGGGAAAGACCGGCATGCGCTGGGACGCGAAGCCTTTATCGAGCGGGTCTGGCAATGGAAGGGCGAATCGGGCGGGCAGATTATCGGCCAGTTGAAAAGGCTTGGCGCCTCCTGCGACTGGGAGCGGGAACGCTTCACCATGGATGAAGGGTTGTCCACGGCGGTTCGAGAGGTATTTGTAAGACTCTACGAAGAGGGGCTCATCTATCGCGACAACCGGTTAATCAACTGGTGTCCGCGCTGCCATACTGCGCTTTCCGACATCGAGGTGGAGCACGAGGAGCAGACGGGGCATCTCTGGCACCTGCGCTATCCGGTGGTCGGCTCGGATCGCTACCTGGTGGTCGCCACCACCCGGCCAGAAACCATGCTCGGCGATACTGCGGTGGCG
>JANXYN010000168.1 GCA_025356035.1 Geobacteraceae bacterium
GACAAAACCTTGCAACAGTAGGATATCGCAAGCCAAATGCTGAATATGCAAAGACGGTAACGACATCCATTATCAAGAAGTGGCTGTGCAGGTTTTGCGCAGGGGGGCCGGCAGGTGGGTAGGCTTGCTCGTAATTACAGGGGCTTATGCTGATTGGTCAGGTTTGCACAACGGCTTGAGCTTGCACATGGTGGGGGTGATAAGGGACATAACGCAGCGTCTTTGTGGAACGCCTTTTGCTGCCATAAGAAAACTATGTTTATAACAATTTCATATATAGCTATAAATTCACAATCTTACGGATGTTCTGGGGTAATCTTATGCTTACATTCTGGCGATTTGCCGCGACAATTATAGCCATTTCCCTGTGTTGTGCCGTTAACGCCACCGCAGCGCACACTTGTTACGACTGTCACGGCAGTAATGCTCCCCCCGATTATCGACCCAAGGACGAAAGCTCTCGGAATCCTCTGACCCGCGGTTTCCAGGGAAGTCATCGCCGGCACATGGACGAAAACGCCGGCCCTGCTTCGTGTGAGACTTGCCATCCCGGCAGCAGCGCTTACCGGTCGGACCACCGTGACGGCATCATAACGGTCTCCCCCACAATGAACGGAGCCTTTCCCCAGGCGACATATCGCAATGGCTCTACGGCGTTCCCCCAGCGAGCGAACCCCAGGCTCGGCACCTGTACGAACGTGACCTGCCACAGCGACGGCACCAATGTTGCCACGTGGAATTTGGTCGCGGCAGAAACGCCGATATGGGGAAGTTCGGGCAACTCCTGCAGCGCCTGTCACGGTAACCCGCCTGCATATGCCAGCGGCTCACCGAAGGCGAACAGCCACCAAAAGCACTCCTTCAACTGCAACCGGTGCCACTATGCGACCACCACCAACGGCACGACAATAACGACTCCAGCGAATCACCGGAACGAGAATTACGAGGTTTCAGGGCCTCCCGGTGAATCGTTCTACTATGGTGGGGCCTGCTACAACAGCTACTGCCACGGCAACGGGACCAACGTCGCCACCGGGGCCGCGGCGAACAACAATACTTCCCCTTCCTGGGGAAGCAGCGGTCCGCTTGCCTGCAACTCATGCCATGGCAACCCACCGGCCTATGCCAAGAGTGTGCCCAAGGCCAACGCGCACCTGATGCACAGTAACCAGGGCTACAGCTGCAGCCAGTGCCATAACACTACCACGAAGAACGGCACCACCATTACTGTGGGGAGCACCAGCCACGCCAACCACACCTACGATGTGACCGGGTCCGCCGACAAGCCGATCACCTACACATTCAACGCCAGTGGCGGAACCTGTATAACCTATTGCCACAGCACCGCCCAGGGGGGAGTTAATCCAGCTGATCCACCGGTTTACCAAACACCGAAATGGAGCGACAGCTACATCTGGAGTTGTAGAAACTGTCACAAGGCCGGTTATCATGCATTCAACGGCTTTGCCATGGATAGCGGCAGCCACTTGAAGCATCTGCAGTTCGATTCGACATCTGATACTTGCAGGCTGTGCCATTATACGCCAAAATACGGCAGCGCAGGCAGCTGCTACGAGTGCCATCGACAAGGGTCGACCTACTTTGACTTTAACACGCACGTCGACACTTCGCCGCGCGGCCCGGAACATGCTAATGGGGTCATCGATGTGGCCTTCCTTCCGAATTTTCCTGCTACAGGCACCACCGGGAGCTGGCAATACACTGGCGATTCAGTTCCTGGCACTTCCTTCGGCTCGTGCCGTAACATCTACTGCCACAGTCGAGGCACGATGTCGACTGCTCCCTATGAGTTCGGCAATATCTCCACGGTGAAATGGGGGGGGAGCCCACTGCCCACGGACTGTTCCGGATGTCATGGCGGCGATGCCAACTCATCAAGTCCGATCGCGACAAGATCTCACGCTAAGCACCTAGGTTACGACTGCGCCCGTTGCCATTCCTGGACAGTCTACAACAGCCGAAGTGCCATACCCAACCGCCAACTGTCTTATAATTACCAGTATTACGCTACCGGCAGCTACCACAGCAACGGCAGAATAGAAGTTGCGTTTCTCAATAAGACCACAGCTGTCGGCACGTATGCAGGCCAGACGAATCCCGTCACTCCGACAAAGCTCCCTGGCTCACCACCAGGGCGCTGTACCAATGTCTACTGTCACTCTAACGGCACCAAGATAGCCACCGGGACTACTTTCGACAACAACTCCACCCCGATATGGGGAACCAGCGGACGTCTCGGCTGCGGCTCATGCCACGGCAATCCCCCGGCCTATCCGGACGGCTCACCCAAGGCCAACGGCCATCTCAAGCACAGTGCCGATTGTCGACAATGCCATTACCAGACTACTGCCGACAGCACCAGCATTACCGACCGGACCAAGCATGCGCAGATCAGATATCTTGTCACTCCTGCTCCAGACATTGCTTTCAACTATACCTTTGCCGCAACCGGGAGCAGTTGCAGCGGCGTCAGCTGTCATACGGTCGGCTCTACTCCGAGGGTCTGGGGGGCGACAAGCTGCGGAAGCTGCCACCTGGCCGCCCCGGCAGACAAATCCCATAAAAAGCATTTTACCGGCGCTGACCGTTATGCCGCTTACGGCAACGTCAGTTCCAATCAGGTTTTTGGTTACAATTGCGGCGTCTGCCATCCGCTTGATCCGGCCAGGGACCATGACGGCACCGTTCAGGTTGAGCTGTACAACGCCGCTGCCCCAGCAGGGACCGTGAAGTCCCTCAATTCCGTGCTCTCCAGCTATTCCAGCGGCGCGACGATCTTCCGGGACAGCATGGGTGTTTCCTACACCAACGGCACCTGCAGCAATATCTACTGCCATAGTGACGGCACCTCTGTGGGGAGCACACTCCAACCGACCTCCGGCAAGGTCAGTTGGAATAGCTGGTCCATGTACTGTGGCGGCAACTGTCACAATTACCCGCCCAACTACGCCAACGGCTCGCCCAAGACCAACAGCCATGTGCGTCATTACAGTGTCGGCTACAAGTGTCAGGACTGTCATTACAACGTCACCACGAATGGAAGCTCCATTATCGACAAGGCAAAGCATGTCAACCATGCCTACGATCTCGCCCCCAGCCCCGGCAAGTCATTCACCTTTACATTTAATGCCACCACCGGCAACAGCTGCAGCCTGATCTCGTGCCACAGCGACGGGACAAATATTGCTACCGGCGTGCTACGCAATAAGTCACCATCAACCACATGGGGTGGAGCTACCCTGACCTGTGCCAGCTGTCACTCCAATCCTCCCGACTACCCCAACGGCTCGCCAAAGGCAAACAGTCATAGCGCCCATTCTGCTTACGCCTGCTACGCATGCCACTCTTCTACAGCGTCGCAGGACGGCTTATACGCCAACAGTTATTACCATATTACAGGCCAGTATAACGTGACCGGATCAAATATGAATTACACATACAGTGCCACCGGCGGCACCTGCAGCAGCAGTTGCCACAGCTACAGAGCTGCTACATGGGGTGGCCCCAGCTGGGAATGTACCTCGTGCCACGGCTATCCGCCACAGACCTATGGCGACTACTATAATCCGAACGTGCATGTACGGCACAACTTATACAGCTGCGACAACTGCCATTTTGCAGTCACCAACAACGGCACGTCGATTGCCGATCGCGCAAAACATGCAAACGGGATCAAGGATGTGGCCCCGAATGGTACGGTCTTTTCTTCCTATTCAGCCAATTCGGTGGCCGGCACCTGCAGCAATATTTCGTGTCATGGTCCTGACCGTAAAAATGTCAGATGGAAATATGCCCAGCCTATCTATGGCAGCACCACTGATTCTGAAAACGTACCGGTAGCTGCCGGATATGCCATAGCCTTTGGCGAGGATATGGACTGGAGCTCCATTAACACCGACACTTTCTACATCGGCGGGGTCCCGGGCACCGTTATCAAAGACACGGTACTGAGGACCGCAACCTACGTCCCGACGCAACCGTTAAAATATTTTTCTGTCTACACGCTCAACATAAACAACGGAATCCATAACGCTGCCGGCGATAGCATCGCCTATTCGAATTCCTGGGAGTTCACGACAGAGAAGAGTGCCCGTTTCGTAACGATCAGGACGGAGACTTTCGGCACGGCTGCCGCACCAGCCTTTACCTGGGTAACCCCGTCATGTCAGTCCGGTGTTTGTTGGTCCATCAACAGCACGGGATATAACCCGTTTACATCGCAGACAGCGGCCGCTAACCCGTTAGTTAGCGTTGCTACGACAAGTAGTACTACCGATGCCCGTCTAGTCGGCGGACCTATCGACTTGACCAATTATCGGTCGGCAGAGCTGAAATTCCAGGTAAGCCTCTCTGGCTATTACAGGGGGGATTGGTCCTATGCGTATCCCGATCTGGATTTGGAGGTGAGCACAAACGGCACTAACGGCCCCTGGACAAAGGTATGGTCACAATCGAATTACAACAGCAATAACTACGGTGATTATTTTTACAAGGTCAATCTAACCAGCATTGCCAGCGGCAAGAGCAATGTGGTGTATAGGTTCAGGTTTTACAATACGCCCACAGGGCCTTCTACGGGATGCTCCATGGATAACATAACCCTGAGCGGTGACATGAACTGATTGAGGCGTATGTTAAAAAGCCCCTGATATCAGGGGCTTTTGTTGATCAAATGGATAAATATTGCTTGGCAAATAGCCGCTACTCAAGCCTCAAGCCTGAATTTACGTTGCGTAAAATGTCCGGAAGTCAATCCCCACCCCATAGGCTTGCATTACCACCGCCCGATCAACCGTATCTGTTTGCCGGATGTCGACACCCACAGCTGACCGTTTATCAGTTCAGCGGCAACAGCCCCGGTAACTGCACCCAAGCCATCGGCCAGCAAATCGCCCCAGCCGAATTTATTCCCGGGCGTAAACTCGTCCACAATCTCAACAGCTATGCCGGGAACCAAAGCCAAGCCGGTTGAGGTTGCCATCCGTGGAACCGGCCCCATCTCCGTTGCATGGTGATATGTGATACTTCCAACGACCAAACCATAGCCGGCGCTTGACCCGAAATGGGCCACCTTATCGGCTTCAAGAGCGAAAGCCGACGATACGAGGAAGAGATGTATCAAGAGGATTGCAATTTTCATGACACCTCCGTGTCCATCAGGGTGATAGCCGATAATGGAACCGCACCCTGCCCCCCCCGGTCCATCCTGGTCTCCCATACTATCGCTTCGCCTGATACATGCACAAACGATGCATTGAGGTTATCATATACTATTCCAAAATCAACCCGCGCCACCCCCCTTCACTCCCCTATCTTGCGGGCGATGCCGCTCTTCATTTGGGACCAGCTGAAGTCCGCATGGGCGGGATAGGGGAAGCAGGCGAGCAACAGGATGAGCAGCTGCAAAATAGCGAGGGATGTATTCATGGTCACTCTCATATTGGGTACATCCGTTCAGCGTATTTTTATAGCGATTCTCTCAAACTGTTACCGTTCCTCAAATAGGTTCCTCGCCGCACTTAACTGTTCCGGGGTTCCCAGGAGCAGAACCATATCGTCACGTTGCAGTTCCCAAAAGGGGGCCGGGTTTGGCATGACATTCTCTCCGCGTTTGATGACCAACACTGTCGCACCGGATTGGTTTCTGATGGTTCCTTCGCTAAGACTCTTCCCTTCCAGTTGCGAATTTTCCTTTACCCTGTACGTACCAATCTCCGCTCCGGAGAGATAGCCGCTGATGCCGACCGCATGACTGTGGCGTTTGCTCATGGAGCGAAGCATGTCGTAGCCATCGCTGCGCACCTCAGCGATGCAGCGTTCTATGTCTGAATACGGCACCATATAATTCCTCAGGACGCGGGAGAGGATCTCGACCGAGGTTTCAAACTCTTCCGGTATGACCTCATTGACCCCCAGCTTGTAAAGCGGCTCAACCTCCAGAATGTAGCGGGTCCTGACAATAATATGGAGGGAGGGATTCAAATGGCGTGCAAGCGATGCCACCCTTCTGCTGGCGGCAGCATCCGAAATTGCGACCACCATCCCGCGGGCCTTGTCGATGTGGGCATGCTCCAGCACCTCCGGTTTGGATGCGTCGCCAAACAGTATGCGCTGCCCCTTCTTCCCCTCTTTTTTGACCGTAAAGGGATTGGTTTCAATAACAACGTGCGCGATTTTCAGGTTGTTAAGCACCCTTGCCAGATTTTTACCGTTCACGCCGTAACCGACTATGATGACGTGATCGTTCAGGGATATGGTTTTTTCACTCTTGGCCAGCACACCTCTGCCGCTTGTCCATTCATGGGGGAGCTGGCCTACGATGAAATCCGCAACCGGGCTGGCATATTTGAGGCATACCGGCGTCAACCCCATGGTGGCGATGGAGGCTGCCAGAAAAATCTGGTACAGTTCAGGGGTGAGGAGCCCGACTGTAAGCCCCGCCTGGGAGAGGACAAAGGAGAATTCGCCGATTTGGGCCAGGGAAAGCGCGGCGATGATGCCGATCCGCATCGGTACCCCCAGTGCCATGGACGCCCCGGTAGTAACGAGAGTTTTTATCAGCAGGATGGTCGCCACCAGCGAGGCGATCAGCAACGGATACCGGACTAGGATGTCCGGATCGAGAAGCATGCCGACTGAAATGAAGAACAGGCTCATGAAGGCTTCCCGGAAGGGAATGATGTCACTTAACGCCTGATGACTGTATTCGGATTCGGAGATGGCCAGACCGGCGATAAAAGCGCCCAGAGCCAACGACAGACCGGCCATTGCCGTAAGCCAGGCCGTGCCCAGGCCGATAAAAATAATGGTCAGGATGAATAATTCGCGGCTTCTGGTCTTGACGACCTGCTTGAAGATCCACGGCACCAAGAAGCGGGCGCCGTAATGGGCGGCAAGAACCACGGCTACCGCCTTGGCGCTGACGAGCAGGATGTTCTCGATGCCGTTACCGCCGCCTGCCAGAAGCGGGATCAGCAGCATCAGCGGCACGATACAGAGATCCTGAAAGATGAGGATACCCATGGCCATTTTGCCATGAGGAGAATCCGCCTGGCCGGAATCTATCAGCAGCTTCATCAGGATTGCGGTGCTGGAGAGCGCAACCAGAAAGCCGAAAAAGAGCGACTGGCTGACCGGAAATCCGAAAACCGCGCCAACGGCGGCCACAGCCATTATAGTTACCAGTACCTGCAGTCCGCCGCCCCAGAGAACAAGATGCTTGATCCGCATCAGTTCCTTCAGGGAAAGTTCGATGCCGATGGTGAAGAGCAGTAGCACCACACCGATCTCGGCCATTTGCTCGACCTGGTGGGTATCCTTGATGAAAGCCAGCGCATGGGGGCCGGCCATGATACCGGTGACCAGAAAACCGATGATGGAAGGGGACATCAGTCGCCGGAACAGCATTACTGTTACCAGCGCCAGTCCGAAGAGAATTTCAATATCCTGCAATACTTCGTAGTGCACATCTGCCCCCTTTTCAAAGAGTATACCCGAAGTATCCAATTGTTAAATTGACAATCCCCTATAAAGGATGGCACGTAAGTTAACAATTTAACTACGTCCCCTTGGCTCCCTTGAACGGCGCAGCACGCCCCTTCACTCCCCAATCATACCTCGCAAAAACGCGACGTCTTCCTCCAGTATCCGGATCTTCTCCCGCACTGCCGGGCGCGGGTCCTCGGTGAGGGTTACAATGGACTTGACGGCTAGGCGTCTTTGTGCCACTCATAGAACTGAGTGACGACGCTTAGAAGCTCTTCAAATTTGATCTGGAGCGCGTTTGCGGAAATCTGGATAGGACTGCCAAAGTATTTGAGGTTGGCCCTGTTCAATCTGTGCCTGAGGAAATTACCCCTGTCGACGTATTTTAGCGGATCATCAACTTCGAATGTAATGAACCGCTGATTCTGGACGGCGGTGACCCGGAAGCCTCTCCTGCCAGGGAACCCGACCGGCCGAGACGCCACTTGAGTTGTCCACTATCCCATCGGAGTCGATAATCAGTCCCGGTTTTGTGTCAAACAGCTTGATAAACGCGAACCCTGCGCATAGGCCGAAAAAGCTTGCGCCGGCAATGGCCACAGCCTTTACATAGAGTGGGTTATGCCGTGTTTGATGATCGGCGATTGTCCAAAGCCAAACGCTCAGCAAGACAAACGCCACCGCGCCCAAAAACAACAGCACAATCTTAGTTCTACTGAGCGGGATAACGATTTGGTCGGGCACTTGATTCACACAGACCTCTTGGGGCTTAACAATGAACTGACCCATTTGCAGGTTGAGCGATTCCCTGGGACCAGCTGAAGTCCGCATGGGCGGGGCATGGGAAGCAGGCGAGTGCCCTGTCGAGAGCAGACCACCTTGCCACTCTTGGGGATATTTAGTACGTCTTCACAAATTCAGTCATGAACAACTTTTCCGTAGCGCGGACGGCATCCATAAATGGTTTTCGCGCCACATACCAATTGATTTTCGATTCCACTTCCTGAAGGAACGCCGCGAAATATCTGAAGCAGATCCTTTCCTGAAGGTCGTGCCCCGATTCTATGGTGACGGCCATCACGCAGTCCTTGGCGAGCAGGGAAGTGCCTTTTTTTTGAGCAAAGCCCGTAAATGTGCGCGGCCATGCATGTGCCTAGACACCATGCATAGAATTCCATAAGGTCTTCAAGGTATGATCTCGGGAAATGCCGGGTGATATCCGATAGTTTTTCACAAAAAGCGGTTTCGTCTCTGTCCGCCAGCCGGTAACTGAGCATGTGGCCAATTTCGTGGAAATATATTGCCGAGGCGATATTGCCCTGAAAGGTTCGTAGCCAGATGAGGTCTTCAGTCACTCCGGATCGGAAGATAAAGCCGCCGTTACGAGGTATTTTCCCACTGAAACTGTCACCCCAGTTCTCCGCATAAAGCTTTCCAACCTTGGCGGATAATTCGGGTCATCATGATCCGCCAGATAGAGATCGAACCCGCAACGCTTGGCGATTCTATAGCCACCTTCCGGGGTCATGAACGCGAATTCGAGTTCTTCCTGGTCCGTTACGGAATAGTCGACCATGGCGTCGAGGCGCTGAATGGTCTTTTTTCGCGGGAACCGCTCCGCGCAAGATGCTGCACCGTCTATTATCTGATTCACATCAGCCATTGCTGCCTGTTCGTACTGCTCATCAATGTTCAAGGTGAGCCCGTTTCGCCTTTTCCCCATTGGTCAGTCCTTTTGCTTTAACGATTGGCGGACGGCTTCAAAGCTGGAATCGTCTCCTTGATGAAAGAATATCCTTCCCTGGAGACGGTCACCATCCAGAACGACCCAACCCCGTCCGCAGGCGTGGTCCGAATCATCATTGCCTTCCCAGGAGAATTCCACGGCTTCTTTCCCGTCCCGTTGAACGAATCGGCAATCGATCCAGCCATGCACGTAGCCGAAATGGAACGCACCCAAGCCGTCAGTGTTGAACTTGATAAAGGCCGGCACCTCTTCGTCGATAAACTCCGCGTCCCAGAGTTCCATTTCAACAATCCGCCACGATCCTATGAAGCCTTTCTTGCTCATATTCATATACTGAAGCTATATCAAGCCTGTTTTGCAGCACGTGCGCCTGTTGGGTCAGCGCCTGTTGGGTCAGGACTTGAAGACTTGAACTTCTCAGTTTCCAATCTACAACAGTTACAGCATGTTGCCGTTCATCTTCAAATCTTCAAGTCCAGACCCCATTGACTCCCCTAAGCGACTTTATCATGGCAGATGTGCTGCCATTGAAGAGAATAAAAAGGTCTAATTACGGCAGATTGCAGCGAGAAGCCGCCGGGAGTCAGTCAATACGGAAGGTTAAGGTAAATCTCCGTTTCCCCCTTGACAGTACACCTCAGTCCTCTGATTATCTCTAGCCATTTTCTAAGACACTACATCTCAGACTTCAGGTTCATTCCTAATAAAGCGGCCCAATGTGTCGAAAAGCCGTTGACCATGCCTTAAAGTTCTGACTCTGTCCTGCCTTACGATTCCTATGACTTCGTGCGCATGGACATGCCGATAACATCCCTTTGAAGAAGCCTGTGTCGCTTTTTTCAGAGCCTCTTCAATCTCGTGTTTTGATCGATCTTCCAGATTTGTTGTGGGAAGTGGCCTTCCATTGAAACCTTTTTTAAAAAAGCTCCGCAGAGCGTCTTGATCAGTGAGTAACCATGTCTCAACAAAATGCACCATTAAATATAAATGCCTCTCTGTTGCCCAAATGGGGCGCTCCCATTTATCTCCTGTTCGATTAGCGACGATGTCCCAAACGCGGGCTCCCTCCGGAACTTCCTTTTCGGAATCAACCAAAATCACACACAAATCGTTTGGATACTCTTTTTGGTGCTTTTTAAAGCGATTGAAAGCATTTCCTCGACCCTTGCCTCGCACCACCTCAAGCGCTTGGTAGCCATGGGCCCTTGCAAGCTCGTGTAATTCAATCAGAAATTTCTTCCATCCACACCGAAAATCATTATTTGCGGCACGTCCTTCAGCTCCGCCCTCAATATAGATGCGAACATGGCGCTTCACCACCGATTGCCCCCAAGTTCACCTGAAGTCCACAGTTCACCTAGAGTATGATCCTGCCGCCAATCTTTATATTCCTCTCGACTGAAACGTCTGACTACAGATCCAGCCAAACCTGTATCGAAGGCAAACAGCGCATCAAAGTCATCCTGCAGCGCCGTGAGCAAGTGCTCAGAGTGGGTGGCAACAATCAACTGCGTCTTAGCAGAAGCATCGACAATCATCCCAGCCACCATTCGTATCATGTCGGGGTGCATTCCAAGTTCAGGTTCTTCAAGGCAGATAAGAGGCGACGGATTTGGGTGAAGCAAGATAGCCGCCAGTGCGAGGAACCGTAGAGTACCATCAGACAGTCGTTTCGCCGGTAAAGGAAGATCGAATGGTGTCTCCACAAGCTCAAGACCGACGCGCCCGAACAAGATACGGGTTACGAAATCCCGGTACGTCTCTTTTAACTCCTGCAGGAGGGCTCGAATCTTCTCATGAGCGGCCGTCTTTTCAAGACTGTTTAAAGTTAAGGCGAGATCGTTCATTGACTCTGAAAGTACGGTGCCAGTGCGGCCAGCCGGCGTTGCCTCACGGAGGCTTGAGTTGCGACCGAATGTCCACTCGGAATAAATTCTAATGTTAGCGTAGAGGTCTGACAGCCGTGTAATTTGTGGGTACTGCCCGATGTCCCGTATCTGGCTTAGTATGGACCGAAATGGATCGTATTCGCTCTCCCCTAACTTCCGCTCCCGACGCCGATTACCTGTGCCAGGAATACTCAGGGTGGCTCCGCTACGATGTGAACCTACGAAATACAGCTCGCTTTGTTTGGCTTCTCCCTCTGCACTGGATACTACCTCCTCAAGTGGCGCACGCGAGTGAAGGGGCGGGCCTAGCTTCACTTGGTGGCGAATCTTACACGCCAATTCTGGTACCATGGCTGTGACTTGGAGAAATGCACTTCCCGATTGCTTGTTTGCACCTTTATAGAGCCATTCCTCAAAGCCAGAGTCCTTGAATGTCTCTTGGATGTCAAACGGCGCATTGCGAAACACCCGCACGCAATCGATCAGATTTGACTTGCCAGACCCATTTGGGCCTACCAGGATGTTAAGCCGCCCAAATTCAAAATGAGTTCTCTCGCCAAATGATAGTAAACCCTCAATGACCAACTCTTGGAGAGGCAATTGCTGTTCACTCCCCGGTGGCGTTGCATTGATAGAGAGTAGCTCCTCAGCCGTGAGCCAACGAACCTTTTTGCTGGTACGCCTGGAACTTACACGGTCTTTCGGTCCTTTTGAATTATTCATGCGATTCGAGCCAATCTTTTTCCCAGCCTTTGGTAGTGTCGTTACTGAATAGTATCCGAAAGTTATCATTAGGCTCGTCACCCTCATCGTTCGCATAACCAAATTCAAACGCGAAAATGCCGATGAGGTCATCGATAGTCAGAGAACCGTCGTGTAGTCCAAAGTCACGATAGAAAACAACAGCCAAATCTGCGACTTGGACCGAAGTTCTGTATAAGAGGTGTTCAAATGCGCGTTGGGCGTGATCAGGGGGAAGAGAGTATTTCTTCCCCTCAATTCTAACGACTTTGCGAAAGGGTTGCTCAGGCCGGAGCGAGCTTGGTGCATAGGAGCCAGCGATATTTTCATTCAACCAAAGGTTTTTAATACTTGGTATCTGTTCGGTGAATGGCTTAATGTAGGGAGCGCCGAGTGGATGGTTATCCACCTCAAAGAATTGCTTAAAGAACGACAAGAAATCAGGTTGCAGGTTTTCAAGTTGGCCCAGCTGGGAAGCACGCTGCTGAAGATAAAGGTAGCCCGCAAAAAGCGTATGAGTCTTCTGATTACGAAGGCGAGACAAGCACCGGGCAACAATCTGTTTGCGAATGACATACACGCTACGATATCTCCTTCACCTGAGATATGTCGAGGTCGATTCCAATGGCGGAGCGTCCCATGCGATTGGCAACATCCAAGGTTGTGCCGGTGCCCATAAATGGGTCGAGAACAACTCCTGGCATGAAAGGAACTCCGCATTCGCAATCAGCCCAGCCGCACGACTTTCTCTTGGCGAATGTGAACTCTCGGAAGTAGCCACCGAGCATCAATTTTG
>JANXYN010000188.1 GCA_025356035.1 Geobacteraceae bacterium
CCATGGTGGGGCTTCGGTTGCTTTGGCCGAGACCCTGGGGAGTATCGCTGCAGGATTATGCGTAGACAGGGAAAAGAAAACGATTGTCGGGCTCGAAATAAACGCAAACCACATCCGTCCGGTAAATGACGGCTGGGTAACCGGCGTAACGAAACCAATCCATGTTGGGAATACGACTCAAATCTGGGAAATAAAGATCTATAACGAACAGGATAAGCTGGTTTGTGTTTCCCGGCTCACGGTAGCAAACATCGACAAATAAGAACGTCACGGGTTGACCAACAATGACCCCAACAATAAACATTTCCGGGATAAAGACCCTGCTGCGGGCGTTGCGCTCCAGAAACTACCGGCTCTTCGTCGCCGGTCAGAGCGTGTCCCTGGTCGGCACATGGATGCAGCAGGTTGCCATGAGTTGGCTGGTATACCGCCTCACCGGGTCTGCCTTCCTGCTCGGCGTCGTCGGCTTCACAAGTCAGATTCCCACGTTTCTGCTCTCTCCTGTCGCCGGCGTCCTTGCCGACCGGTGGAATCGGCGACGGCTGCTGATCATTACCCAGGCCCTCGCCATGCTCCAGGCAGCGCTGCTGGCTGCCGCCGTCCTTTCCGGGGTTGTCCAGGTCTGGCATATCGTTGTGCTGAGCCTGCTCCTCGGCGTCGTCAACGCCTTCGATATCCCGATCCGGCAGTCCTTTGTCGTCGAGATGGTCACTCAACCGGAAGACCTCGGCAACGCCATTGCCCTGAATTCTTCTATGGTCAATGGCGCTCGCCTTATCGGGCCAACCATTGCCGGACTCTTGGTCGCTTCAGTCGGTGAAGGGGTCTGTTTCGTATTGAACAGCGTCAGCTACCTGGCGGTATTGGTGGCGCTTGTCGCCATGCGCCTTGCCCCCACCCCTCAACACAGGCGGCAGCGGCGGCACATCTTTCACGAGCTTCGCGAGGGCTTCGACTACGCCTTCGGTTTCGGGCCGATTAGGAGCATCCTGCTGCTGGTCGCCCTGATAAGCTTGATGGGGATGCCCTATGCAGTGCTGGTGCCGGTCTTCGCCAAGGAAGTTCTCCATGGTGGCGCCCATACCTTCGGTTTCCTCATGACAGCTTCAGGGTGTGGGGCTTTTATCGGTACTGTCTACCTCGCCTCCCGCAAGAGTGTCGTAGGGCTTGGCCGGCTAAGCGTGGTTGCCACAGTCCTGTTTGCCGTCGGGATAGCCGGCTTTGCGGTGTCGAGTAATTTATCGCTCTCTCTGGTATCCCTGGCTGTGGCCGGTTTCGGGGCCATGACCTTGGTCGCGTCCTGCAACACGATCCTCCAGACCATCCTCGAAGACGACAAGCGGGGTAGGGTCATGAGCTTCTTCACCGTGGCATTCATGGGGATGGCTCCATTTGGCAGTTTCGGCGCCGGGGCAATGGCGGGCATCATCGGCCCCCCCGCGACCCTGCTGGTAGGCGCTGCCTGCTGTCTTGGCGGCGCGATTATCTTTGCCCGACATCTCCCCCAGATCAGGGAAAAGGTGCGGCCGATCTACGTCAAAATGGGGATAATCAAGGAAGTTGCCCAGGGGATGGAATCTGCCGCAGAACAGCCGCCGTTGTCGAATGGGCCAGAGTGATGCGGTGACGAAAGCGTCCTTCAGTAAATAATGATATAGCCGTGCTGCTGGGCAATCCGGGAGATTTCCAGGGTGTCCTTGATCTGGTAGGTCTTTCCTTCGAGGGTGAATAGGTAGCCGCCATCCGGGGCAGGGACGGCGCTTTCGATGAGGGTTTCAAACATGGCGGTCTTTACGGTTTCCATCGGGGTTCGCTCCTTTCCGGCCGCTTGCTGCTAAGTCGGTTCAAGTAATAGCATTTCCGGCGCCGTTAGTAAAGGGCCGACCCTGTATCTGCCATACTCCCCTTGCATGGCCGGCAATTTACGGCATAATCATCAATGTCCCAAACAACGAACAACGAGGTATCCATGCGGCACAGAAGAAAAAGCGGCGTCCTGCTCCACCCAACTTCATTGCCGGGGCCGGGGGGAATCGGTTCCCTCGGTAAAGACGCCTGCCGGTTTGTCGATTTCCTGCAGAGCGCCGGCCAGTCATACTGGCAGGTGCTGCCGCTCGGCCCTGCTGCCTACGGCAATTCGCCCTATTCCAGTTACTCCGCCTTTGCCGGCAACCCGCTGCTGATCAATCTCGAAACCGTCCAGGCCGAAGGGGACATTGCAAAGGGGGACCTGGCGGCCGGCCTGCCGGCTGAGAGCGTCGATTACCAACGGGTCGAGGAGCATAAATACGCGGTGTTGCGCAAGGCAGCTGCCAGCTTTTTCGCCAAGGGCGACCAGGGTCGCCGGGAGGAGTTCTGGCGGTTCTGTGACAGCAATCACTGGTTACATGACTATGCGCTGTTCATGGCACTCAAGGAGCATTTTCAGGGGAAAAGCTGGTGCGACTGGCCGGCTAAGCTGGCCCGGCGCGAGCCGCTAACGCTTAAGGAATATGCGGTGCAGCTTGGCACCGCCATTGGTGAGCAGCAGTATCTGCAGTGGCAGTTTTTCAAACAATGGGGAGTGCTGAAGCTCTATGCCAACGGCCGCGGAATCGAGATCATCGGCGACATCCCAATCTTTGTGGCGTTTGATTCAGCGGATGTCTGGGCGCACCCGGAGCTGTTCCATCTGGACGAGCGTGGTCGGCCCACGGTGGTGGCCGGCGTTCCTCCAGACTACTTCAGCAAGACCGGCCAACTCTGGGGAAACCCGCTGTACAACTGGGAGGCCATCGCCTACCATGGGTTCGGCTGGTGGATCGAGCGGTTCCGGAGCGCTTTTACCTTGTATGACACGGTACGAGTTGACCATTTCCGAGGCTTCGAGGCGTGCTGGGAAGTGCCGGCGGGGGAGAAGACGGCGGTGAACGGCCGCTGGTTGAAGGGGCCAGGGGAAAACCTGTTCCATGCTGTCAACAACGCCCTTGGCGAACTGCCGATCATTGCCGAGGACTTGGGGGTGATCACTCCCGAGGTGGAGGCGCTACGGGACCGGTTTGGTTTTCCCGGCATGAAAATTCTCCAGTTTGCCTTCGGTTCCGGGCCGGACAATGCTTATCTCCCGCACAACCATATCCCAGAGTGCGTGGTCTACACCGGCACCCACGACAACGACACGACACTGGGGTGGTTCGGTAAGCTCTCCGTCAAGGAGCAAAAACAGGTGGTTAATTACCTTGGCACCCCTGGCAAAGAGATCGCCTGGGAACTGATCAGGGCCGCCCTGGCATCGGTGGCCACTACCGCCATTATTCCGCTGCAGGATCTTCTCGGGCTTGGCAGCGAAGGAAAAATGAACACGCCTGGCACCAGCAGCGGCAACTGGACCTGGCGTTTGCCGGCCACCGCGATCAGCAGCAAGCTGGGCAAAAGGCTCCATGAGCTGACCGAGATGTATGGCAGAGCCAGCAACTGACAGGCTTCTTGAGGCAAGCTTGTGCAGATCGGGGTGCATTGGTGTACAATTTTAACTTGACAGGACAGGTAGAGATTGTCTAGAATTCGACAATAAATTCTTTACCAAATCACTTTGTAACGCTGTCGACAAGCGCAAAGAGGAGACCACCATGTCGGAAACCAAATTCAGCTTCGATACCCTTGCTCTCCATGCCGGCCAGACCCCTGATCCCACCACCCTGTCCCGGGCGGTTCCCATCTACCAGACCTCTTCCTATGTGTTCAAGAGTTCGGAGCATGCGGCCAACCTGTTCGGCCTGAAAGAGTTCGGCAATATCTATACGCGGATCATGAACCCGACCACCGATGTCTTAGAGCAGCGGCTGGCCCAGCTGGATGGCGGGGTCGGCGGGCTCGCCGTCGCCTCGGGACAGGCGGCCATCACCTATGCGGTGCTCAATATCACCCAGGCGGGGCAGAATATCGTCTCCACCAACTATCTGTACGGCGGCACCTACAACCTGTTCCATTACACCCTCCCCCGGCTCGGCATCACCGTCAAGTTCGTCGACAGCGCCGATCCGGAGAACTTCAGAAAGGCCATCGACGCCAACACCCGCCTGGTTTACACCGAATCGGTGGGGAATCCGAAGAACAACGTGGACGACTTCGAGCGGATCGGCGCCATTGCCCATGAGGCCGGCATTCCCTTCGTGGTGGACAACACCGTTACCACCCCTTATCTTTTCAAGCCGCTGGAGCACGGTGCCGACATCGTGGTCTATTCCCTCACCAAGTTCATCGGCGGCCACGGCACCAGTATCGGCGGGGCGGTGGTGGACGGCGGAAAATTTCCCTGGAACAACGGCAAATTCGACGAATTCACCGCTCCCGACCCTTCCTACCACGGTCTCAAGTTCTGGGACGCCCTGGGGAACCTCTCCTACATAATCAGGATGCGGGTCAATGTCCTGCGCGACATGGGGGCGGCCCTCTCGCCGTTCAATGCCTTCCAGTTCATCCAGGGTCTGGAAACCCTCCATGTCCGGATGCCCCGCCATGTGGAAAATGCCCTGCAGGTGGCACGCTGGCTGGAGAGCAATGGCAATGTGAGCTGGGTCAACTATCCCGGTCTCCCCAGCCACAAGGATTATAAGAACGCCCAGAAATACCTCCCCAAGGGGGCGGGGGCCATCATCGGCTTCGGCATCAAGGGGGGAATGGCCGCCGGCAAGAAATTCATCGACAATGTGAAGCTCCTCTCCCACCTGGCCAACATCGGCGACGCCAAGTCGCTCGTGATCCACCCCGCCTCCACCACCCACTTGCAACTCTCCGAGGCGGAGCAGGCGGCGGCCGGGGTAACACCCGATTTTATTAGGCTTTCCATTGGCATCGAGGATGTGAAGGATATCATAGCCGATATAGAACAAGCACTCAAAGCCTCCCAGAGGTAGCGGGAAACGGTCTTTTTCCGCAATCTCTGCGTTGCTTTCGAGATTCCTTGTGCGGCGTACTGCGTGTACGCCTCCGCGTCATCCCTCAAGCGCCTTGACCTTGCGAAAAAATCCGCGTTTCTGAACTATAATTGTGTAGAACAAAAACACCGAAGGCGACCAACAACGGGTCGCCTTTTTTAAATATTTCGTTATGCTTTGGAGCCGCCACACGCTAGGCAGAATCCGGACAACGCGGTTTTTGCATGACAAAAACCGTGGCCATCTGGTATAGTCCGGAAAAGTAGGTAAATGAGCGGCGAAAGGACAAATAATGGCTGAGGCAAAACAGGGGGACAAGGTAAAGGTGCACTACACCGGCAGGCTGGAAGACGGCTCGGTGTTTGACTCCTCAGAGTGCGAAGACGATGCTTGCGGCTGTGGGGATGGTCCCATGGAGTTTACCATAGGTGAAGGCAATCTCATTCCCGGCTTTGAGCAGGGGGTGATCGGCATGGGGATCGGGGATAAGAAGACGGTCACCATTCCCGCCGAGCAGGCCTATGGACTGCGGATGGAGCAGCTGGTGGCGGTGGTGGACCGGAAAGAGATCCCGGAGCATATCACGGTGGAGGTGGGGAGTCAGCTGGAAGTCTCCCAGGAAGATGGCCAAACCTTTCCGGTACTGATTACCGAAGTTACCGATACCCAGGTGACACTCGACGCCAACCATCCGTTGGCCGGACAGAACCTGATCTTCGATCTGCGGCTGGTGGAGATCGGCTGAGCCCCGGCAGGCGGAGCGGAGCCAACAGGCTTCGCTCTTCTGTAACCTATGAGATAACCGTGGCGGCCTGCACCAGGCCGCCATTTTTTTCGGCTCCACTGTGCCCGTTTTTCGCCGGCAGGTGCAGCAAAAACTCCTCCAGGGCCTTGCCGGCCGCTGGGTAATCCTCCAGCGAGATGGTGAGATCCTCCCGCCAGCTCCGGGTCTTGTAATAGACCTTATCGTAATAGTTCATCACCAGTTCGGTCATGAACGGTTCCAGTTCCCAGCGCTCCAGATAGCCGGCGATCTCTGCGAATTTATCGCCGCCGAGCCTCTTCCTGATCCGCTCCAGTGCCGTCGCCATCCCTTCTTTGTATGCGGGGATGCCGTATTCTTCGATGAGCCTGCTGACGCGGGTGGGGAGGGATGCCACGCACCAGACCTTGGCACTCCCCTGCATCACCTCGTAGAAATTCCCGGGCAGTGATATCTTGCCAATCCGCTGGCTTTCCCCCTCGACAACCACCGGCCTCCCAGCGGGTGCCTTGCGAAGGGCATCCCAGAGCAGGGTTTCAAAACGCTTCTGGGAGAGGGTCTGGGAAAGGCCCAGTTCACCGAAGGCAGACCCCCGGTGGCAGGCAAGTCCCTCCAGGTCGATCACCGTGCAGTTGTCACTTGTTAAACCAAGTAGAAAGGTGGTCTTGCCGATGCCGGTCATGCCGTGGACGACCACCAGCGGTCCCGGCGGGGCAAACGGCGCAAAATAGTCGGCAACCTTGCCACGGAATGCCTTATACCCCCCCTGGAGCTGGACCGCCTGGAAGCCGGTCAGTTCCAGAATCGCGGTGACGGTTTTGCTGCGCAGCCCACCCCGCCAGCAGTAAACCAGGATTGGCATGCCAGCGGCGGCATTGGCGATCTGCTCCACCAGCTGCGGGAAACGGTGGGCGGTTAGCTCTAACCCTCTGATCCGCGCCTGATGGGGGCCGGTCTGCTTGTAGAGGGTGCCTATCTCCACCCGATCCTCGTTGGAAAGGAGCGGAACGTTGATCGCGCCGGGGAGATGGTCTTCTTCGTACTCCAGCGGAGTACGGACATCGACCAACAGGTGGGTGGCGAACAAGGACGGCTCGAATTTGACGGTTGACATGGCCTTCCTTATATTTTTTAAGGGTCTCGATAATGCACCCCTAGTATAAACAATCGGAGGCACCCATTGCAAGAATTCGCTTAACAAAGCACTTCACAAGTGGTGCAATCGGTGGTATTAATTTACTACGTTTGATTTCTCTTATCCGGGAGCGCTCTGCAATGGCTGATATGGACTTGACAAAACTGAAGATCGACAAGTCGTTGCGGAGTTCCGCACCGCTTAAGCGACGGGGGCGGACCGTCTGGTGGCTGGCGCTTGCTGCTGTTCTCGCGGCCCTATTGATTGCGGTCATCGTCGTTGCCCGGCCGGTGACGGTGGAGAGCGCGACGGTTTCGCTAGTCTACCCGTCCCAGACCTTCACCCTGCTCAATGCCAGTGGCTATGTGGTCGCACAACGTAAAGCTGCTGTGGCTTCCAAGGCAACCTCCCGGCTGGAATGGCTTGGCGTCGAGGAGGGGAGCCGGGTGAGGAAGGGGGAAGTGATCGCCCGGCTGGAAAGGCAGGATGTGCTGGCCGCCCGAGGGCAGGCGGCGGCCAACATCGAGACCGCCCGTGCCTCAATGGAACAGATGAGGGCGGAACTGAACGACGCCACACTCAACTTCAAAAGGATGCAGGATCTTCTCCCCCAGGGGGTCGTTTCCCAGTCAGATTTTGACACGGCCGAGGCGCGCTACCGGCGGGCTAAAGCAGCTCTTGATGGGTCAAAGTCCGCCATCGACTCTGCCCAGGCTGCGCTGCAGTCGGCCGAGGTTGCCATCGAGTATACCCTTATCCGGGCCCCGTTCGATGCGGTGGTACTGACCAAAGACGCCGATGTGGGGGATATTGTGACGCCGCTGGGCGCCGCCGCCAATGCAAAGGCGGCGGTGGTGACCATCGCCGACATGGGGTCGCTTCTGGTGGAGGCCGATGTCTCCGAAGCCAACCTGGAGAAGGTGCGGGTGGGACAGCCTTGCGAACTGCAGCTTGACGCCCTGCCGGAAGCCCGCTTCCGCGGAGTGGTGCATATGATAGTCCCGACTGCCGACCGCTCCAAGGCTTCGGTTATGGTCAAGGTCCGCTTTAGTAACATCGACAGCCGGATCCTGCCGGAGATGAGTGCCAAGGTCGCCTTTCTCGAACGGGCGGCGCGCCCTGACGAGCAGCAGCCGAAGATGGCGGTGAGCCCAGCGGCCATCGCCAGCCTTGCCGGGAACAAGGTGCTGTTCGTGATCAGGGGGGAGCGGGTGACCACGGTGGAGATAAAGGTCGGCAAGCCGATCGGCGAACTGGTGGAGGTGAGCGGCCCGGTGAAGGCCGGCGACAAGGTGGTGCTAAAGCCGCTGGCGAAGATGAAGAACGGTGTGCGGGTCAAGCTCCCGGAACAATAATTTCCCAGACGCGAGCGACCAGAAGAGATAAGGGATAAGGGTGACGGTTACATGGATAGCAGCAAATCAGCCATCGTGGAGATACAGAACCTTTTCAAGTCCTACCGCCGTGGCAGCCAGCAGATCCCGGTGCTGGAGGATATCTCCTTTGATATCGCCGCTGGCGAGTTCCTGGCGTTGATGGGGCCGTCTGGGTCAGGCAAGAGCACCCTCCTCAATATCATTGCCGGCATCGACAAGGCCGACCGGGGGGTGATCCGGGTGGCGGGCGTCGATATCGGCTCCCTGGCCGAAGCGGAGCTGGCCAACTGGCGTGCCGCCAACGTCGGCTTCATCTTCCAGTTCTATAACCTGATGCCGGTCCTTACCGCCTTCGAGAACGTGGAGCTGCCGCTCCTCCTTACCGGTCTTTCCCGCCGGGAGAGGCACGAACATGTGGAAATAGCCCTCCAGCTGGTCAATCTGGCCGACCGGATGGACCACTACCCTTCCCAGCTTTCCGGTGGCCAGCAGCAGCGGGTGGCGATCGCCCGAGCGGTGGTCACCGATCCGACCATCCTGGTGGCGGATGAGCCGACTGGTGACCTCGACCGGGCGTCGGCCGAGGAGATTCTGCGGCTCATGGATAGCCTGGTACACCAGTTCGGCAAGACCATCATCATGGTCACCCACGATCCCCGCGCTGCGGAGAAGGCTCACGTGATCAAGCATCTGGAGAAGGGGGTTTTGACGGCTTCGTAACTTTAATCTGCCACAGAGACACGGAGACACGGAGCAACCCCAAATCTTTGAACCGCTAAGAAAGCGAAAATGCCCAAAAATCTAATTTTTTTTGGTTTAAACAATCAGAAAGGGTTTTACAGATTTTGTTTGCGTCGTTGTGGTAAATGCTTTTTCTGTTTATCCCAGTTTTTCCTCTGTGTCTCCGTGTCTCTGTGGCGGAATTTGACCTTATGTTTATTTTAAAACTCATTATCCGTAACGCCTTTCGCCACAAGCTCCGCTCCATTCTGACCGTGGTCGGCGTTGCCATTGCCATCCTCGCCTTCGGCCTGTTGCGGACCTTGGTCGGACTCTGGTACCTCGGGGTGGAGTCCTCCTCTGCGACCCGCCTCGTCACGCGCAATTCCATCTCGCTGGTTTTTCCCCTTCCCATCTCCTACAAGGACCGGATTCGCCAGATACCCGGGGTGAAGGAGGTTTCCTGGGGGAACTGGTTCGGCGGCATCTATATCAACGAGAAAAACTTTTTTGCCAATTTCGCCGTGGAGCCGAAGAGTTACCTGGAGCTCTATCCCGAGTTCGTCCTCCCCCCCGCGGAACGGGATGCTTTTATCCTCGACCGGAAAGGGGCGGTAGCCGGCCGCAAGCTGGCGGCCAAGTACGGCTGGCGGATCGGTGACAGCATCGTCCTGCGCGGCACCATCTTCCCCGGTCAATGGCAATTCGCCCTGCGCGGCATCTATCGTGGCGCCCAGAAGAGTACCGATGAGACCCAGTTCTTCTTCCACTGGGACTACCTGAATGAGACCATGAAGAAGACCGTGCCGCGCCGGGCTGACCAGGCGGGGTTCTACATGATCGGCGTGACCAACCCGGACCTGGCTGCCGAGGCGTCCCAGGCGATCGACAAAACCTTCAAGAATTCCTTGGCCGAGACCCTCACCGAGACGGAGCGGGCCTTCCAGATGGGCTTCGTCTCCATGACTGAGGCGATCATGATTGCTATCCAGATTGTTTCCTATGTGGTAATCGTCATCATCATGGTAGTGGCGGCCAACACCATGGCGATGACCGCCCGGGAGCGGATCGCCGAGTACGCGACGATGAAGACCCTCGGCTTTGGTGGCGGCCACATTGCCGGGGTGGTGTTCGGCGAATCGATGACGATTGCCATGACCGGCGGCGTGCTGGGGGTGCTCCTTACCTTCCCGGCGGCCCACTGGATCGAAACCGAACTTTCCCAGTTTTTCCCGGTCTTCCACATAAAGCCGCTCACCATTTACCTCGATCTGGCGGCCGCCGCCACGGTCGGCACGGTGGCGGGGATCTTTCCCACCTGGCGGGGGGCGACGATCCGGATCGCCGAGGGATTGCGGCGGATCGGGTAAGGACCTATGGCCATTCCAATCTACTACAGCTTCCGCAACCTCTGGACCCGCCGGCTGACCACGGTTTTGACCGCCGCTGGCATGGCCCTGGTAGTCTTTGTTTTTGCTGCGACCCTGATGCTGGCCGAGGGGTTACGCAAGACTCTGGTGGATACCGGTTCCTACGATAACGTGGTGGTGATCCGCAAGTCGGCCAATTCCGAGGTGCAGAGCGGAGTGGAACGACCACAAGCCTCTATTGTCGAGAGCCAGCCGGAGGTGGCGATCGGTCAGGACGGACAGCGGCTCCTTGCCAAGGAGCTGGTGGTCCTGATCAATCTCCCCAAGCGGGGGAGCAACAAACCGGCCAATGTGGTGATCCGGGGAATCTCTGCCTCTTCCTTCCTGCTCCGGCCCCAGGTGAGACTGGTGGAAGGGAGACTGCCGCGGCCCGGCTCGGCTGAGGTGATTGCCGGTAAGAGCATCGCTAAACGCTTCAAGGGGGGAGGGATCGGCGAGACTGTCCGGTTCGGTATGCGCGACTGGATGGTGGTGGGGGTGTTCGATGCGGGGAGCACCGGCTTTTCCTCAGAAATATGGGGGGACGTGGATCAATTGATGCAAGCCTTTCGCCGGCCGGTCTACTCGTCGGTGATCTTCAAGCTGCGGGACCCCACCGAACTTGACCGGCTCAAGGCGCGTCTCGAGAGCGACCCACGGCTCACCATCGAGGCCAAGCGCGAGACCCGTTTCTATGCCGACCAGTCGGAGGCGATGGCCCGTTTCCTCCGCATTCTCGGCATCACGCTGACTATCATCTTTTCCCTCGGCGCGGTGATCGGCGCCATGATCACCATGTATGCGGCGGTGGCTAACCGGATCACCGAGATCGGCACCTTGCGGGCGCTCGGGTTCGGCAAGGGGATCATCCTAACTGCCTTTATCGCCGAATCGCTCTTCCTCGGGCTGCTGGGGGGGGTGGTGGGCGTCTTCTTCGCCTCATTCCTCCAGCTGCTCACCATTTCCACCATGAACTGGCAGACCTTTGCCGAACTTGCCTTCAGCTTTACCCTGAACTTCGAGACGGTCTGGAAGTCGCTGCTCTTCTCGCTGATCATGGGGCTGGTCGGGGGGGTGCTCCCGGCGTTTAGGGCGGCGCGGATGAATATCGTGGAGGCGTTACGGGCCACATAGCGGCAGGTCAGTAGGGGCGGACGGCGTCCGCCCATTGGAGGCTTCTCCGCAATGCCAACAGGGCGCAGGCCCTGCGCCCCTACACAACTCATGATTCTGGAGATTTTTAAATGAAACGGCTTAATCTGCACGTGGAAAAGATCGTCTGGCTGCTGCTGATTGTTTCGCTGGTTCTGTATGGACTCGACTACCTCGTCTTCGGCCATGCGCCCGAGATTGCTGCCGGTGTCCTCGGCAACCTCGCTTTTCTACCCATATATGTCCTGTTTGTCACCATGATGATCGAGCGGGTGCTGAAGGAGCGGGAGCGGCTTGCCATCAGGCGCAAACTGAACATGGTGATCGGGGTATTCTTTAGCGAGGTGGGAACCGAGCTGCTGCGCGATTTTCCCCTGCTGCTGCGTAACGGCGGGGAACTCATGGCGCGCTTGCAGGTGACCGGCCAGTGGGGGCATGAAGAGTTCAGACAGGCGGCGGCATTCCTCAAGCACTATGACCTGCAGGTGGATTGTCGCAACGGCAAGCTGCCGTGCCTGAAAAACTTACTCGCCGCCCGGCGCGGCTTCATGCTCGGCCTTTTGGAGAACCCGAACCTGCTCGAACACGACGAGTTTACTGACCTTCTCTGGGCGGTGTTCCACCTCATCGAGGAGCTGGAGGCGCGCAAAAGCCTGGAAAGTCTGTCGGCAGCCGACCTGGAACACCTGGATGGCGATATCCGGCGGGTCTACCACCACTTGACCCGTGAGTGGATCAGTTATATGGAGCACTTAAAACATGACTATCCGTACCTCTTTTCCCTGGCAGTTAGGATGAATCCGTTTGATCCCCGTGCCCATGCGGAGGTTGTAGAGAGGTAACTGATGTCTGACTGGCACCACCAGACAACGGCTGAGGTGTTGCGCCTGGTTGAGAGCGGCCCAGAGGGGATCAGCGAGGAGGAGGCACTCCGCCGCCTTGCCCACTATGGCCCGAACGAACTGCTGGAGCGAGGCGGGGTGTCCCCTTGGCGGATCATTTGGGAGCAGCTGACCGCCGTGATGGTAGTGGTGCTGATTGTTGCGGCCGGTATTTCCGGGCTGCTCGGTGATTTCGGCGATGCAGCTGTTATCGCGGCGATCGTCCTCCTCTTTGCATTACTCGGCTTTATCCAGGAGTATCGGGCAGAACGGGCGATGGCCGCCTTGAAGCAGCTGTCGGTCCCGCTGGTCAGGGTTCGTCGCGGCGGAGCAGTGCGTGAAATTTCCGCCCGGGAGCTGGTACCGGGAGATCACCTGTTTCTTGAGGCCGGCAACCTGGTGCCGGCCGATTGTCGCATCGTTAGCTGTGCCAATCTGCGAATTCTGGAGGCTGCCCTGACTGGCGAGTCAGAGCCGGTGGAGAAGGAATCACGGCCATTACCGGAGCAGGAGCTGCCGCTTGGCGACCGGCGCAACATGGCGTACCTGGGAACAGTGGTCAGTTACGGGCGGGGGGAGGGGGTGGTGGTGGCGACCGGTATGACCACCGAGCTCGGCCGGATCGCCACCATGATTCAGGAGGTGAGCCGGGAACCGACCCCCCTGCAGCGCCGCCTTGACCAGCTGGGGCGGATGCTGGCCGTGATTGCGGTGGCTATTGCGCTGTTGATTTTCTTCGTCGGCCTGCTCCGCGGTGAAGAGCTGCGGCTGATGTTCATGATGGCCGTGAGCATCGCGGTGGCGGCGATTCCCGAAGGATTGCCGGCAGTGCTGACCATCACCCTTGCCCTTGGCGCGCAGCGGATGCTCAAGCGCCACGCCTTGATCCGCAAGCTGCCAGCAGTGGAGACCCTCGGTTCGGTGACGGTGATCTGCTCGGACAAGACCGGTACCCTCACCGAAAACCGGATGACGGTCGCCGTGCTCCATGTGGTGGGACACCACGTGGATATCATCGAAAAACCAGCCGATCTATCCAGCTCAGAATCTGTAGGGGCTTATGGCCATGGGTCCGCATATTCCTCCCTGGCACTGCTCCTGGCCGGCGGCGCCCTGTGCAACGATGCGACGCTGAAGACGGTCGATACTTCCGGGGCGAACAGCCAAGTTTACCCCTTCGAGACCCTCGGCGACCCGACTGAGGGGGCGCTGCTGGTGGCCGCCGCCCGCTTTGGTCTGTGGAAGAGCGACCTCGAGCGGGCGTTTCCCCGGATCGATGAGGTTCCGTTCGATGCTGGTCGGAAGCGAATGGCGACCCTCCACCGCTGTCTTGCCTTTCAGGAGCTGGAGCCAGCCTTGCAACAGACCGCTGCCATCTTCGGCGCCGTGGCAGGGGGAGCGCTGGTCTTTGCCAAGGGAGCGGTCGAAAGTTTGCTTGGGATCAGTACCCGTGTCTGGGTGGACGATCATAGCGAGCCGCTGGACGATGAGTGGCGCAGTCGCATCGCTACCGTCAGTGATCTGCTGGCCAGTGACGGCATGCGTGTTCTGGCCGTTGGCTATCGTCTCCTCGGCCCGGGGGACCCAGCAGCGGAACTGGAGCGTGAGCTGGTCTTTATCGGTCTGGTTGGCATGCTCGACCCCCCGCGCCCGGAGGCGCATGAGTCGGTGCTGCGCTGCAAAACCGCAGGCATCCGGCCACTGATGATCACCGGCGACCACCCGCTCACCGCTCTACAGATCGCTCGGTCGCTCGGCATTGCCGATGATGGACGAGTCCTCACCGGCCTTGAGCTGGCGCGCCTGTCAGGTGCCCAGCTGGCAAAACTAGTCGGGGAGGTGTCGGTTTACGCAAGGGTGGCGCCGGAGCAGAAGCTCAACATTATCCAGGCCCTCCAGGCGCAGGGGGAGATTGTCGCCATGACTGGCGACGGGGTCAACGATGCCCCTGCCTTGAAAAAAGCCGATATCGGTATCGCCATGGGGATGACCGGCACCGACGTGGCGCGGGAAGCGGCCGACATGGTCCTGCGTGACGACAACTTCGCCACCATTGTCGCGTCGGTGGAGGAAGGGCGGGTCATCTACGACAATATCCGCAAGTTCCTCAGGTTCTCCATCGCCGGCAACATCGGCAAGATCCTGCTGGTGCTGGTGGGGCCGCTCCTGGGGATGCCGCTGCCGCTCCTTCCGCTGCAGCTTCTCTGGCTTAACCTCTTGACCGATGGCCTGCTTGGCCTCGGCATGGGAGTAGAGCCGGCCGAACGCGAGACCATGCGCCGCCCTCCGGTTCCTCCCGACGAGAGCATCTTTGCCCGGGGGGTGGGTGGCCATATTGTGAGAGTTGGCCTCCTGATCGGGGCGATCGGCTTGGGGACCGGCTATGGCTACTGGCGGGGTGGTGACCCCCATTGGCAGAGTATGGTCTTCACTACTCTTACCATCTCCCAGCTGTTTCAAGCCCTTGGCAGTCGTTCCACCAGGGATTCCCTCTTCTCTATCGGCCTTTTCTCCAATCCGCTTCTTGCCGGCATGGCGGCACTGGTTCTCGCCTTCCAGCTGGCGGTGGTTTATCTGCCGACCCTCCAGCGCTATTTCGCCACCCTGCCGCTCCCGGCGTTGGATCTGGCAATCTCTGTCGTCTTGGGCAGTCTGGTTCTCTGGTGGATGGAAGGGGAGAAGTGGCTGGCGCGGCACCGCTGACCTGCCATCCACCCCATCAACCTTGGGCTTGTCATGACGGGATGCTGGCTAACAGCAGGGAATTGCAGTGGGCTAAATTCCTGCTATTGTTGTTATAGCTGGCATGCGCCGTCTGGCTTCAGTTGACACATTTCCCAAGCGAGGCTCTGAGTCATGAACAAGCAGAAAGAAACTGCCCATCTGCCTAAATTCAGTGGGGTGCCGGTCAAGATTGCTGCCATCTATGCCATTATGGGTGGGGTCTGGATTATCTTCTCTGATCGGTTCTTGGCGCTGCTCATCACCGATAGGACCTTGTTCACCTTGCTGGAGACTGGCAAGGGGTGGTTTTACGTTGCAGTGACCGCCTTCATCCTGTATTGGCTTATTAAGCGGTATCTGGCAGAAATTTTCCGGGCCACCAAGGCACAGGGTGCGAGTGAGGCGCGATTTCAGGCAATTTTACAGTCAGCGCCGGTTTCCATCCTGGAGGTGGATGTTTCCGCAGTCAAGGCGGACCTCGACAATCTGGCCGAGCATGGAGTGAATAAAATCAGCCAATACTTCGTGGAACGCCCCGATTTTGTCCGGCAAGCCCTACAGAAGCTCAAGCTCCTCGATGTTAATGAGGCAGCGTTACGGCTTTGTGGGGCGCCGAGTAAAACTGAGCTGCTGGAGGGGTTGGCGCAGCTTTTCGAGCCGGGCTCGCTGCCGATATTCCGTGAGGCGCTTATCGCCATCGCCGAAGGAAAGAGTCGTTTTGAGGCGGAAGCAGCCCTGCAGACCCTTCATGGTGAACGCAAAAACATCTGGCTGGCCCTGGCCATTCCCGCTGATAGGGCAAGATTCAGTTCCCTTTCGATCACGGTCATGGATATCACCGAACGAAAGCGGACCGAAGAGCTGTTGCGCCTGCTTGAGTCGGCTGTTCAGCAAACCAGTGAAGCAATTACCATCACCACCGCCGAACTCGACCCGCCGGGGCCGAGGATTGTCTATGTCAATCCTGCCTTTACCAGGATCACCGGCTACACGGCCGAGGAGGTGCTTGGCAAAACCCCGCGGATCTTGCAGGGGCCAAAGACTGACCGGGCAGAGCTCGAGCGGATGCTGCAGCGACTGATGCACCGGCAGACGTTCCAGGGGGAGACGGTAAATTATCGTAAAGACGGCACCGAGTTTGTCATGGAATGGTATGTAGCCCCGCTCATGGACAGTACCTTCCAGATCACCCATTTTGTGGCCCTGCAGCGCGATGTCACAAAACGGAACCGTGCAGAGAAAGAGCGCCGGGAGAACGAGGCGCTGTTGCAGGTCATCTTTGACCAGGCGTTCCAACTGATGGGCCTTATGAAACCGGACGGGACCCTGATTAAAATTAACAGGACCGCCTTTGATTTCATCAAAGGGAAAGAAGCCGAGGTGCTTGGTAAGCCCTTCTGGGAGACCCCCTGGTGGACCCATTCAGCGGAGCAGCAGGAGAGGCTCCGGGAAGCGATCAAAACGGCGGCCCTTGGGAAATTCACCCGCTTTGAAGCCACTCACCCGACCCCAGATGGCGGGCTCGTTTATGTCGATTTTTCACTCAAGCCGGTCAAGGATGAACAGGGCCAGGTAGTGCTGCTGGTTCCGGAAGGGCGTGATATCACGGCGCGCAAACTGGCAGAGGAAGGAGTGCACAAGCTTAATAAGGAGCTGCGCCGCAAGGTCGTCGAGCTGGAAGCGGCCACCGGCAGGCTGAAGGAGTTGGACCAGCGCTAGCGGCTGGCTGTTGGGCAGGTTGTTTTTGCCTTTATTACGCGACCTTTTTGTTCAGAAGGGTCGTCTCGCCGAATTTGTAAAGCCAGATGGCGCCGCAGTTGGCGCATTCCAGCAGGTTGTGGGCATAGCCGTCCGAATGCATGTCGATCTCGATCTGGGCCCGGTTGCTACAGATGGGGCATTGCATGTTATATTCTCCTTTCTTATGAAATTTCTCTATGATCACTATAAATTAAACGTAACTGGCGATGCAAGCGGAAAATTCCAAAAAATCGTTGCAAAACAGCAGTTTGCAAGCGGCAGGGGGGGGTAAAAAGTACCGCTATTTTAGAACAACCTGCCAAGGTGCTAGCTTTGGAAGCGGCAGGTGTCGCCTAACTGTATGTAATAACGGACGAAAACTGGTATAGAACAAAATTATGCAATTTTATGAAAATATCTTGCAGACAGCAGCAGAAATGTGACAGGGGTAAATATTTATTTTAAATGGGTATTTTTCAACTGATGTTTGGAAATGACCGTTGTGTAGAGGGATAGCAGGCGTTGGGGGGAGAGCCCCAGGTAAAAGCCGATGCTGACTAGCCAGTGGGCGGCAGTGGTCCTGAAGATACCATGATGTAGCCATTTACGCGCAGAGGTAACCAGCGGTCGGCCGATGAAGGCGAGCTTGCCGGATTTGCGCAGGCGCCGGGCGAAATCCACATCCTCCATGATCGGGATGGCGCGATAACCGCTCAGCTGGCTGAATATCTTGGTTCTGGCAAAAATCCCCTGGTCGCCGTAGGGGGTCTTGAGCAGCCGGGAACGGAGCGAGGCGACCCGGCCGATGGTGCGGAACAGGAAGCGATCATCGTCCAGTTTCAGATCAAAGGCGCCGCCGACCACTCCCCGATCCTGCAGCGCCTCTTCGATCAGCGACTGCCAGCCGGCTGGCAGACGTGAATCGGCGTGGAGGAAGAGGAGGATGTCGCCGGACGCGCAGTGGGCACCTCTATTCATCTGGATCGCCCGCCCTCTGTCGCTGGCAATGACCCGGTCGGCATGGACCGCAGCCAGGTCACAGCTGTAATCATCGCTGCCGCCATCAACCACTATGGATTCAACTCCGGCAACTCCTTCCAGTTGCGGGAGGAGCCGGGCCAGCGCTTCTTGTTCATTGAGGACCGGGATTATAACGGAAATCATCGGCGTCCTTGCTTGTGGAGAAATTGTCGTATCACTGCAACAGTAGCCAAAGGCGGGTGGTTTGTCAAGGTTGCCCCGTCGCCCATTTTTGCTATACTCCCTTAACAGGCTGTTAGTGAGGAAAGGAGGTCGGTCATGAAGGAGGCCATGTTTTATGCAAGGCTTGATGGCAAGCAGGTAAAATGCGGACTCTGCCGGTTCCGCTGCCGCATTGCCGATGGCCAGCGGGGGATCTGCGGTGTGCGGGAGAACCGGGACGGTACCCTGTTCACCCTGGTCTATGGCAAGGCGGTCGCCGAGCACCTGGACCCGGTCGAGAAGAAGCCGTTATTCCATCTCCTGCCGGGAAGCACCACCTATTCGATAGCGACGGTCGGCTGCAATTTCCGTTGTCTGCACTGTCAGAACTACGCCATTTCTCAGCCCGCACAGGGGAAGCTGGTCATAGCCGGTACTGACCTGTCGCCGGCGGAGATCGTCAGCCGGGCGCTGGCGGCAGGCTGTCAGTCGATCGCCTATACCTATACCGAGCCGACCATCTTTTACGAATATGCCTATGAGACCGCCATCCTGGCCCACGCTGCCGGCCTGAAAAATATCTTCGTCACCAACGGCTATATCACCCCAGAGGCGCTCGCCCAGATCCACCCCTTCCTCGATGCGGCCAATATCGATCTGAAGGGGTTTTCCGTCAAGTTTTACCGGGAAGTGGTGCACGCCATGCTCGACGAGGTGCTGGCCTCGATTCTCGAGTACAAGCGCCTCGGGATCTGGATCGAGATCACCACCCTGCTGATCCCCAACTGGAACGACTCCGACGCGGAGTTGCGCGGGATTGCCCGCTTCATTGCCGAACAGGTCGGGGTGGAGACCCCCTGGCACGTGAGCCAGTTCTATCCCACCTACAAGCTCACCGATCAGCCGCGCACGCCGGTCGCCACGCTGCGCCGTGCCCGGCAGATCGGCATCGATGCCGGGTTGAAGTATGTCTACGAGGGGAACGTCCCTGGGGAGGGGGGGGAAAGCACCTATTGCCCCGGGTGTGGCAAGCTGCTCATCGAGCGGCAGGGCTATTCCATCAAGGTGAACCTGATCAAGGACGGGCGTTGCCCTGGGTGCCGTGCGGCCATCGCCGGGATCGGCATGTGAGGCAGGCCCGCTTTCATATGGATTGAACTGGTTTGCCGATCTGTGCTATATTAAGCGGATCAAAATCAGTTCATTGGGGTTACCGTGCACGTCTCCTTCCTCCGCCGTCTCTGGGTGGTCTTTTCCGTTTACATCATCGGCAGTTACGCATCGTTTTTCAACCGTTTCCGGATCAAGGGGGCCGAGCAGATCCCCCACCGGGGCGGGGTGCTGTTCGCCTCTAACCATATTTCCGCCTACGACACCGTCTTTCTCCCCTGGGCCGTAATCGGTAGATTCCCGCTGCAGATGCTCTGGGCGCCGGCCAAGGAGGAGCTCTTTGGCCACGGCCTGCTCAGCTTGATGTTCCGCTCCTGGGGGGCTTTTCCGGTAAGGCGCGGTCGGGATACCCGGGCTGGCCAGGTGATCAACGAGCTGCTCAAGGACCAGAAGGTGATGCTCTTCCCGGAGGGGACCAGGAACAAGGCGGGGATCCTCGGTCAGGGGAACCGCGGGGTGGGGAAGATTATCTACGACACCAGGCCCCAGGTAATTCCCACTGCGCTGATCGGCCTTAACCGCTGGAAATTTCCCGGCTTCGGCCAACGGGGGATGGTGGTGTTCGGCAAACCGCTTGATTTTTCCGATCTCTATGCGCTCAAGGATTGCAAGGAAACCCAGGTGCTGATCGTGGAACGGGTGATGGCTGCAATTGCCGAACTTTTGAAGCAGGAAGGTGCCTATGTCAACCAGGGTTGAGATTTTTTGCGACGGCGCCTGCAGCGGCAATCCTGGGGTGGGGGGGTACGGCGCCATTCTCCGCCACAACAGCAGCGAAAAGGAGCTGGCCGGGGCCGCAGCAGAGACCACCAACAACCGGATGGAGATGACGGCGGCCATCAAGGCCCTCGAATCGCTGAAGCGTCCTTGCCAGGTGTTGATTACCACCGATTCCCAGTATCTGGTGAAGGGGATGACGGAATGGATCAGCAGCTGGCTGAAGAAGGGTTGGAAGAACAGCAAGCGGGAGGAGGTCTTAAACCGTGACCTCTGGGAGCGGTTGCTGGAGCTTTCCAAGGTCCACCAGGTCGAGTGGGCGTGGGTCCGGGGGCATGATGGCCATGCCGAAAACGAACGCTGTGATGAGTTGGCGCGGCGGGCGATTGAGGAATTCAAACGGGGCAAATAGGTTGGATCGGATTTCTGTTGAGGTTATTTTGCAGGCATTCATCATCGAGCTCTCCGAGCAGGAGATAAAAAGGGAGAAGGAGAAGGCCCGGGAGCTGCGCAAAAGCCGGTGGTGGCAGAACCGGATCGCCCAGGGGCTTTGCCATTACTGTGGCTTGAAATTCCCGGCTACGGAGTTGACCATGGACCACCTGGTGCCGGTCTCCCGAGGTGGTAAAAGTAGCCGCGGCAATGTGGTTCCTGCCTGCAAGGAGTGCAACAACAAAAAGAAATACCTCCTCCCCATCGAGTGGGAGGAATATCTGGTATCCATGAAGCATCAAGGGTAGGGGCGCATGGCATGCGCCCGTGAGTTGCAAGAGGTGCTCTTGGCGACTAAATACAAAGCGGTTATCTACGACTGCGACGGCGTGATGTTCGATTCTTTCGAGGCGAACCTTAACTTTTATCAGCGGATCATGGCCATGATGGGGAGGCCGGCGCTGAACCGGGGTGATGAGGCAGTGATGCGGGTCCTCCATACCTACGCCAACCGCGATGTTCTGGCCTATTTCTTTCCGGAAGAGTCGGACCATCAGCAGTCACTCCGTTATGCCGGGGCCATCGACTACCGGGAACTGGTGCCGCTGATGCAGATGGAGGAGGGATTCCGGGAGACCCTGGCCAAATTGGTACCGCTAGTCGGACTGGCGGTCTGCACCAACCGTTCAACCTCCATGGACTTGGTGCTGGAAAGCTTTGGCCTGCAAGGGTACTTCGGCTGTGTCATGACTGCCGCCAAGGTCGCCAATCCAAAGCCTCATCCGGAGCCTTTGTTGAAGGTACTGACGCATTTCCGGATCGCCCCTGACGAGGCGCTGTTCGTGGGGGATTCGGAAGTCGACCGCCAGGCGGCCGCCGCCGCCGGGGTGCCTTTTGTTGCCTATAAAAGCGAGCTTCCCGCCCTGGCGATTCTCAACAGGCACGAAGAGATCCTCGATCTCCTGCTCTCCCCGCCATGAGACGGTGGCCTTGCTGCTGTTTCACTGCTCGCCTCTTCCCCTGACCCAGCCAACCTTTTTCCGCTACACTCAAGTTACTCCTTCCCCCAGCCGATAGATAGAGCAGACCCCCGCTGCAATCAGCCCGTCTTTTCGCCGTTGGTATTGCAGCCGGGGGCGACTTTATTCGCCCCGAACACGGAACCGTCATGCCGGAACGAGCAGCTTCCCCTTCAAGCATCAAAAACAAGATTATGGTCGCCTTCATTCTGGTGATCGTTGCCTGGGGAATCGTCAACTCCCTTATATTAGAGCGGGCGCTCCATACCATCCTGATCCGGGAGGGGCTGCCGGATAGCGTCATTGAGAAAATCGCGCGCAATTTCACGATGCTCAGCACCGGTCTGACCCTTGCGGGAGTGTTGGTTTTCCATGTTATCGCCCTGTTTTTTGCCCGGCATATCGCCCTGCCGATCAAGAAACTGACCAATGGCGTGATCAGCCTGGCAAACGGTCAGCTTGACGTGCAGATCGAGGTGGCAAACCAGGATGAGATTGGGCAGCTTGCAGATACCTTTAATGGCATGGTCAGAGAGTTGCGGGAGACAACAGTCTCCAGGGAATATTTGAACAGTGTCATTGAGAGCATGATAGATACCTTGATGGTGGTGACGCCTGACGCAAGGATTCAGACGGTCAACCAGGCGCTGCTCGACCTGCTCGGCTACACCGAAGCGGAAGTGATCGGCCGTGCAGTTGAAACCATCCTGGTGGAAGAGGGGTTGGTCACCAGGATGCTCCATGATCTAGCCGACTTTGTGCCGCTCTGCAACGTGGAAACCACCTATCGGGCGAAGTGGGGGGAGAAGATCCCGGTTTCCTTCTCCAGTTCGGTGCTGCGCCAACGGGATGGCAAGGTGCATGGCATCGTCTGCGTCGCCCAGGACGTTACCGAACAGAAGCGGACAGAACAAAGTCTGCAGCAGAGCAAAGCCGAGCTGTTGGTGAAACACGAACAGTTAAAGAACCTGTTCCGCCAGATGGAAAAGGTCAAAGGCGAATGGGAACAGACCATGGATTGTGTCGGTGATATGGTCATCCTGGCCGACCAGGAAGGACGAATCAAAAGGTGCAACAAGGCGGTTCTTGAGCTGGCCGGCAAGAGCCAGCAAGAGCTCCTCGACAAAACCTGGAAGGAGGTCCTGTTCGGCTTTGAGATAGATGCCAATGCCTGCTACGATCTGGGCCTCGAACTGTTTCATAAACCGACCAGCCGCTGGTTTGAACTGAAGCATTATCCGTTCAAGGAGATGAGCGATAGCCGGATCTCCGGCATGGTCATTACTATTCACGATACCACGGAAATGAAAAAAATCACCGATGCGCTGGAAAAGGCTTACGTGGATCTGGCGTTTTCCCAGACCAAGATTGTACAGCAGGAGAAAATGGCGTCCATCGGTCTTTTGGCCGCGGGGGTGGCTCACGAAATCAACAACCCTCTGGGATTCATCAAGTGCAACCTCGGCATGCTCGACCAATACTGGGTTGCCCTGGTTAACTTTATCCAGTTCCAGTCGCGGACCATCGACTCCGTGGGCGGTGCGGAGATTCTGGCAAAAGCGGCGGAACAGCGTCAAGAGCTGGATGTTGATCATATCATGCGGGATGCCAATGAGCTGATCATGGAGTCCCTGGATGGCGCCGAACGGGTGCGCAAGATCGTCCAGGACCTAAAGACCTTTTCCCGGATGGATAACGCTGAGTCGATCATCGCCAATATCAATGAATGCCTGGCGAGCGCCGTGAATATCGTCTGGAATGAGTTGAAATACAAGGTTACCCTGAAAAGGGAGTATGGCGATATCCCTTCGACCCGCTGTTTTCCCCAGCAGCTGAACCAGGTATTCATGAATCTGCTGGTCAATGCGGCCCATGCCATTGAAAAACAGGGGGAAATCGCGCTCAGGACCTGGTATGCCGATGGTTCCATCTTTGCCTCGGTCACGGATACGGGGCGCGGCATCCCCGAGGATCAGCAGAACCGGGTTTTTGAACCATTCTTTACCACCAAGGTGGTAGGGGAAGGGACTGGCCTGGGACTAAGCATCACCTATGATATCATCAAGAAGCATAACGGCGAAATTACCGTTAAGAGCACTGTGGGGTGCGGCACCACCTTCACCGTTAGAATCCCGATCGTGGATGGAGGCGAGCTATGACTGATACCGTATTGCTGGTGGATGACGAACAGAACATACTTCTGTCCCTGAAGCGGCTGTTGCGCAAGGAGCCATTTCAGCTCTTGACCGCCGGTTCAGGTGAGGAGGCGCTGGAGATCCTGGCCAAGACGCCAGATATCGGCCTGATTGTCTCGGACCAGCGGATGCCGGGGATGAGCGGGGTCGAATTCCTTGAGCAGGCCAAGGAGCTTGCGCCTGACGCCATGCGGATAATGCTTACCGGTTTCGCCGAGCTGGCGGTCACCATTGATGCCATCAATAAGGGATGCGCCTACCGCTATCTCACCAAGCCATGGGATGACGGGGAGCTGCTGCAGGCCTTGCGCGAGGGTTTGCAAAGCTACCGGTTGGTCCAGGAAAACCGGCGGCTGACCGAGCTGGTCAATAAGCAGAACGAAGAACTGACAGAATGGAACAGTAGCCTGAAGGAACGGGTCATGGAGCAGACCGTGCAACTGCGCAAGAACAACGAGGAACTGCATAAGAGGAACGAGCGCCAGCGGAAAAATTATCAGGAGACGATCATTGCCTTTTCACGGCTGGTGGAGCTGCGGGCCAAGGAGTGCAAGAACCACACGCGCAATGTGGCGGAGATCTCGGTCAGGATCGCAACTGCCAGTGGCTTGGCCGAAAACGAGGTGGAGACGGTCTACGTGGCCTCGCTGCTCCACGACATCGGGGAGATCGGCATCTCCGATCATCTGATGCTGAAGCGGATGGAAGAGATGAACGCCGATCAGCTGCGAGAATATATGCAGCATACGATTCGTGGGCAGGCGGCGGTCGATGCCATCGAAGATCTCAGGGAGGCCGGCGTGCTGATCCGGCACCACCATGAACGGTACGACGGCGGGGGAGCCCCCGACGGGCTGAAAGGGGAGGAAATCCCGCTCGGGTCCCGGATCATTGCCCTGGCAGATTTTATCGATCAAACCATTGGCGAGTTCTTGGGGGACAATGCCGTGGAGCTTACGCTGCAGAAGGTTAAAAGTGAGCTGGGGAGTAGCCTGGACCCGGCACTGTTCCCCGCCGTGGCAGACATGGTGGAAGAGATATACGGGGAGCTGTTCAGGGGGACCGACAGGGTGGAACTGGAGCTGCATCCCAGGGAGTTGCGGGGCGGCATGGTGCTGGCGCGCGATGTGCGCAGCGGCACCGGTCTGATGCTGCTGAGCAGGGGAACCAGCCTCGATGAATCGCAGATCTTTGCCCTCCAGCGCTACTACCAGATCGATCCGTTCAAGAAAGGGGTCAGCGTGCTGGTGAAGAGGTGACAATAAGGGCTAAAGGCAAAGGGCTAAAGGCTAAAGGATTTTAAACCTCGCGCCTTTAGCCCTTAGCCTTTTGCCTGCTTCATTATATTCCGAGCATCTCCGCCATCCTTAACATATCGTCATCCAGCCGTTTGGGGGTGACGGTCACCTCCGCCAGGGGGGTGGCGACCAGGGCGTGACAGGAGAGACCGACCATCTTCCCTTTTTCTCCTTCCAGCAGCAGTTCCACCGCCCGCTTGCCGAACCTGCTCCCCAGCAACCGGTCAAACACCGACGGCGCGCCACCACGCTGGTAGTGCCCTAGCACCGTCACCCGGGTCTCGAAGCCGATGGCATCCTTGATCGAGTCAGCGATTGCCTGGGCGTGGCCGGCCCCCTCGGCTACAATGATAATGGCATTGTCCCGTCCCTCCTCGAAGCGGCGGCGGAGCTGGCTGCATACATCGGTCAAGTCATATTCGATTTCCGGGACGATGGCGTATTCGGCGCCGCTGGCAATGGCGCTTACGCTGGCGAGATAGCCGGAGTTGCGGCCCATCACCTCGATGACAAAGGCCCTGGCGTGGGAGCTGGCGGTATCCTTGATGCAGTCCACCGCGTAGATGATGTTGTTGAGTGCCGTGTCCACGCCGAGTGCCATATCGGTAAAGGCGATATCGTTGTCGATGCTGGCAGGAATGCCGATCACCGGAAAACCGAGCCGGTCAAGGGCGAGCGCACCATTGAGGGAGCCGTCGCCACCGATCACTACGAGCCCCTCGACCCCCAGCTCTTTAAGCTTGGCCAGGGCCTTCTGCTGGCCGTCCGCGACCTTGAATTCATCGCAGCGTGCCGACTGGAGAAAGGTCCCACCCCGCTGCAGTATGCCGGAAACTGCCCTGGTGTCCATCACCAACGAGTCCCCCTTGATCAGCCCGAGAAACCCCTTGCGAAACCCCACCATTTCAACCTTCATTGTCAACGCGGTGCGCACCGCGCTGCGAATGGCGGAGTTCATCCCGGAACAGTCGCCGCCGCTGGTCAAGATCCCGATCTTTTTCATAGCCACCTCGTAACAATCAGATAATTAACCACGAAGACACGGAGGTCACGGAGAGAATCTATCGTTGCCCGGTTAGCAAATTGCTGTACAGGTCTATAAGCCCCGTTAGGGGCGTTGGATGGTAGCCGGGGGATTTATCCCCCGGAA
>JANXYN010000225.1 GCA_025356035.1 Geobacteraceae bacterium
GCCTGGCAGCCTTTGGCGAGGAGATGGAGCGCTGCGCCAGGCTCGGCATCAACAAGATCATCATGCACCCGGGCGCCCATGTAGGGGACGGCGAGGAAGTGGGGATCAAAAGGATCTGCGCGGCCTTTGACCAGCTGTTCAAGACGGTACCGGCTTACCAGGGGAAGGTCCTGCTGGAGACCACCGCCGGCCAAGGTTCGAACGTCGGCTATACCTTCGAGCATCTGAAAGCCATCATCGACGGCTCGGCCTTCCCGGAGCGCTTCGCGGTCTGCTACGACACCTGCCACACCTTCGCCGCCGGTTACGATATCACCACGCCGGCCGGGTACAAACAGGTCTTCGCCGAATTCGACCGGATCATCGGCATCGACCGACTGCAGGCCTTCCACATGAACGACTCGAAAAAGGGTCTCAACTGCCGGGTCGACCGTCATGAGCACATCGGCCAAGGTGCCATGGGGCTCGACGGATTTCGCTCCATCATGAACGACCCGCGCTTCGCCAAGATTCCCAAGATCCTCGAAACCCCCAAGGGGGATAACGACGAGATGGATATGGTAAATCTCCAGACCCTGCGTAGTTTGATAGAGAAGTAGAACCTCTACACAGAGGCTCAGAGGCACGGAGAAAAAACAAAATCCTAAACCATTTCACGAATTGTTGGATATGTTCAGAATTTCGGGCTTGGGATTTATGATTTCCTCTGTGTCTCCGTGTCTCTGTGGCAAAGATTGTTTTCCCGGAGGCCAGCCATGAAGGAAAAGATCGAGATTATCCAGGGAGACATTACCAAACTGGCGGTCGATGCCATCGTCAACGCTGCTAACAGCACCCTGCTTGGCGGCGGCGGAGTGGACGGCGCTATCCACCGGGCCGCCGGGCCGGAGCTTGTGGCGGAGTGCGCCACCCTCGGCGGCTGTGTCACCGGCGACGCTAAGATCACCAAGGGTTATCGGCTGCCGGCCAGGCACGTTATTCATACGGTGGGGCCCGTCTGGCACGGCGGGACCAAGGGGGAGCCGGAACTTTTGCGAAGTGCTTACCGTCGCTGCTTCGAAGTGGCCCATGCCAACGGACTCAAGACCATCGCCTTTCCGGCCATCAGCGCCGGGGTCTACGGCTACCCCATGGACCAGGCATGCGCAATTGCCATGGATGAAGCAAAGCAAGCGCTGGAGCGATATCCGGAGCTAACAAAGGTGGTATTCGTCCCGTTCAGTGCAGGGGCGCTTAAAATCTACCGGGACACATTCAAGAAGGTCTTCGGCTCGTAGGGGCGCATGGCATGCGCCCGCCTTGTTTCGGCAAACGGCGTGTTCCTTCAATTTACAGACGAAAATGAGGCATAATGAAAGCGGTAATCCAGCGGGTCAGCTCGGCAAAGGTTGAGGTTGATGGAAAGAGCGTCGGCGCCATCGGCCGTGGCACCCTGGTCCTGCTCGGGGTGGAGAAGGGGGACACGGATCGAGATGCCGACTGGCTGACGGAGAAGATTGTCGGCCTGCGCTTCTTCGAGGATGGGTTTGGGAAGATGAACCTCTCCCTGGCCGATGTCCAGGGGGAGCTGCTGGTCGTTTCCCAGTTCACCCTGGCCGGCAACTGCAGCAAGGGGCGGAGACCCTCCTTCGATACCGCTGCGCCGCCCGAGGAGGCCAACCGGCTCTATGAATACTTTGTCGCCAAAACCCGAGAGCTGGGCGTGCCGGTGGCGACCGGCATCTTCCAGGCAAACATGCAGGTGACCCTCACCAATGACGGCCCGGTGACCTTTATTCTCCAGACCCCGGCAAGGGGTGAAGGGTGAGTAGCCAGTCGCTGAAAGACCTTCTGGAGGCCCTTTACGCCGCCCGCTCCCAAACCCACCTGGCGAACGACCCCCTCTCCTTCTGCCACCGCTATCAGGAACCCGCCGACCAGGAGATTGCCGGTTTCATCGCCGCCTCCTTTGCCTACGGCAACGTCAAGATCATCCTGCGGAACCTAGAGGTGATCTTTTCCAAGCTGGGTCCGTCGCCGCGCCGCTTTGTGGAGAGCTACGAGCCGGAGCAGGGCCTTACCCTCTTTGCCGGCTTCAAACACCGCTTCAACGACGCCCGGGACCTCTGCGCGCTGCTTCTGGCGTGCCGCACCATGCTGGAGGAGGCCGACTCCATCGGCGACTACCTGCTCGGCTGCTATGACCCGACGGCCGACGACATCACCCCCACCCTGATCGAATTCACCGCTACCATCCTCGCCATGGACTATTCACCGGTGTTTGGCACGCCGGAAATCCCGGCCGACTCCTATTTCCCATTTTTCTTCCCCTCACCAGCCTCGGGGAGCGCCTGCAAGCGGCTCTGCATGTATCTGCGCTGGATGGTGCGCCCCGCCGACGGCATCGACCTGGGGATCTGGAAGGGGATTCCCGCCAGCAAGCTGGTCATCCCGGTGGATGCCCATATCCAGCGGATCGGTGGATTTCTCGGCTTCACCAGCCGCAGGCAGGCCGACTGGAAAATGGCCAGAGAAATAACCCAATCACTGCGCCGGCTCGACCCGGCCGACCCGGTCAAATACGACTTCTCCCTCTGCCATCTGGGGATCTCTGAGGGGTGCGACGGCAAAAACCGCGTGAAATGTCTGAACTGCACAATTGCCGGAGTTTGCGCGGGGGCACAGCCGAGATGACCACCACATTTGCCGTCAGTGAGGAAAAAAACCGCTGGCTGCGCCTCAAGATGACGGAACTTGGCATCCGCGAGGAGGATATCGACGAGAAGTTCCTCCGCTCTTCGGGGAAGGGGGGGCAG
>JANXYN010000005.1 GCA_025356035.1 Geobacteraceae bacterium
CCCTGGATGCCATGCCGGGTAAACAGATGGCCATCGACGCCGACCTCTCCTCCGGGATGATTACCGAGAAGGAGGCGCGGCTGCGTCGCAGCAAGATTTCCCGGGAGGCCGATTTTTACGGTTCCATGGACGGCGCCAGCAAGTTTGTCCGCGGCGATGCGGTTGCCGGCATTTTGATCATGCTGATCAACGTGGTCGGTGGCTTTGTGATCGGGGTCTGGCAGAAGGGGATGCCGCTCGAGGACGCGCTGCAGAACTATACCCTGCTCACCGTCGGTGAGGGTCTGGTGGCGCAGATTCCGGCCATCATCATCTCCACTGCGGCCGGTATCATCGTGACCCGCTCGGCCGATGAGAAGAATCTGGGCCACGAAATTTCCGGCCAGTTCATGGTACATCCCAAGGCCTTTTACGTCACCTCCGGGGTGCTGTTTGCCTTTGCGCTGATCCCGGGGCTCCCCCACTTTGCCTTCTTCCTCCTGTCGGGGGTGGCATACCTGGTGGGTAACCTGTCCAAGGAAAAGGTCCAGGAGGTGGAGGAGCTGGCCGAGGCGGCCGAGGCGAGCGAAAGCGACGACAACGGCGAGCAGGTTAGCTCGATCCGCCCATTGGATATGCTGGAACTGGAGGTGGGGTACGGTCTGGTCCCCCTCGTCGATGCGGCCCAGGCGGGTGAACTGCTGGAGCGGATCAGGTCGATTCGCAAGCAGAATGCCCAGCGGATGGGGTATATCGTGCCGCCGATCCATATCCACGACAACCTGAAACTGAAGCCGTACGAATATAACATCCTGATCAAAGGGGCAAAGGTGGGGGGAGGCGAGCTCCCCGGTCAGTTGATGGCCATGGATTCCGGCAATACCTCCGGCCAGGTGGATGGGACCAAAACCAGTGAGCCGGTGTTCGGCCTCCCCGCAGTCTGGATCAAGTCGGCGGACAAGGAACAGGCACAGCTCTACGGTTATACGGTCGTCGATACCGCCACGGTCGTTGCCACCCATATCAGTGAAATCATCAAGAAACATTCCCATGAGCTGATCGGTCGGCAGGAGCTGCAACAGCTACTGGATAATGTGTCCGCCAGCTTTCCCAAGGTGGTGGAAGACCTGGTCCCCTCGATCCTCAACCTCGGCACGGTGCTGCGGGTGATAAAAAATCTGCTCAAGGAGAATGTCTCGATCCGTGATTTCCGCACGATCCTCGAGACCCTCGCCGACTTCGGCGGTGCCACCAAGGATCCGGAGATGCTGACGGAATTCGTGCGGCAGGCGCTGAGCCGTTCGATCATCGATCAGTATACGAAGAGCGACGACACCCTCTGCCTGCTCAGCCTAGATCGCCGGGTGGAGGAGCTGGTTGCCGACGCGGTGCAGGTGTCGGAACATGGCAGCTACCTGGCGATCGAGCCGAATACCGCCCAGGTGATTCTCAACAATCTCCGGCAGGGGATGGAAAAATTCAACCAGACCGGCACCCAGCCGGTGCTGATTGCGTCGCCGACCATTCGGCGCCATGTGAAGAAGCTTACCGAACGGTTTATGCCGTCGCTGGCGGTCCTCTCCCATAACGAGATCCCGCCCACCGTAAAAATCCAATCCATGGGGGTGATAAGTCTCAATGCGAGTTAAAACGTTCCAGGCAAAGACGACGGCTGAAGCCCTGCAGCTGGTCAAAGCCGAACTAGGGCAGGATGCGATGATCCTTGGTTGCAAAACCGTGCGGCGGCGGGGCTTATTCGGCCTCTACTCCAGAACTGTCACTGAAGTAACGGCTGCCACCGAGTTGCAGAAGGCGCCGCGAAAAACCCAGTATCAGGAGAAGCAGGAACAGGCGGTCAGTACCCGGGAAGAATTCCAGAATTCCTTGATGGCGCCGCTGGCCCGGGAAGTCCGGGAATTGCGCGAGCGGGTGGCGGAACTGGCCAAGAAGGGGAGCGAGCCAGTCGCCAAGGTGGAGCCGGAGCCGGTCAGGCTGCAGGAAGAGCCGCGGCCTACCGCCTACCAGGAGTTTTTGCCGAAGAGTATCGACCGGCAGGAGCTCGCTGAGCTGAAAAAGGTCCTGCTGAGTGCTGCCACTGGTGTGGTTCGTGGCGAAGGTGCGCTTCCTGCCGCGGCAGCGGAGCCAAAGAACCCGCTACCGGCCAAGGCGCCCACCAATCCCGGCTTGGTGCCGGTTGCTGGCCAGCCCCTTGCCAGGTTTGAGGCAGAGCTGCAGAAGCGCGGGGTGAATGGGGCGACCCTGCAGACCTTGCTGGCAATGGTCAGCACTGAGGTGGCACAAGGCGCTACCCCTGCCGAGCTCGGACGGGCGCTGGAAGAGACGTTGGCAGCCGAGATCAAATGCAGCGGCCCACTCCGGATGAAAAAAGGGAGTCCACGGATCGTCGCACTGGTGGGGCCGACGGGGGTGGGGAAAACCACCACCATCGCCAAACTGGCGGCGGTGCACGCCCTGCAGAAGAAGGTCCGGGTAGCGCTGGTGACCATCGACACGTTCCGGGTGGGGGCGGTGGAGCAGCTGAAAAATTACGCCCTGATCATGGGGGTGCCGCTGGCGGTGGCTGCCACGCCGGAGGAGCTGGACCAGGTCTTGGCCAGTTTCAGCGACAAGGAGCTGATCCTGATCGACACCCCCGGCAGGAGTCCCCGGGACCGGGAGCAGTTGGCAGAGCTGAAGGGGTTCCTTGAGACACGGTTTGCCATCGAGACCCATCTCTGTCTCGCCGCCACCACCAGGGACCGGGAGTTGCAGGAAACCATCGAGCGCTTCGGCATGCTCCCGGTGAACCGGCTGCTGTTTACCAAGCTGGATGAGAGCGAGAGTTACGGCTGTCTGGTCAACATGGTGATGCAGTACAAGCTGCAGCTGTCGTACGTTACCGACGGCCAGCGGGTGCCTGAGGATATAGCAGTTGCCACGGGAAAGAAGCTGGCGGCAATGATTTTAGGGGGACAAAAAGATGAATGTGCTGAGCATGGCCGGCGACCAGGCGGACACCCTGCGCAAAATGACCGGATCGTACCATGGACGCCGGCAAGAGCCTCCAGTCAGCTTTAAGCGAGCGGCAGGGAAGGGGATCCGGGTTATTTCCGTCACCAGCGGCAAGGGTGGAGTCGGTAAAACCAACGTGGTGGTCAACCTCGCCTTGGGGCTGGCGCGGCTGGGGAAACGGGTGCTGATGATCGATGCGGACCTGGGGCTGGCCAACATCGATGTCATGCTCGGCTTGACCCCGTCGGCAACCCTCAACGATGTCTTCCGTGGCGACAAACGGCTGGCGGATATTTTAGTCGACGGTCCCGGCGGGATCAAGCTGGTGCCGGCCGGTTCCGGCGTCCAGCAATATACCAGCCTCGGCCAGACCGAGCGGCTACCCTGCTGGACGAGCTGGACCTCCTTGAAGAGGAATTCGACATCTTCCTGATCGACACCGAGGCCGGCATTTCGGAAAACGTCACCTATTTCACGGTGGCCGCCCAGGAGATCGTCCTGGTGGTTTCGCCGGAGCCGACCTCCATCACCGATGTCTACGCCTTGATCAAGCTGCTGGCGACCCGCTACGGTGAACGATGCTTCAAGGTGCTGGTGAATATGGCCCGGGACGGTGAGGAAGCACTGGAGGTCTACGCCAAGCTCTGCACAACTACCAACCGGTTCCTCGATATCTCCCTGGATTACCTGGGGTACGTGACCCGGGACGAACGGCTGCTCGAGGCGGTAAAGCGGCAGCGAGCAGTCTATGAGCTTTATCCTGATGCAGCATCGAGCAAATGCTTCGCCACGCTGGCGCGGCGCATCGCCGAAAACACCACGGAACAAAAGGCCAAGGGGAATATCCAGTTCTTTTTCCGGAAATATTTTGCCCCTTCACTGGGATTGGAGAACTTATGAACTGCCTGCTGAAGACCTATGAGGAAGAAGCCTCGCGTACCGCTCTGGCGACCCGGGACGAGCTGATTGTTTCCCATCTGCCACTGGTGAAATATCTGGTCGGCAGAATTGCCCGGCAGCTCCCGCCCCACCTGGATCAGGAGGAGCTGGCAAGTGCGGCGGTGATTGGGCTGATCACTGCGGCTGAACGGTTCGATCCGAGCCGGGGGGTGAAGTTCAAGACCTTTGCCGAGCAGCGGATTCGGGGGACCATCATGGATGAGCTCCGCTCCAAGGACTGGCTGTCCCGGTCCCTGCGGGAGAAGTTCAAACGGATGGAGCGGCAATTTTCGGTGCTCGAGCAGCAGCTGAAACGTCCACCCACCAGCGAGGAGGTGGCGGCGGCCCTCAATATGGAGCTCGACGCATATTTCCGGATGCTCGAAGAGGTCCATATCCTCTCGTTTGTGAGCCTGAACGACGCCTGGGAGGATGACGAGGGGGGCTCCTTCGGCCTGCTGGACGTGCTGGAGGACACCAAGGGTGAAAACCCGCAGAACCAGCTGATTGCCCGCCAGACGGTAGAATCGCTGGGGGAGGCGATCGACGACCTGCCCGAAAAGGAGCGGCTGGTGGTTACCCTCTATTACTACGAAGAGCTGAACCTCAAGGAGATTGGCGCGGTGCTCGGCCTGACCGAGTCGAGGATTTCCCAGCTGCATAGCCAGGCAGTAGTGCGGTTGCGGGGCAAACTGAAAAGTCATTCAGTGTAAGCTGCCGGAATAACGGACTAATCTCGCATGGTATGCGAGTTGCACAGTACCAGGTACAGGCAGAATGCGCCCTTGGCCATCGGTCTTAAGGAGAACTCTATGAACAGCGGCATGTACGCGGCCCTGTCGGGCAATATCGCAGCGATGCAACGGCTCGATGTGCTGAGCAACAATCTGGCCAATATCAATACGGCCGGCTTCAAGAAGGACCGGTTACTGTTTGACAGCCTCCTGCAGAATGTCAAAAACCCGACAGCAGCGGGGGAGTCTTTGACAGATGGACCGGTGCTGGCCGGGATCCGCTTTGATACAGACTTTGCCGCCGGCCCGGCCCGTCAGACCGGTAATGTCTTCGATATGGCGCTGGATGGTGACGGCTTCTTCGTGGTGAATACCCCCCAGGGTCCGGCCTATAGCCGACAGGGGAATTTTCATCTCGACGCCAAAAACCAGCTGGTGACGGTGGACGGCTACGAGGTCTTGGCTGGCGGTGCACCACTGGTGATAAGCGGCGGGAGAGTGGAGATTGATGCCAAGGGGGCGGTTTCTGTCGATGGGGGCGAGATCGGTACCCTCGATACGGTGGATTTCGCCAAACCCTATGCCCTGCAAAAGCAGGGGAACACCCTGTTTGTCCCGACCGACCCCAAGGACCCCAAGCAAACTGCAGGGAGCGCCGTGGTCCGCCAGGGATTTCTCGAGGATTCCAACGTCAATGCGGTGCTGGAGATGGCCCGCCTGATCGAGACCACCCGTTATTTCGAGGCGTGCCAGAAAGCGGTGCGGAGTTATGACGACATGGCGGCCAAGGCGGCCAATGAACTGGGGAAAATTTAGCAGCCGTCGGTAGGGGCGGACGGCGTCCGCCCGGAACTGGGCGCATGCAATGCGCCCCTACGGAAATACCGGGGAAAACAGCAACAGAGGAGGCAGCATATGATCAGGGCACTATGGACGGCGGCATCGGGAATGCAGGCCCAGCAGATGAATATCGATGTGGTGGCCAATAACCTGGCCAACGTCAACACCACCGGTTTTAAAAAGAGCCGGGCCGATTTTCAGGACCTCATGTACCAGACCCTGAAAACCACCGGGGCCCCTTCCAGCAGTTCGACCCAGGTGCCGACCGGAATCCAGATCGGGCTAGGTGCCAAACCGGCCGCCGTCACCAAGATCTTTACCGCGGGGAACATCAACCAGACCGGCAGCGACTTGGACCTGGCAATTGAGGGGGACGGCTTCTTTCAGATCCAGACCCCGGACGGTGCCACCGCCTATTCCCGGGCCGGCGCCTTCAAGAAGGATAGCCAGGGGCGCGTCGTCAATTCCGACGGTTATCCCCTGATCCCGGAGATCGTAATCCCGGCCAATGCCACGAAAATTTCGGTGGGGAATGATGGCACCGTCTCGGTGATGCAGGGGGGGCAGACCACTCCGACCAACATCGGCACCATCCAGCTGGCGAATTTTTCCAATCCGGCCGGCCTCTCCAGCAGCGGGCACAATCTCTATCAGCCGACCGACTCCTCTGGCACCGCCACCACTGGCACAGCGGGACAGAACGGTATAGGCACCCTTTCCCAGGGTTTTTTGGAGATGAGTAACGTCAGTGTCATGGAAGAGATGGTCAATATGATCGTCGGCCAGCGCGCATACGAAATCAACTCTAAGGCGGTACAGGCGGCCGATGAGATGCTGCAGCAGGCGAACAACCTGCGGCGTTAAATTGTTCGCGCTGAAAAGCGCCCATCTGCGGCGTTGCCTGCGTTGCTCGTCGCTGCGGCGTACCTCCAGTACGCCTCACTCCTCGCTCCTTGGCGCCTTGCATATGGACACTTTTGAGCGCGAAGGCGGGTTCGCAAGTTTTAAAGGTAAGGGGAAACCGTGAAACTAGTTATGGCACTTTTACTGCTGTTCGGTCTAACCATCCCGTTGTTGGCCGTCGCCGCTACCGCGGCAGATAGTACCGTGCTGAGCGAGGCGCAGGTGCGGCAGGTGGTGACGGACTTCGTCCGGAAGCGGACCGAGCAACTGGGGCTGGAGGTGACCGTCAGGAAGATCGGTTACCGGGGCGACCTGGTTCTGCCGGCCGGCGCAGTCAGCTATGAGGTGCTGGCCCCCCGCCAGTGGGAAGGGTGGGGGAATGCCAATCTGGCGCTGCTCGTGAGGGTGGACAATCGGCTTGAGAAAAATATTCCGCTCACCGTCGAGGTGGAGGCGCTGGCGGAGATGGTGGTGGCGGTGCGGCCACTGGAACGCGGCGAAGTGATTGGCGCCGGCGATGTCACCCTGCAGAAGCGCGACCTGGCCTCCGTGTCCGGCAAGGTTAGCCATAAACTGGCAGAGGTGGTGGGTAAACGGGTGCGGGTCGGGATGCGCGGCAATCTGCCGGTACGCGCCGATTACCTGGAGAAGGTGCCGCTGGTGAAGAGCGGCCAGCTGGTCACGATCGTTGCCCAGAACAATGCAATCTACATTACCGCCACCGGCCGGGTGCGCAATGACGCTGCCGAGGGAGAGCTGGTGCAGGTGCAGAATCTCCTCTCCCAGAAACAGATTGCAGCCAGGGTGGTGGATGCCAACACGGTGCAGGTGGAGTTCTAAGAGGAATGATGATGAAAAAAATTCTGTTTCCCATTATCTCTTTACTCCTTGCCGGCTGTGTCTATCAGCAGGCGGAGGTGAAGAGCCCGGCCTTTGATGAGCAGCTGTCGGCGCC
>JANXYN010000036.1 GCA_025356035.1 Geobacteraceae bacterium
TGATCGCTGCCGTTATCGACCATGATAAACCGGGCATTGGGTGTATTCTTGATCAGGTCCACAAGACAACTGCGGGTCTCAACCGGCCGGTTCCAGACCGGAATGATAATATCGAGCTCCATCGTGCTCATATTCGCGTCACCTGACTCCTTTGTTGCGTCCATGACAGCTGCGTCGCTTCACCATTGCTGGATTCAGCGCTCTTTTACCAGCCTGAAATGCTTTTTGCTCAGTTCCAGGCCAAAGTACTTCTCTAGCCTGGCGGCCCACCGGTTTTTTTTCTCTTTTCTGGTCAGGAGATGGGCCGAGTCAGCCTGGAAGACGGCGGGAGTCTGTTTCGGCAGCCAGTCTCCCATCACTGCCGGATGGGTGCCGGTGAAAGTCCGCAGGGACTGGGGATCGATCTGCGCATAGTCCACCTTGGCGTGCTTGTCCCCCCAGTACTTACCGACTCGCTTCAGCTTTTCGTCCATCTGCTCCTCCCGGCGCACCCAGCCGTAATGGTAGATGGTGGCGTTGGCCAGGGCAGCCCGGGGATAGCGCCCCTTCTTGTTTTTCGCTAGCACCAGAAAAAAGAGGCCATCCGGGGAATATGACCTGATCGTGTTTCTGATGATGCGCGGTGCCCGCCGGTACCAGGCTGGGCTCCAGGCGTAAGTGCCACGGTTGCCGTAAAAGTGGAGGTAGTCAAAGACCAGCGCTTCCACCCGCTCATCGGCAAGGTGCTTCTCCATCGCGGCCCTGATGGCGGGAAGGTCGTCTTCGTGGAGCACCTCGTCCGCCTCCAGATAGAAGGCCCAGTCGCCGGTGCAGTTGTAGTGGGCGATGCTCTTCTGCTGCCCATATACATACCCCCCCGTTCTCATCCGCTCGTTCCACTGGCACTGGATAATCCGGATCTTGGGGCTGCCGATGGCCTTTACCAGTTCGAGGGTATTGTCTTCGCTGTCACCGACATTGACGATGAACTCGTCACAGAGGGGGAGCGCCGACCGGATCGATTCGATAAAGGGATAACCGAGCATCTCCGCGTTGCGGAGAAAGGTAAAGCAACTTACTTTCATATGACCCAGCATCCTCTTCTCAACAGCCAGCCAATGGACCGTTGATACCGATTGATCGTAGATTTGCCCTTTGACGGAATGCTGTCATGGCGGAGATGGGAAACTGCAGGAGGCATGGCACGCGCCTTAATCAGGAGCTTACCGACACCTTGCGGAGCAGATTCAGTTCGTCGAGCATCTTCCCGGACCCAAGCACCACGCAAGAAAGCGGGTCTTCGGCGGTCACCACGGGAAGGCCGGTCTCTTCACGGAGGAGCTGGTCCAGGTTGCGCAGCAGCGCGCCGCCGCCAGCCAGGACAATCCCCTTGTCGACAATATCTGCGGCCAGTTCGGGAGGGGTCCGCTCCAGGCAGATCCGCACCGCCTCGACAATGGCGTTCACCGGTTCGGAGAGTGCCTCGCGAATCTCATCGGAACTGATCTCAATGGTCTTGGGGATGCCGGAGACCAGGTCGCGACCCTTCACGTCCATGGTCCGCACCGCATCGCCCGGATAGGCCTCGCCGATCTCCAATTTTATATTCTCGGCCATCCGCTCGCCGACCAGCAGGTTGTACTTGCGCTTGATGTACTGGATGATCGACTCGTCCATCTTGTCGCCGCCAACCCGTACCGATTTGGCATAGACGATGCCGGCCAGGGAGATGACCGCCACCTCGGTGGTGCCGCCGCCGATGTCGACGATCATGTTGCCGGAGGCCTCGGTAATCGGGAGGCCGGCACCAATGGCAGCCGCCATCGGCTCTTCGATCAGGTAAACCTCGCGGGCACCTGCCGACTCGGCCGATTCCTTGACAGCCCGTTTCTCCACCTGGGTGATGCCGGACGGGACACAGATAACGATGCGGGGACGGACCAGGGTTTTGCGGTTATGAACCTTATGGATGAAATAGCGGAGCATCTCCTCGGTGATGTCAAAATCGGCGATGACCCCATCCTTCATGGGGCGGATGGCAACAATGCTGCCCGGGGTGCGCCCGAGCATCTGCTTGGCCTCGGAACCGACCGCCAGCACACGCTGCTGCCCACCGGCAAGCTTCTGCACCGCAACCACCGAAGGCTCACGGACCACGATCCCCCGCCCTTTCAGATAAACCAGGGTATTGGCAGTGCCGAGGTCAATGGCAAGATCGTTGGAAAACATGCCAAACAGCGAGTCAAATATTTTAAACATTGTTGCTCCTTTCATCTTGGCGAAAAGTATCTTATTTCAAAGCCTTGAATGTTAACAAAAACCCCAGCACCTTGCAAGCGAGAAAATCAACAATCAAACAGTTGCTTTTGCCGCGCAATTATATTATTATGCACGGCCGTTGCCAGATTGCATTCCCCCACATTTAACCAGAGAAAAGGAGTGACCACCAGGATGCTCGGGATCATGCGTAAGTACAAGAGTTCCATCCTCATAAAAGTTGTGTTCGTCATCATCATTCTCTCCTTCGTCGTCGGCTTCCTCTTCATCATCATGGGGAGAGACGAGCTGGGCCTGGGCAAATCCGCCAACTACGCCATCAAGGTCGATGGCACCACCATCTCCTTCAGTGAGTTCCAACAGAGCTATGAGCGGGTCAAGGCCATCTACGGCCGCAATCTCCCCCCTGAACTGGAAAAACAGCTGAAGCTCAAGGAGCTGGTGCAGGAGTCGCTGATCGAGGAAGCGCTCAAGGTAAAGGCGGCTCGTTCCATGGGAATAAGGGTCAGCGATGACGAACTCCGCGCCGAGATCGACAAAATGCCCACCTTTCAGCGTAACGGCAGTTTTGATCAGCAGCAGTATTTCACCATCCTCCGGCAGAACCGGATCACCCCGGATGCCTTCGAGAAGAAGATGAAGGAGAGCCTGCTGGTAAGGAAGGCCCTTAGCGCAGTCCAGGACAAGGTGACCGTCAGCGACGCCGATGCGCTGCAGGCCTTCAAGAAACAAAACGACAAGATCGAGCTGCTGTTCACCTCCTTCGCGCCGGCAGACATGACAGCAGGCCTCACCCTCTCCCGGCAGGAGCTGGAAAGTTATCTGCAGAACCACCAGGCGGAATTTCGGACCCCTGAACGGGTCAGTGTCTCCTATCTGCTCATCGATCCGCGCAAGCTGACGGCGGGCCTGACGATAAACAGCGAGGAAGCCGAAAGTTATTACCAGAAAAATATTGACCGCTACCAGGGAAAGGGGGGGATTCTCCCCTATGCCGAGGTTCAGGCCCGGGCCAAGGCCGACGCCTTGCAGCTCAAGGCGGTAAAGCAGGCCTATGAAATGGCCGCAGATGCCATCAACAAGCATCAAAAAGACGCTGATCCCAGTGCTGTGGCAAAAGCCCTCGGCCTGCCGCTGTTCACAACACCGCTCTTCACGGCGAAAGAACAGCCCCCACAACTTGCCGGCGAGACCGAAGTGCTGACGAAGGCCTTTTTCCTCCAGCCGGGCCAGCTCGGCGGTCCCGTGGAGACAAAAAAAGGTGTTTACATCCTCGCGTTGAAGGAGCGGCAGCCGGCTACCGTCCCGCCCCTGGCAGCGGTAAAAGGGGCAGTTGAACGGGGCGCGACCGTGGAAAAGGCTCAGCAATTGGCGAGCAAGAAGGCCGAAGAGGCCCAGACGGCTCTGGCAAAAGGGACCGGCACCCTCAAGCTCCAGGAAACCGGGATGTTCGGCTACTCGAACACCAGCGTCATCCCCAAAATCGGCAAAGCGCCAGCCATTATGGAGACAGCCTTCACTCTGACCACCGCTTCCCCTGCCCCGCCCAATCCATTCAAGATCGGCGAGCGCTGGTACGCCGTGCGGCTGAAGGGCCGTACCGAAGCGAACACCGCCGACTTCCAGAAGGTCAAGGAGCAGCTTAAGCAGCAGATGCTCCCACAGAAGCGGGAAGAGGCCCTGAAAATTTGGCTTGTGGGGTTGAAAAAGAAGGCGAAGATCGTGATCAACCCGGCTTTGGCAGGCGACTGATTTCGCTCGACGGGCACTGTAATTTTTTATAGGATCTGAACCAAATCTGCCACAGAGTCACTGAGACATACCTCCGTGTCTCTGTGGCGGATTTTAAGTTTAAGGAGGATACCCCATGTCCAAACTCATTCTCAATACCGACTTTCCCGACCTGAAACTGGCTGCCCGCGGCAAGGTACGCGACATCTACGACTTGGGGGACAAGCTCCTCATCGTCACCACCGATCGGATTTCCGCCTTTGATGTGATCATGAACGAGGGGATCCCCGACAAGGGGTTCGTCCTGACCCAGATCTCGCTCTTCTGGTTCCGCCAGATGGAGGACATCATCCCGAACCACATCATCTCCACCGAGGTGCGTGACTTCCCGAAGGAGTGCCAGAAGTACGCGGCCGATCTGGAGGGGCGCTCGATGCTGGTGAAGAAGGCAAAACCGCTCCCTGCCGAGTGCATCGTCCGCGGCTATCTTTCCGGCTCCGGGTGGAAGGATTACCAGGCCACCGGCACCATCTGCGGCATCAAGCTCCCCGCCGGGCTAAAGGAATCCGACCGGCTCCCCGAGCCGATCTTTACCCCCTCCACCAAGGCGGAGCTCGGCACCCACGACGAAAATATCTCCTATGAGCAGATGGTGACAATGGTCGGAGCGGCGACTGCCGCCAAGGTGCGCGACGTGACCCTAAAGATCTACGCCAAGGCGCGCGACATCGCCGACCGCAAGGGGATCATCATCGCCGACACCAAGTTCGAGTACGGCATCTACAACGGCGAGTTGATCATCATCGACGAGTGCATGACTCCCGACTCCAGCCGCTTCTGGCCAAAAGTCGGCTACCAGCCGGGCGGCCCCCAGCCCTCCTTCGACAAGCAGTTCCTCCGGGACTATCTGGAGACCCTCGACTGGGGCAAAACAGCCCCGGCCCCGCCGCTTCCCGCCGCGATCGTCAAGAAAACCGGCGAGAAGTACATGGAGGCGCTGGTCAAGCTGACCGGTAAAGGGAAATAAGAAGAAAAACGCCTCTTCAACAACGATCAGGCAATAAGAAGCCCCGACTGGAAACGGCCGGGGCTTTTTATTGTCTGATCATGGCGGCGGTCAAAGGATTATCGGCAAATAGAGGAAGAAAGCAAGGGGCTTACTTGGCTCCTCAAAATACGGGAAGGTCCCTGGAGGGACCTTCCCGTATTTCTGACACGACTTTATACTGCTATCATACTCAGTAGCACTAGCCTCACGGAGCAGGTTGTGCAACTGCACTGGAGTCGAGGGTTACCTCGTCCTGTGCCAATAGTCTGCCGTTCGCCGATGCGCCACTCCCCAGGATGATGGATGATCGAGACAGTATTACCCCCTCAATGTGCGCGTTTGATCCAAGTTTCACATCGCTGACGACCTGCCAATAGATGTTCTTGGACAATGCACCGCCGCTCAGAATAACTCTCGTAGCGGCGGTCTGGGACAGACCTCCCGCAATCTGCAAGATCCAGACATCATTTGGTCCACCCAGGAAGGTGACATTCGTTGGAATTGTAACACCGGCACCCCATTTGTAGACGCCAGGGACAAGGGTCATCCCGCCGATATCTCCGGCGCCCAGTCCGGTAACATCAGCTGCCCGACCTGCGGCGTCTGTATACGCAGTTTGCATATTGCTTACTGCCGTGGTCAGGTTCCCAGGAGTGGGTGCCGCATAGTCGGCTGCGTATACTTTGCCGGTCACTTGAGACGATGTCGAAAATTGACCCAAGCCATCAACCAACAACGCAAATCCAGTAATGGCAGACGAGCCGCTTGGACTCACCCCAAGATCTCCCGTCACTGCGGAAGGCTTGATTTCATTGCTTTTTATGCCTTTTTTTGCCAGAATCACATAACCTCCGGCGGTTCCAAGGACTACCGGCGCGGGGCCTTCCCCTACCGCTACCACTGTGCCTGTGGTAAAGGTCCAAACAAAGTCAGCTGCCAAGGCATTGCCTGCAAGGTCCTTGGCCCCGGTGGTAATCGCCGCGGTATAAACAGTGCCGTCTGCAAGATTGGCTGCTGGTGTAAAGGTCGCTATTGTGCCCGCGTAAGTCACGGTGCCTGAGACCGGCGTTGTCCCCGGCCCGGCCACCGTAAAGGTTGCCGTGGTGATAGTTGCGGGGTCCATCGCCTCACTGAAGACAATGCTGATTTTCTTGTTAACCGGCACATCTGTGGCTTTATCAGCAGGGATTGTGGAACTCACGGTGGGTGCAGAGGTGTCTGGTACTGTACCCGTTGTAAAGGTCCAAACATACTCAGCTGCCAAGGGATTGCCTGCCAGGTCCTTGGCCCCGCTGCTGATCGTCGCAGTAAATGTGGTGTCGGCTGCAAGACTGCTCGCTGGTGCGAAGGTCGCTATTGTGCCCACGTAGGTCACAGTGCCCAAAACCGGCGTTGTCCCCGGCCCGGTCACCGTAAAGGTCGCCGTGGTGATTGTTGTGGAATCCATCGCCTCACTGAAGGTAGCGGTGATTTTGCTGTCAATTGGCACTTCTGTGGCATCATCAGCGGGGTTTGTGGAACTCACGGTGGGTGCGGTGGTGTCTGGTACTGTACCCGTTGTAAAGGTCCAAACATACTCAGCTGCCAAGGGATTGCCTGCCAGGTCCTTGGCCCCGCTGCTGATCGTCGCAGTAAAT
>JANXYN010000064.1 GCA_025356035.1 Geobacteraceae bacterium
AGACCAAGTTGTTTGATTGCTGCGACAGACTTTGCAATCTATCTCAACCTTCCTACTTTGTCAACTTCTTTTTTCCCGCCGCGTAAAAAAACTTTTTCGCTGCGCCGCTTCACCTTCAAGCAAGACGAACTTTATAACAAATCGCTTCCGGATGGTCAAGGGTTATTTTGCTTAATTTTGCCTAATCACCTAAATCCCTGTAAAGCATTGACTTACCCATACGTGCAGGGTTAACCCGACACTTCAGCCTTGAGCCGCAACGCCTCTGCGTAAACGTCGCTACGCGGCAGGCCGGTTTCCATGGCCACCTGCTTAACGACGTCCTTGAGCGAAAGCTCCCCCGCCTGGAGGTAGCGTTGCAACAACAACGGCATGGACTGCGCTGCTATAGGTTCCATGGCGGCGGCTGGTGAGACCAGAAGTACCACCTCACCCTTGATCTGCCGCTCTTGAATAATAGTCGCAACTTCTACCAGCCCGCCACGGATAAACTCTTCGTAGATCTTGGTCAACTCCCTGGCGACCACGACCTGCCGCTCGCCAATTACCTCAAGCAGATCAGCAATAGTTGCTGACAAACGGTTGGCCGATTCGTAAAAGACCAGCACCCGTGGCTCGCCTTTCAAGGCCGCCAGCTTTTCCCGTCGCTTCCCCTGGCGGCTTGGCAGGAACCCCTCAAAGGTGAAAGCATCGGTAGGGAGGCCAGCGGCTGAGAGTGCAGTAATAACGGCAGACGGGCCGGGGACCGGAATAACCGTGATACCGCTCGCCACGGCATCACGCACCAGTTGATACCCGGGATCGGAAATGCACGGCGTCCCCGCATCGGTGATGAGGGCAACCGACATCCCCTTCTGCAATTTGTCGAGGATTACCCCCCCCTTGAACGCCTTATTGTGGTCGAAATAGGAGGTAAGTGGTTTGGAGATGCCGAAATGGGAAAGGAGCTTGCGCGAGTGGCGGGTATCCTCGGCGGCGATCAAATCGACTTCTTTGAGGATCCGGACCGCACGAAAGGTGATGTCTTCCAGATTGCCGATGGGGGTGGCGACTATGTACAAGGTTCCGTTTGCCATTAATGAGTCACGAGGTGTTGCCGAGAAGAAGAGTTGCGATCATAGTTCACGGGCGGAAGGCTAAGGGCTCAATGATAAGCAAGATGCCTTCCCTTTAGCCTTTAGCCACGTGCCCTTTGCCTGTTGTTGTTATTTTCCCCAATCCCGCGAATAGCGGAAATCCCGATCGATGGTCCGGTTGGAAACCTTGGCGATGACCGGCAGACGGCGCTTGAAATGGGAGTTTTGCACCTTCTGATAAATCTGGTCGATAAATGCTGGCTCAAAGCCGCAGGCAACCAGTTCTGCACGGGTGTAGCGCAAGTCCACCATCTGGTAGAGGAGCTCATCCACCGCCCGGTAGGTGAAGCCAAGTTCCTGTTCATCGGTCTGGCCTGCCCACAGGTCAGCGGAGGGCTTTTTGTCGATTATCGGCCGCGGCACCCCCATCTCCTCGGACAGCTGCCAGACCTGGCTCTTGTAAATGTCGCCAATGGGGTTCAAGGCGCTGGCCATGTCGCCGTAGAGGGTGCCGTAGCCGAGCAGGAGCTCTGTTTTATTGCTAGTGCCGAGCACCAGTGCGGCATGGACCGCCGACTGGTCGAAAAGGATCGTCATCCGCTCCCGGGCCATCTTGTTGCCACGCCGCATGTTGTCCGCATCGTGAAACCGACTGAAATAGGGATCGATCATCGGGGTTATCTCGATTACCTGGTAATCGATTCCGAGTTGGACCGCCATCAGTCTGGCATGGGCCTCACTTTCGGGGTTGCTGGTCCGGTACGGCATGCAATAGGCATGGACGTTTGCTGGCCCTAAAGCCTCTGCCGCCAGACAGACAACCAGTGCCGAATCGATGCCGCCAGAAAGCCCAAGAACCGCCTGTTTCAGCCCGACCTTATGCACCTCTTCCCGGATAAAACCCACCAGAATCCGGCGCAATAGCTTGACATTCACAGCTAGGCCGTTCATTGCCCCTCCCTCTCACGCTCGATCCGCCGCAGCTCCCGGAGCGTCACAAAGAGGTTCTCATCGCGCATCATCGGGGAAAATATCCGCTCTCGGCGCAGG
>JANXYN010000096.1 GCA_025356035.1 Geobacteraceae bacterium
GTTACCGTGTTACCCGCCCCGCTCCAGCCTCGATGGCCTTAACATTTGCCGGAATATATTTGTGATTGCGCTCCGGCAAAGCTTCCTTCAGGGCTGCCGTCAATGATGTGAGCGCCACCGCGCCAGTTTTGGCCGCATAGGCACCGACCGCCACCATATTCACCATCCGTGCGTCCCCCAGCTCCATGGCGATCTCATTCATCGGAATCAGGATCGTCTCGCAATCATCACGCCTGAAGGTGGATACCTCCACCAGGGAGGAATTTATGATACAGACGCCACCTGGCTTTACCTTGGCGCCATATTTGTCCAGGGAGATCTGATTCAGAATAACTGCCACCGAAGGGTTACCGACAACCGGAGAGCCCACCTCCCCATCGGCGATGACCACCGTGCACATGGCAGCGCCGCCGCGCTTTTCCACGCCGTAGGCGGGAAAGAACGAGACGTTTTTCCCCTCGATGATGGCGGCATAGGAAAGGAGGTTTCCCGCCAGCAAAACCCCCTGGCCGCCGAAACCGGCAATGAACACATCATGTCGCATGTAAACTCCGTAAAGACCGGGACTCGGGATTCGTGATCCGGGATCTGTAAAACCCTTTCAGTTCCGAGTTCCTGGTCCCTGGTCCCTAGAATTCAGCCGTATCCTTGTAAACACCCAATTTGAAATAGTCAGCCATCTCACCACCGACCCGCTCATTGGCAGCGATCGGATTCATTCCCCAGTTGGTGGGGCAGGCGGAGAGTGCCTCGATGAACGAAAACCCCTTCCCTTCCACCTGGTAGCGGAAGGCCCGCTTGATCTGCTTCTTGGCATCCAGCAGATTGCGCGGATTATTCACCGCAACCCTCGCCGCAAACGCCACCCCTTCCAGCTGGGTCAACAGCTCCGCCATCCTGATCGGAGCGCCGTCCTTTGCCTGATTCCTCCCATAGGGGGAGGTAGAGGTCTTCTGCCCGACCAGGGTGGTGGGGGCCATCTGGCCACCGGTCATGCCATAGGTGGTGTTATTGACGAAGATGACGGTGATGTCCTCGCCACGGTTGGCGGCATGGATAATCTCGGCAGTACCGATGGCTGCGAGATCGCCGTCCCCCTGATAGGTGAAGACGAAGCTGTCGGGACGGGCCCGTTTCACCCCGGTGGCCACAGCTGGCGCGCGGCCATGGGGCGCCTCCACCACATCGATATCGAAATAGCCGTAAAGAAAAACCGAGCAGCCAACCGAAGCCACCCCGATAGTCCGCTGCTGCACGCCGAACTCGTCCATCGCCTCCGCCACCAGCCGGTGGATGGTTCCGTGATGGCAGCCGGGGCAAAAATGGGTCTGCACATCCTTCAAACTGACCGGTCTTTTGAATACCTGCTGCATGTAAAAACCTCGTAATCGGTTATTCGTGATTCGGGATTCGTGATCCGGAATCTGTAAAACCCTTTCGGTCCCGAGTCCCTGGTTTCTGGTCCCTGGTCCCCTTAATAATGTTTCTTGATTTGCTCCAGCAGCTCCTCCGGCGTCGGCAGCGAACCCGCCCCCGGCGGCCGGCCGTAGAAATGGACTTCGGCATCCCTGGCGACGGAGAGCCGCACGTCTTCCACCATCTGGCCGTTGTTGAGCTCGATGTCTAGGATCCGCTTGCAGCGCCGGGTCAGGTCGGCAAAGGCGCGTTGCGGAAACGGGTAGAGCGTAATGGGGCGAAGCAGCCCGACCTTGAGACCCTCTTGGCGCGCCTGCATGATGGCGGTCTTGGCAATCCTCGCCGTGGAGCCGAAAGCCGCAACCACAAGCTCGGCATCGGCAGTCTCAAATTCCTCCCAACGGGCCTCCCTGGCGCTCAGAAGCATATATTTGTCATGGAGTCTGTTATTGTGCGCCTCCAGCTCCCCATCTCCGAGAAACAGGGATTTCACCACCCGCTGTTCCCCCACGCCCTTGCCGCGCACCACCCAATCTTTAACCGGCAGCTCGGTCTGGGGTCGTTTGTTGGCGATGAGCGGCTCCTTCATCTGCCCCACCACCGAATCACCGAGGATCATGGCCGGCATCCGGTAAAGATCCGCCAGGTCAAAGGCGAGCATGGTGAGGTCATACATCTCCTGGACCGATGAAGGAGCCAGAACGACTATATGGTAACCCCCATGGCCGCCACCTTTGACCGACTGGAAATAATCGGCCTGGGAGGCATCGATGCCGCCAAGGCCTGGACCGGAGCGGGAAATATTGACGATCACGCCGGGGAGCTCCGCACCGGCCATGTAGGAGATCCCTTCCTGTTTCAGGGAGATGCCAGGGCTGGAAGAGGAGGTCATGGCCCGCACGCCGGTGGCGGAGGCACCCAACAGCATATTGATCGAGGCAATCTCGCTCTCGGCCTGGATGAATTCACCGTTCAGCTTCGGCAGTTCACGGGAAAGATATTCGGGTATATCGCTCTGGGGTGTGATGGGATAGCCGAAGTAATAGCGGCAGCCGGCCTCGATGGCCGCCATGGCGATGGCTTCATTCCCCTTGACAAACAAACGCTTTGACAAATGAATCCTCCAGACAATGTTTGAGCTCACCAGCAGTCAAACAGAATCAGCATAAACGATCATGACTGATCATTTATGTGCAACAGTCTTGTTCTTGAATGCCAGGATGGCAACATCGGGACAGATTTCAGCACAAAGGGCGCATCCTGTGCATCTGGAGGGGTCTGATATTTCGGCTGGAGTGTAGCCAAGATTATTGATTTTTTCGCTCAGGCTGAGCAATTTCTGCGGACAGGCGATGGTGCAGAGACCACATCCCTTGCAGCGCAATTCATCAATTTCAATTTTGCCCATGGTTACTTTCCTGATAGAGATAAACAGCAATCTTCATTACGGTTCAAACGTAGCAGAAATCTTCAGGTTGAGTCAACTTTTTTGTTAGCTTGAAAAATATATCGTTTTTTATTCTTGATTTTGCCCGACAATGCAGTTAAATATAGACAACATGAAGTTAAATATTTTTCTTTAAGAACAGGAGGAAGCAGAATGGCAACATTGTTAGAAATGGCAACCAGCATTGTCTCTTCACATGCTTCTGTATCAGAAATGTCAACCGACGAACTGTTGCAAGAGATTCAGAAAGTGTACATTGCCCTGCAGAAACTGGAGGGGGTCACCGAAGGCGCTCTAGCCGAAGAGGGGAAGCCGGCCATGACCCTGCGCAAAGCCTTCCAGGCCGACCAGGTCTCCTGCATGATCTGCGGCAAAACCGGCATGAAAACCTTGGCCCGCCACCTGTCCAAGGAGCATGGCCTGAAGCCGGGCGAATATCGGAAACAGTTCGGCATCCCGAGCAAACAGCCCCTCACCGCCAAGAAGTTCTCCGAGGCACGGCGGCAGATGGCCCAGGACAGAGGCCTCGCCGCCAACCTGGCCAAAGCACGTGCCGTAAGGGCCGCCAACCTGAAGACAAAAAAGGCCGCCCCGGCCAAGCCCGCCAAAGCCAAGGTAGCTAAGGTTGCTAAGGCAGCGCCGAAGAAGAAATAGTAACCGTCTGCATCACGGAAAAAAGCCGCTCACCAACGAGCGGCTTTTTTGTTGCCCACCTGCTTACTTCTGCCGGCCGCCGGCAAGGATCAACGCGATGCCGACTACGTTGATCAGGATCAGCTCCAATAGCAGAGTCGGGACATCGAGGTGATCGTAGACCCGCACGCTTCTACCGAATGCCGCGACAATGGCGCCGCCGACAAAGCCCCAGTGCCTGCTCCCGAGGAACAGGTAGGGGGGATACAAAAGCGCTGCTACGCTCCCCGCCAGACAGATGATTTTTCCAAGTTGTTTCATGACCGTGCCAACTCCTTTCATCCCTTGATCAGTTCAAGAGCTTCAGACAATTCAAGGGTAGTCACCAGCCGCCATATTAACCGACTCCCCTCTCACCTGTCTACTGTTTCTCCAGATCCACCCACTTCCGTTCATAAACACGGATGAGGCGGTCAAGATCAAGGCGGATGGCAGTGGTGTCCGCTGGGATTCCCCTCACGTCTTCGGTCAATTTCAGCAGTTCATCTATGGCCTTATCCGCATCGCTGTCAGTGACCAGGGTCCGGCTCATGTGCAGTTCATAGCTTCTTCGGATCTGATCAAGTTTTATGGCATCCTTGCTGGTGACAGACAAGGCCTGCAAGCCTGTCAGAATACCGTCTTTCAAGGCTGCAAGGCCCTTTTCCACCTCGGCTGTCAAAGAGTATGTCCTATAGGCCTCGTAACGGCCATTTCTCAAGTAGGAAACTTCCGTATTAAGCAAATAACTGCCGCTTTCTTCGGGAAGTCTGGCGAGATAATGCAGATTTCTCGTCTCGTTTTTGCGGAGGTTAAATTGCCAAACAATCCTTTGCTGCTCGAGGGTTGCCGTAGGATTGGCAAACAGGACCGACAGAACCGGCTCAGTTGTCTCTGTCACCCTCAGGTCGAAGGGAGCCCCGACACTCTTGAGGGTAATTCCCATCGGAAGAGGCGTACCGGCGATGGCGTCAACCCGGTCGGGAGTCCCATATTCGATGGCTTTCTGCAGGAGCGGGGCCTGAACATCGAAGCTAAAGAGGATGACATCTCCCTCCCCGTAACGGTTGATGACCAGTGCCGGGGAGCTCTTCCCTTTCTCTTCGACCGTTGCCCCGACCAGAGCATGGTCGGAGATGAGCTGCAGCTTCTGAACAGTGCCGGAAGTCGCGAGAAGACCCGGCTGGGTAATGGGACTCTCCAACAGGGTAAGGGTACGCTGGCTATCCGCTAAGTGCCCTTCACCTTTTGCGCCGGCGAGCTCGCGGAATTTTGCATCCCCAAGCTTGTCGTAGTTGAGGAGGATGAGACCGTCACCGGAGTTCACCCGTTCAGCCAGTTCCTCGTCCAGACTCCCGGAGAGCGGCTTGTTACCGGCAAGAACATAGCTGTTGTAGAGACCGGTGCGCAGCGCTTCCTTGAAGGATTTGGTCGTATGGGCAATATGGTAATACACACCCATCCCTGCCAACGTCTGGTTGAGGAAGGCTTCGGACAGGGACGTCTGCCTGTCGCTTTCATGATGGCATAATCCCCCTTGCAGCTCGTTCTGCTCGCAGTCGCCACAACCAAGGAACACCAGAACCCGCGGCGAGATAGAAAGTCCCTTACTGACTTCGAGGGGCGGCAATACCTTGAGCGGCCGTTCGCCGATGAGGAAGCTCAGGCCGGAAACAGCAGAGGTGAGCTTTACAGAATAATCGCCCGCAGGCATCTCAACTTTCTCGATGGCAAGCAATTGGGAGAGGTTATTCAGGACCGCTAGTGCCGCGAAGGACTGGGTGGAGGTGGCCGACGTGACGGCGGTGGTCCTGCCGATGAATTCTGCCGTTACCACACCCGCCGGCAGGTCGATGTTACCGTTGTTGGTGAGGGTATAGGCGAGGGTCAGAGGAAAGCCTTGAATCACTTCAGGTTTGTCCAAAGAGAGGCTTCCCGCCAGAGATGGCGTCGGCTCAATGGCGAAGGTCAAGCTGTTTGCCGCAAGTTCCTCGGCGGCGTTCATAAACCGTGCGCGGACGGTGTAGATCCCGGGAGGATTGGATGTCGTATTCCAGCTGACAACGGTAGAGTTTTCAGTAGCCGGATAAAGCACGGCAACGGCCTTCTCGGCAAGAAGAGTGGCGGTACCGGATGGATTAACCAACTCCACCTTGAGGGTGGTGTTCGCGTAGGTAACATTGCCGGCCAGATTTGCCAGGGCAACCGCTGCTCCGACCTCCTCATTGGCTTTGTAGCTCGGTTTCCCAGCAGTAACGTTAATGCTCAGGTTCGGCAGGGATACCGGATAGGTGGCCGTGTTGTTCTGCTCGTTGAATTCAAGAACTGCGTTGCTGCTGTCGGCTACGGCGTAAATGAGATGATTTCCCGCCTTGCCGAGGACATTCCAGGTATGGGTAAGGGTCGTTGCCTGGCCAGGCTCCAGGGGCGGAACAGAGAGGGTGGTGATGAGAGCTCCTCCCTGTGCAGGATTGCCATCGTAGAGAGTCAGGCTGCTCTGACCGACCGCAGTTTTCCCCTGATTGGTGATCACGGCGGTAAAGGTAAGGTTCGAGCCTTTTACCCCATCCGCCGAGAGGCGTGCAGTCAAATCAGGCAGGTTGCTACCGTAGACAAAGCTCGTCTCCTTCGTTGAAGTCAGCCCACCCGCGGTCAAGACCACCCTCAGTTTGTGCAAACCGGGGGCGAGACCTTCCGGCGCCAGGGTGAAGGTATGGCTGCTGAAGCCGGTCAGGTTTAAGGGGGTGCTCTGCACGCTGGTCCCATCCACGAAAAGCTCCAAGGTGGCCGCAGCGCTGCCGTAGAGCTCGGCTTTGACAGCAACCGGCACACTGTTCAGCGCATAGTCCACCTTGTCGGTGGCAAGGCCCAACAGTACCGCCTCGCCCACGTCAAAGGCCTCGGAACCGGATACGAGGAGCAGATCCCCCTGGTAGACGCCATAGACCAGCCGGTGAATGCCCGAAGAGGCGGTGACGAGTGACGCGTTACGGTTGACGAGCAGCGGCTCAGCCGAAGTCAGGGTGATGTCGTCGCTTCCGGCGACGGTATAGACGCCTGCCGGGTCCACCACCCAGGTTTTGAGGGTGGCGGGGAGGTTCTGGTTGCTCTCGATGTTCAGGCTGAGATTTAGGGTATCCTGGGAGACGTATTTGGCCTTGTCGAGGGTCGCCTCTTTCACCTTCACCTGAATACCGGCCACATCGAAGGGGTGGGAGCCGTTGGTAGTCACGCCGGTCGCATCGGTTAATGCGTAGGAAACGGTGTAGGTGCCGGCGGTCATGGTTGCGGGGAGGACAAAGCTCCTGGTGGCGGAGCCGGTAAAGTCGAGGGTATCGTTGAACCCGCCCGGTCCGGTCAAGTTCAGGCTGCCGGAGGCGCTACCGCTGACGGATAAGGCCACCGTTTCACCCGGGTTGTAGAGCTGTTTGTCGGTGGTGACGGTGATGATATCGTCTGTCTTGTATATGTAGATGGTGTTTAGATGGATGGAGCGCCCCGCCTCATGGTAGATCCCGTAGAAGAGCTTTTCGCCGGTAATTTGGGTTAACGGCACATTGAAGGTCAGGGTCTGGTTGCCGTTGAGCGTTAAAGACTGTTTGTCTTCATAGCCGTTGTAGTTTACGCGGGCAAAGAGGTTGACGGCACCAGGGCTGCCGTTTTGTTGGACAGTAAGGGTAAGCTGGGCGGTCTCGCCCGCTGCATAGGACTGTTTGTCTAGTGCAGCAGTTACCCCCAGATTGATCCCCGCCAGGCGGTATTTGACCGTCCCCTGCTCAGTGGTGCCGCTCTTCTGGTTTTTAAGGGTATAGCCGGCCAGATAGTCCTTCTCTTCAAGGTCGGTGGGAGTGGCGAAGGTGAAGGCCAGCTCCTTTTCTTCATTTGGCTTCAGCCATTCGGTCCGTTTCGAGTCGATCAGGTCTTCCGCCTTGAAGGCAAGCTCGAAGGCCCCTTCCTGGTTGCCGGTGTTTTTGATCCTGAAGGTGAAGGTGGCCGGTTGGCCAGGATTGATGGTCAGGTATGGAGGAGTTTGAGTGATTTGGAAAGTCGGTCCCTGGACGGCAATGGGCATGCTCTGCGCCGCCAGTTGCTGATTGCCGGTGTTGAGAAGTTTTGCCGTCAGCGTATAGTTGCCTGGCGCCAGAGCGGAGAGGTTCAGACTGAATGCTACGGTAGTCGGAGCCGGCGTCTGGGCAGACAGAAGCGTTACCTCCTGCGCGCTGGTCCAAATGGCGTTCCCAGTGTTGTCAGTAAGGGAGAGTTGGACGCTCCCCTCGATGTTGTTGTAACCGAAATTGGTCAGGGTAGTAGTAACCGGCAGAGTTTCGCTTGTCTGGCCGCCGGTTGACAAGGCCAAATCCACCCGATTTTCTTTCCTGACCTGGAATGTTGTAGAAGCTGCCGCTGTCGGCAACTGGCCGGCAGCGCTCAGTTGGTAGCCCCCTTCAGTAAAGTCGTAAGAAAGGGTGTCGGCAGTGTTCCCCCCTTTTGGCAGGAAATAGCTTCTGGTCTGCTGATTTACCTGGGTCGTCCCTTGGCTCAACTGATAGGTAATGGAGAATTGACCATCCAGCAGGCCGGTGTTGCTGATAGTCACCGGTATAGCCAATTTCCCTTCGGCATAGGACGGTTGGGCTACAACAGTTACAGTATCGGCTAGGCCGTATCTTACTGTTTTAGTAAAGGTCTGGTTAAGATCGCCGGAGAAGGTAAAGGTGTACGAAGTATCGGCAGCTATCTGCTGATTGTGCTGCAGGAGCTTTGTTTGCCCGGCAGGGATGGATACTGACTCTGCCAGAGCGGTAAAGGAAGTTGCAAGATTTACGGCCGCATCAGTCTTGCCGCTGTTTTTCAGCTCGACAACAACGGCAAAGGGGTCATTTCCTACCAAATCGGGTGCGGTTAAAGTCGCGGTAACTTGCAGCGGGGCAACCTCGAACTGATCAGAAATATCGGCAAGGGTTGTTCCATTTTGGGCAATCTTCCCGCTGAGCAGGTTCATCCCATAAACATCGGCCGGAATTGAGAAGGAGAAGTCAGATCTTCCATTCGAAGGAACATTAATGGTATTGGTATAGACGTTCCGACTGCCCCCCGTATATTGTTGCTGTATCGTCAATGAAAGACCGGTCAGAGAGGTAGCTGCCTGGTTTTCCACTGCGCCGGAAATAACCACCATTTCGCCAGGTTTGTAAATCCTCTTATCAGTGTTATAAGTGAGTTTGACGGTCCCGTTGATTACGTAAAACGGATAAACGCCTTGGGCAACCGGTTGTTGTAGTTCCGTGTATAACATGCTTTGCACATAGAACTTGCCAAGTGGTAATCCCTGAAATTGGGTCTCGATAAGATTCACGCCTTGCCCAGTAATGGTGACCGGAATGCTTTTTTCCCAGATAGCCACTCCACTGGTGTTTGTTGTGGCTGGTTGGGTGCCATATTTTGTTATTGTAACTGAATTTATCAGACCTTCAGCAGTCTTTGTGATTTTGTCGTAATTTCCGGTTTTGTCGGAATACCAGAAAAATCTCGGATTGCTAGTCGCATTGTAGCTAAACGATATGACCTTGTCATATCCTGGATATTCATTGTTGACACATTGGAATGATGTCACATTCGTGGCAATTGTTCCGAAGATGACATTATTAGAACTAACCCGATAACCCATAAACTTTGGTTGTACAGAGGAACCGTAATATCCGGTCCACCCCTTACCGGTGAGAAGGTAGTGCTCCGGGGTGATGCCAGTTTTTACAAAATCATACATGGCTCCGAAGTTGAAGATATAGTCAACCGTGCTGTTGGTTTCGATCCAGTTCCGGTTGTTTCGGTAATACCTGATTTTGGCCGACCCTAAGGAGAGCTCAGTAAAGACAGGTCCCTGTGCCGAGATGGTACCGGTGGTCCCTCCCAGGCCCCGCATAAAATCATCCCCCATGAAGCCATACCAGCCAGCCTCGAACGCGTAACTGGACTGCAACCGGTTGAAATCGTCGGCCGGATTGTTATTATTGTTGTCGTCGAACCTAAGTTCTGTGATAGCATCGGCAACATACCCATTATAGGCGTACCCTCCCCATTTCAGGTAGACACCATCCGTCTTCCAGGTTTTGCTGGTGTTGTTGAGTACAGCAATGACCAGGGGGTAGTTCCCTGCCGGCTTGGAGCCATTCTCTACTGCATCGAAATAGATTGCATACCGTTTAGTACTACCTGCAGGAGTAACTCCGTCCATAATCCAAACGACCTTACCGCTTGCATTGGTAGCCGCGTTATAGCCTGTCCCTTTGTCAAACTGGCTTGGGACTTCCCCGATGACGTTTCCATCCAGTCCGTACTCTATGACCCGAAGAGAATTTTCGTCGAAGGTTTTAACGCTGCCCATCTTCGTGAATTCTTCTGTGAGGTTCACGGGAACCTCAACTCTTCCGTTTTCTCTTTCGTAGCTATTCGTATTTAAGCTTAATACCGATCTATACCCCCAACTAGTATTCCACCATGGCAAATTCATCATGGCCTGCTCCGGCGTCGTCGTCAACAGCCTGACCTTCAAGGTGCCATTGGTGATCGGCGCCCCATTCACGGACAAGGTGGATATCCCTTTCACCACGTCGGAAGCTAGGTAATAATCCTTGTCAGTGTTGAGGGTCAACAAAATGTCAATTCCGGCTAATGCAACCTCCTTCATGTATTTCTGCTGTTTACCTGATTTTCTGTTGGTATAGGTCACCGAGAGCAAATAGGCTCCCGACACAGCGCCCTGCGGCACAGGTAGCCCAAGTAAAACCGTTGAACCTGCCAACACGTTGGCGTTTCCGGTCACCGCAGCCAGCTTCATGAATTGCGAATCATACAGCTCTACCGTATAATCAGCCGACGTATCATCGCCACCGACATTGACGAGTGAAATGTTCACGGTGTCTCCGGCGTTAATTCTGTTGTTCTGCAACTCTTGGATTTTCAATTCCGATTCCGGTATCTTGAATGAAGTATTGTATGAAAGTTCACTCCCTGATGGCAGTGACAACCTGACATTGACAGCATGCTCGCCCACCCGTACTGTATCGGGAATAGTGATGCTGTATGGCAATTCCGCATTCCCGCCGGCAATCAAGGTAACAGATTTTGCGTCTTGATAACCGAGATCTGGCACTGTGACCGTTACAAGTGCATTTTCCAGACTAAATTTACCAGGGTTCGACAGCTTTAGGGTGAACGCCAATGTCTCCCTCTGACGGTACGAGGGTTTGTCATAGGAAGCGTTGATCGCAATATTATTGGCTAAAGATAGAATTACACCCTTGCCACGGCTGTTTTCGTCACTCAGCGAATAAGATAGCGCATAGGTGCCAAATTTCAGAGGAGGAATGGAGACGGAGACATCTAGGGTCCTGCTTTGCGCCACATCGAGGGCGAATGAATTCGAGATCGTAGAAACGACCACGCCATCGGGGCCTGTCAGGTTCACGTCGAGAACGCTGGAATTCACCGCCATTTTGCCAATATTGGCAAGGTTGAAGGAAATGGTATTTGCCCCCGGCGTCAGGACAGCGGGCAGTGTAGGAGAAACGGATATCTGGCTTAAGGGGATTTCAAAGGTTGCGGAATTACCGCCGATTTTATTGGCGGCTGCGTCGTAGGCCTCTGCCAGGACCGAATAGGAACCACCCTGAGCAGTGGCAGGGAGAGCAAAGCTCAGCGTCTGGGTGCTCGCCCCATTGGCGGCGAGGGTTACATCAAGGGTATTTGAATAGACGTTTAGATTGGAGGGGTCCATGACTCTCAGCCGCAAGGTGGCTGTTGAGGCCAGGCTCTGCTTGTTCTGCAGGTTGAGCGTTAGGCTAACCGTCTCATTCTTGGCATACAAGAGTTTGTCGGTCTGCAGCCCCACACTTATTGAAGGGTAAATGCACCAGATTTTGAAATTGGATTGGCCAATCAGGTTGTTGTTCTCATCGTAGAGTTTTGAAAAGAGCTGGTCCTCGGTCAACACGTTCATTGTCAGGTTAAAGGTGGCTTCACCATTGGCTGGGACAGTCAGCGTTTTCGCACGATCATAAAAGTTGCCATAGTCCTGGTTGCCGGTCACCCATGTATGGTGTGGAAAACCGTATTTGATAGTCACGGTTCGTTCGGTAGCGGTATTGTTCCAGACATGCCAGGTAAAAGTGACGTTGCTTCCGTAAATGAAGCGTTCAGTAGGGGCATTCACCTTGAAGGTCAGCGGCTTGGAAATGGTCTGCGTCGGCGGATTTTTCACCACGAACCGCCCGGAGTCGGTCTCGGCCTGGGGTTGGATGACATTGCCCTGGGCATCGAGGAGGAGATAGTCGATGTGGTAGATGCCGAGTTGCGAGCCGGCAGCAGTCTGATAGGCGACGGCCGTTTCCGCCGATTGCCCGGCCGGAACCGGCAAGGATACGGTCTGTTCGGATAGCAGAGTGGTCCGGTCCGGGTTGTAGATCTGCAGCTTGACACTGGCCGTGTCGGTTGCAGTACTGTTCGTTACGGCAACCGAAACGGTCACCGCTTCCCCTACCCTGATTTCGGGAAGCTGCACCGGCTTTTTCACCCAGGAGATCATGTCTCTGACGATGGCAATCTCTTCCTTCGTCACCTGAGCGTGGGCCGCCCCCCAGTCGGAATAAAAAGAACTGACAATGACCCTCCCTCGACCATGTTCGTACATGAGCATCGCCGGCTGGCCGCTGACCGTGCGGCGGAGGAGGATGGTGGAGTTTTCCGGATAGGAAGTGAAGTAGCCATCGACTCCCGCCGATACAGAGGCAGTACTTATGGCTGACATCATCTGGTGATAGGTATCGACATAGGTACCGTTCCAGAAGCAGCTCTGGTCCTCGGTCCAGCCGTAGGCAGCAAGGGGCCTGCCGTCCGGCGTGGGAACGACTGAGAAGTCGGAGCCGTTCTGTTGGGCCAGGACAATGAGGGTACCGCCAGTTTTGACGTACTCGTCGAGCGCGGACTTGAAAAACGTGGATTTCTCCATCCCCATCAGCCCGCCCGATGGGATGAAAAGAACCGGCTGGTTGGCCAAGGCGTTTGCGTTGAAATCTTCTTTGATCTCCCTGACCGGTTCCTGGAGCTTTTTCAAAAGAAGATCGGCGCTCTCGTCTACAAAGCCGTTGGACAAGACGGCAACATCGGGGGAGGCGTAGTAGGTCGCCTCAAAGGAATGCTTGGAGGCGGCTTGAGCGTTACTCAATACAGACTGGAATTCCACCGCATGTTGGTTGAATTCAGCATCGGTTGTTGATGTTACCAGCTGCTGGTAGGCATGGGAAAGTTCCTTTTCCAGGAAAAGCCCAATATACCCCTTCTTGATGCCGGTCCTTCCATAGATATCCTTCCATAGCTCCTTGGTCGGATCGAGTTGCTCAAGCTCCACGAGCCTTGATGCAACGTCGAAGGTATCGTCACCGTGATCGTTGGCAACTTTACTGTTATTTGAGGGAGGGGTAGAATCTAGTTCAAAGTGCACCACCCTGAGAGGTGGGTAAAAAACAAGTAGACACGGTGGGTTTCTGGTAATGTTGGAAGCGCGACCAACCATCACACCAGAAGGAGTCCACCGTGCCTTACCATCATCTTACAT
>JANXYN010000110.1 GCA_025356035.1 Geobacteraceae bacterium
GATGTAAGATGATGGTAAGGCACGGTGGACTCCTTCTGGTGTGATGGTTGGTCGCGCTTCCAACATTACCAGAAACCCACCGTGTCTACTTGTTTTTTACCCACCTCTCAGGGTGGTGCACTTTGAACTAGATTCTACCTAATCTTGATAGGTTATGGTGCCATTCTTATTACCGGCGGCCTGCGTAGATGGAATTTCCTTCTCGAAAGCGGACGGTTGCCACGCTTGCTGAAACGATTATTCATGTTTTCTACCGAAGAAACTAATAACTACGTTGCCGCTTTGTATATATGCGGTGGCATTATCGCAATCATCACAGGACTTCTAGGCTTATGTCTTCCAAAGAACTGAAAAAGCGGTGATAAGTATCCGACAGAACTGACTGTCGTGGATTTAACCGTCGGTATCAAGCGGAGACAAACGGGAGGCAGGCTTGGCTGAACAGCTGATTAATGAGCAACCGGAACTGGGGCCCGGTCTCAGGATGATTCGCCGTCGCCGCTGGTTTTTGTGGGCGTTGATCATCGCCTACGTGCCAGCGATCTGGCTCTCCCTTGAGCTGACCGGCTCGGATATGGTCACCGGCGGGGTTTTTGCCGTCTGGCTCATATTTGTCTGTATTGCCATAGTGCTGGGCGCCCTTGCCAAGTGCCCCCGCTGCGGCAATTACTTTCATGTCCACGGCCTGACGCTTCTCTACCTGCGCAAGTGCCTGCATTGCCAGCTCCATGTCAGTGCGGACAAACATAAATAATGGCGCCGGCGCAAAAAAAACTCGGACAACCGGCAGTCGGCAAGGTATACTGGGTGCTGGCTCAAGATTGGGGTAGACGATGCGTGAAATCCATGACATAGGCGCCGTCGCTCATGTTATCCAGCTGGCGGTAGCGCCAGTGTTTCTGCTGACGGCGATCGGCGCGCTGCTGACTGTAATGACCAACCGGTTGGGCCGGGTGATCGATCGGGCCCGGGTCCTGGAGTTGCGACTGGAGGGCGCATCGGCCGAGCTGGGCCTGGCCATCCACGCCAACCTCGACATCCTGGCTCGGCGGGCAAAGCTCATCGGTCGCGCCATTACCCTCTGTACCGCCACGGCGCTGCTGGTCTGTACCGTGATTGCGATCCTGTTTCTCGGAGATTTCCTGAACTTTGATATCTCGATTCCGGTGGCGGCACTGTTCATCAGCGCCATGCTGTTACTGATGCTGGGGCTCCTCTGGTTTCTGCGCGAGATTTTCCTCGCTACCACCAGCCTGCGGATCGGACTGCGCTGATGGCGAGAAACTGGTGCCGGGGAAAATGCTTGATTATAGGGGGTGGGTTGCTGGCAACTCTGTTGCTGGCCAGCGGCGCTGCAACTGCTGCCGAGCTGCATCCGTTCACCAGCGACGGCTGCAGCCTGTTCCCTGATGGGAATCTGGAGAGTCCGCAGCTCTGGTGCGATTGCTGCCTTGCTCACGATCTGGCCTACTGGCGGGGCGCAGTGAGGCGGAACGCCTGGGTGCAGACGAAGCTCTAAGGGCCTGCGTTCTGGCCCGTACTGTCAATAAACCGCTGGCCGATCTGATGTTTCAAGGGGTCCGTGCGGGGGGTCGGCCGGTTTTCCCGACCTGGTATCGTTGGGGTTATGGCTGGCGTTATGGCAGAGGCTATGCGCCGCTCACGGCGGAGGAGCTGGACCAGGTTCGCGCCAAGCTCGACGCCTATTTCAAGACGCATCAAGCCGGCGTCTGCGGCGGTAAATAGGGGAGGTTGGTTCGGCCCGTATTAGCTAAAGTTTTTTGCCTTCCAGCCGAATATATTCAAAGCTTCAAGCAAAAACCGCAGATGCACCCTGGTAAGGGTGGATTGCAGGCGGTGGGAAAAAATGAGGTGTCCTGTTTTTCTTCATTGACATGCGGCGCAAAGGGTAGTATATGGTTTCAAACGATGCGCGTTCTTGTCTGGCGAGCATCCTAACGAGCAGAGGGTTTGCCAAAAAATGCAGATAGCACTCACCTACAATCTACGGCAGGAAACCACCGCTGAGCAGGAACAGCCTGCAGCGGAACCTCCTTCCGAACCCCCATCCGAACCTCCGTCTACCCCGGCAAATGATCTCTATGCCGAATGGGACGATATCCACACCATCAGGGCTGTGGAGTCGGCTCTCTCGTCCCGTCACCAGGTAACCCTCGTTGAAGCCAATCTAGATGCATACGAACGTTTGCGACGGCTCCGTCCCGAGTTGGTCTTCAATATTGCCGAAGGCCTGCTTGGCAGTAGCCGTGAGGCACAGATCCCAGCAATGCTCGACATGCTCGGGATCCCCTACACCGGAAGTGATCCAATCACCCTTGGCAACTGTCTCGACAAGCGACGGACCAAGGAAATTCTCGCCTATCATCAGGTTCCCACGCCCAAATTTTTCATAGTTTCCTCGCTGTCCAAATTGCCGGCCAACCTAAGCTTCCCCCTGATCGTAAAACCTACCCTGGAGGGGTCAAGCAAGGGGGTCACCGACAAGGCGCTGGTCAGGGACCGGTCCGCCCTGCTTGAGCAGGTCGCCTGGGTCCTGGATACCTACCGCCAGCCGGCACTGGTGGAGGAATATCTAGCCGGCCGTGAGTTCACCGTTGCCCTCATCGGCAACGGCCTGTCGTTGCGGGTGCTCCCCATCGTCGAGATCAATTTCGACTCCCTCCCTGCTGGGGTCAATCACATCTATTCCTACGAGGCCAAATGGGTCTGGGATACGGAAGAAAAGCCACTGCAGATCTTCTCCTGTCCAGCCCCCCTGGAGCCATCCCTCAAGCTGGCGATCGAAAAGACCTGCCGGTGCGCCTTCGAGGTGATGGGCTGCCGCGACTGGTGCCGCATCGATGTGCGGCTGGACCAGCAGGGGGTGCCGAACATCATCGAACTTAACCCGCTTCCCGGCATCCTGCCGCGCCCGGAGCAGAACAGTTGTTTCCCGAAGGCGGCCCGTGCCGCCGGCTTGGGTTATCAGGAGCTGATCCTCAACGTGGCGGATGCCGCCTGCGAGCGCCTCAACCTGGCTGGCGGGGGGGTGCGATGAAGATCGCCGTCTGCTATAACCGCGTGCCGGATCTGGTTCGCAAGGGCGAAGCCGGTGACCGAATCTCCGAGGCGGGTGCGGAGTTGCAGGCAGCGGCGGTCAGCGCAGCGCTTAGCGAGCTGGGCCATGTCCCGCACCTGGTCCCCCTTGGCGGTGAGCTGGCCAGTTTCATTCGCGACCTGCAAACGGTCCGGCCGACTGTGGTCTTCAACCTCTGTGAAGGTTTCTGGGGCGACAGCCGCAAGGAAATGCATGTGGCGGCCTTGCTGGAGCTTTTGGGCTACGCCTATACCGGTGCTTCTCCCTTCTGCCTCGGCCTTACCCAGGACAAGGTCCGCACCAAGGAGCTCCTCGTCCACCACCAGCTCCCCACCCCCCCCTACCTGGTGGTGGCACCGGGCGAGGCGCTTCCTGCCTCGGTCAAACTTACTTTCCCGCTGATCGTCAAGCCCCGTAGCGAAGATGCGTCACTCGGGGTCACCGCCGAGAGTGTGGTCGCCGGCAGGCAGAAGCTGCTGGAGCGGATTGCCTATATCCATGCCACTTACCGGCAGGCGGCGCTGGTGGAGGAATTTATCGCTGGCCGTGAGCTTAATGTTGCGGTGCTTGGCGACGGGGTTGCCGAGGTGCTCCCCTGTTCCGAAATCCGCTTCCGGCCGGGACTTCCCCACCCCATCGTCAGTTATGCAGGAAAATGGCTGGAGGATTCCCCTGAGTACAAAGGGACCGTGCCGGTCTGCCCGGCGCCGCTTCGCCTCTCTGAGAGAATTTTGGCTAAAGAGGTTGCGCTGCGTGCCTATAAGGTACTTGAATGCCGTGACTACGCCCGGATCGATATCCGCTTGCGGGGGGGGATTCCCTACATCCTGGAGATCAATGCCAATCCCGACATTTCGCCGGAGGCGGGGCTGGCCAGAAGCGCCAGGGCCGCAGGACTTTCCTACCCGCAGCTGATCGAGCGGATTTTGACCATGGCCGTAGAGCGTAAGGAGCCGCATGATGCGTGAACTGAGAAGAGGAGACCTCCCCGACCTGACCCGGATTCTCCATGAAACCGGCGCCTTTACCCCGGTGGAGATCGAGTGTGCCCTGGAACTGCTGACCATTGTGCTGGATGAACCGAACCAGCGCGACTATTGCGTCATTGTCGCCGATGATGCGGGACAGGTGGCCGGTTATGTGCTGTATGGGCCGGTGCCGCTCACCGAGGGGAATTTCGATATCTATTGGATCGCCACTGATCCATGCCTGCATGGGCGGGGCTTTGGCCGCCGCCTCATTACCCAGGCGGAAGAGGAAGCAAAGCAGCAGGGGGCGCGACTGATCTCCCTGGAAACCTCATCCCAAGGGGGGTATGCCCGGACCCGCCGCTTCTATCACGAAACCGGCTACCTGGAAGAATGCCGGATCAAAGACTTTTACCGACTTGGCGATGACCGCATCACCTACGTCAAACGATTCTGACCTCAAGGAGGAAGACTGACACAATGGAGACCTGGCAAAGGCTATTGCAGGAAAGCATTGTCCGTCCCGGTGACCTGACCCGGCGCTTCGGCATCGATCCGCAGCCGCTGGAAAAAGTTGCAGAGCTTTACCCCATGCGGGTCAACCCCTACTATCTGGGTCTGATCAAATCTGCTGGCGACCCGATCTGGCGCCAGGCGGTGCCAGCCGAGGATGAGCTGCACGATACGGTCTGCCCAGCCGATCCGTTGGATGAGGAGAACCAGAGCCCGGTTCCCAATCTGGTCCATCGCTATCCCGACCGGGTGCTGTTTCTGGTCTGCGCGGAATGCGCCATGTACTGCCGGTTCTGTACCCGCAAACGCAAAGTGGGTGGCGATAAGATGCATATCGACCAAGAGACCATCGCCCAGGGGATCAGCTACATCCGGAGCCATCCGGAGATCCGCGATGTGATCGTCTCCGGTGGCGATCCCTTGCTGCTAGCAGACGAACGGCTGGATTGGATCCTCAAGGAGTTGCGTGCCATCCCGACCGTGGAGATCATCCGGATCGGCACGCGGGTGCCGGTGGTGCTCCCACAGCGGATTACGCCGGCACTGGTGCGGATCTTGCGCCGCTATCATCCACTCTACATCAACACTCACTTCAACCACCCGGACGAGATCACCGAACAGTCGACCAAGGCATGTGCCCGGCTGATTGATGCCGGGATCCCGCTGGGGAACCAGACGGTACTTCTGCGTGGGGTGAATGACGAGCCGGAGGTGATGAAGCGGCTGATGCAGAAGCTGCTGCTGATCCGGGTCCGTCCCTATTACATATACCAGGCTGACATGGTGCAGGGAACCAACCATTTCCGCACCACCGTCGAGGAGGGGATCGAGGTAATCCGTTCCCTGCGCGGTCATACCTCGGGAATGGCGGTTCCGGCCTATGTGATCGACGCGCCGGGTGGCGGTGGCAAGATCCCGATCCTCCCCGATTACCTACAGTCCATGGGCGACGAGGTCGTGCTGAAAAATTACCAGGGGCGGACCTTTACCTATGCAAATGCGGCCGCCAAATGTGAGCCGGAACAGTTGCAGGCGGCTAACGAATGGGCCGGGCGCAAGGCCAACGGCTGAAGATAACGCAAATTGTATGGAAAGGGAGTAGAATAAATGGTTACCGGAATGAAAAATGTTGTGGTCTTTGTCCGTGATTTTGACGGGGCCAAACGCTTTTACAAGGAACAGCTGCAGCTGCCGCTGGTGCAGGAATCGCAGGCGATTATGGAATTTTTCCCCGGCGGGGTAGCGCTCGGCGTGGCGCTGGCCATGCACGATGATGCGCTTAAACTGGTCGGGAGGCATACCGGCATTACCCTTACCGTCAAGGATATCGACAAGCTCTGCCGGCAGCTGACTGCCGATGGTGTCCAGTTTGCCGAGCCACTGGAGACCACCCCCTGGGGGAAGATGGCGGTGGTGAAGGACCCGGATGGCAACCAGTTCGCCCTAGTCGAGGCATAAATTTAAACGCAGAGCTCTTGAGCAACTTAGTGGAACTACAGCCAAAACAAAGGTCAAAACCAGCACGCGGATAACGTCTGATCAAGTCGGATACAAGCGGATTAAACATTAATCAAAAGGGAAAGCTTTTATATCCGTTTTTATCGGATTTGATCCGCGTACAATGGCTTTAGGACTTTTGCTTTTGCCATTCAGGAGCAATATGCAGGTCATTGACCGACAACTGCTGGCGCGGGTGGTGCAACAGGCTAAAGAAGCGCCCCGGCTACGGAAGAATTACAACCTGCATCCTGCCGACGGGGCCAAATGTCACCGGCTGCTGAACGCCATCGAGCCTGGTTCCTATATCCGCCCCCATCGCCACCTGGATCCGGAGAAGGACGAGGCGTTCGTCATCCTCCAGGGAATGCTTGCCGTCATCACCTTCGACGGGGAGGGGAACATCCTGGCGACGGCGGTAATTGCAGTCGGTGGTGGGGCAGTTGCGGCGGATATTCCCCATGGCGTGTTTCATACCGCGGTCAGTCTAGTGAGCGGCACGGTCTTCTTTGAGGCCAAGGCCGGTCCCTACCTGCCATTCGCCGAGGCGGAAAAGGCCCCGTGGGCGCCTGAAGAGGGGACACCTGCGGCCGCTACCTATCTCTCCTCCCTGGAACAGAGGATGGCGGGACAAAAGGGTTGACTTGCGCGCCTCACTATGGTATTCGAAAAGATATGAAAACAAACAGCGTTACGATAATTACGCAGTCGGCACGAGCTACGAGCGCCGCGGCATTTGATGCCGCAGGTCTTCCCGCGCCCTTGTAAAGTCTGTCACTATTCGTGTAACAAACTAAAGGCCGTGGGTGAACCCCGCGGCCTTTTTGCATTTCGATAACACCATTAACAGCCAATCACAGTGGCAGGGGGAACGATGCGCAACGAAATAGTCACGCCAGGGGCCGGCGAGCTCACCTACGAGATCCGCAACATCGTTAATGTCGCGGAGAAACTGCAGAAGCACGGGGTCAAGATCAACTGGGAGAATATCGGCGATCCGATCTCCAAGGGGGAAGTGATTCCCGTCTGGATGAAGGAAATCGTCGCCCACGAGGCGATGCAGGATGACAGCTATGGCTACTGCCACACCCGCGGGGTGCTGGAGACCCGCCAGTTCATCTGTGAGCTGACCAACAAGCGCGGCGGGGCGCAGATCACCACTGATGACATTATCTTTTTCAACGGGCTGGGGGACGCCATTGCCAAGGTTTACGGCAGTCTGCGTCATGAAACACGGGTGCTGATGCCGTCACCCACCTATACCACCCACACCCTGGGGGAGGCGGCCCATGCCAATGCCGCACCGATCTGCTACCGGCTCAAGCCGGAGGACAACTGGTATCCCGATCTTGTGGATCTGCGCAACCACGTGAAATACAACCCGGCCATCTCCGGGATCCTCCTGATCAACCCGGATAACCCGACCGGCATGGTGTTCCCCAAAGAGACGCTGGTCGAGATTGTCGCCATCGCCCGGGAGTTCGACCTGTTCATCATCGCCGACGAGGTTTACAACAACATCGTCTATAACCGCCAGCAGACGGTCCCCATCTCCGACGTGATCGGCGAAGTGCCGGCCATCGCCATGAAGGGGATCTCCAAGGAATTCCCCTGGCCCGGTTCCCGCTGCGGCTGGATCGAAGTCTATAATTTCGGCCGCGACGAGCGGTTCCAGAAGTACGTGAACGCCATCCTCCATTCCAAGATGAACGAGGTCTGCTCCACCACCCTGCCACAAAAGACCATCCCGCTCATCATGACCCATCCAGGCTATCAGGAGTATCTGATCGAGCGGATCGCCCGCTACGAGCGGGTCAGCAACATTGCCTATGACTGCTTGAGCAAGGTGCCGGGACTGCAGGTCAACCGGACCAACGGTGCCTTCTATATGGCGGTGGCGTTCAAGGACGGGCTCCTCCATAACCGCCAAAGCCTCCCCATTCCCAATCCCGAAGTGAAGTCGCTGGTGGAAGGGTTGGTGAACGCCCCCGGCGTCTCCCCGGACAAGCGCTTCGTCTACTACATGCTGGCGCACACCGGCATCTGCACGGTGCCGCTCTCCTCATTCAATACCAACCTGCAGGGCTTCCGTGTGACTCTGCTGGAGCGGGACGAACAGGAATTCACCCGGATCTTCTCGACCCTGGCAGCAAAGATCGGTGAGTATCTGCAATCCTAGCGGCTGCCGGCAAGAGAACAAGAACATGGCGTGGCCTGCTGGCTGCGCCATTTTTTTAGCCGCTAGCCCTCCTGTCTTTGGGATATCCCCCGCCGTTCAGGGCCGTTATGGGTGCCTCTCACCCTCCGTAGCTGACCACTCTTTACATCGACCCAGCCGGTGGAACGGCAGAAGGCGGCTAATTCCCCTTTGGCGATCAGATCGTCGAGACGGTAATGCTCAACCGTGCCGCTGGATTTGTCGGAGTAAATTACCCGGATCATCATATCTGTTTCTCCTTTCGTCGTGCATAACCGGGGCTCCCTGCGCTACACCTAGGTTACTGAGCACTTTGGCTATGCAGATCATGTTCATTACCATGTTTTCAGTCCTGTTGGTGAGTGACATTATCCATTCCGAAGCGCTTAGCCGCGATAACGACAGCAGCCGTCACCGCGACAGCCAAGAGCAGCAGCCCTGCTGAGACCATGGAGTTAGTCAGGAGGGAAGGCCGAACCAGGAGAACAATGCCGAGGGTGAGCATCATGGACCCCGACAGGAGCTTGAGGACCCTCCCCTGCCATTCGCTCAGCTTGCGGCTGCCAAGGGTAACCACGAAAAAGACGACGATGCAGGCGAGGGGGATGACATAGATCACGTTGTAGATGGCGAGATAAAGATAATAGCCGGGGAGCGGGAGGCTTTCCAGGGTGAGCGCCCGGGTGAAGACCAGGGGGAATCCGGAAGTACAGATGAGTTCATAGCTGTTTGCGGCAAAGGCGAGGAAGACGGTGGCTGCGAGCATGGCGGGGAGCGAGCCGGCGTGCATGATCTGCCGCATCCGCTCGAAAAGCTTCGGTTTTGCTTGCTCCGGGATGACCAGGGATATCCCCCGCTTGAAAAAGAAGAAATCCTTGATGTTGAGCGTTGCGATGGCGGTCGCTACGATCCCGGCGGTGATGGTGATCGCCTTGAGCTGGCCGAACAGGAGGAAGAAGTTGAGCCAGGCCGCCATGAAGAGGAAGTAGAGAAGCCCCGAGAAGAGAACGAAAATGCCGCCGATGATGACCATCCGCTGGCGCGAATGGGCGTGGACGAGGAGTGAGAGGAGGAAGAAGAGGACGAAGAAGGCGCAGGGGTTGAAGCTGTCGAGCAACGCGATGACCAGCGTAAGGACCGGCAGGGAGAGACGGGTGGTATCGACGGTGCCAATGAGGGGGAGTGCCAGGTGCGTGGTTGCTTCGGCCGGACAGCAAGCGGCAAAAGCAAGGAGGAGAGACAGCAAGATAATTGCCACGACAAAAGCGACGGAGATGGATTTCATGTCTATGGCCCTCCTTTCACGGCGGGGAAAACCGTTATCAAGTATAACGCATTTCCTTGAATCCTCCGGCAGCGGGGCGGCTGTTCCTAAGGCGATTCAGCTGGCCCGAGAATGGCCGCCAGCTTGGCTATCTCCGCAGAATGGACTACCGCCAGCACCTCGTCCTCCGGCAGCAACACGATAGTGCCACGCGGGATAAGGAGCTTTCCCCTGCGGATGATGGCGGCGACAACACTCTCCTCCGGCAGATCGATATCCCGGATGGCCTTGCCGGCGGCTTTCGACTGGGGGTGCACCTTTTCCTCCACCAGTGAGTACTCGCCTTTCCGGAGCTTGAGCAGGGTCATCATCTCCCCGACTGACATCTCTTCCGCAATCAGGTGCGCCAGGAGGTCTGCCTGGTTGAGGGCCACATCCACCCCCATCTTTGGCGTAAACATCCAGGCATTCTTCGGGTCGTTAACCCGGGCGATGACCCGCGGCACCCCGAACTCTGAGCGCGCCAGCCCGGCTACCACCAGATTGGTCTCGTCCACCCCGGTCACAGCGGCGACCACGTTGGCCTGCCTGATTCCGGCTGCCTCCAGCACCAGCGGGTCAGCGCCACTCCCGTGCTGAATAGACCCAACGGGGAGTTCCCGCTGCAGGGCGGGGATATCCTCACGCCGTTCTTCGATTACCTTGACTGTTTCTCCGCCGCTCAACAGCAGGGTCGCCAGATAGGCCCCCACTTTGCCGCCGCCCACAATGATCACATACATGACTCCCTCCTATAAGCCTACTAATGCCAGCCAAGGATCGCCTTCAGTCGCTCGGCAGATGAGGCGAGGAGCGCCACATGCACCAGGTCCCCTTCATGGAACTCCGTCCCGAGTGTCGGCAGGAAGGTTCTCCCTCGCCGGGTGACGGCCACCGCATGGATTTCTCCCGGCACGGTCATGTCGTTGACTGTCCGGCCGACGAGGAGATGTGGGATCTCGGCCTCCACGATGTCCACCTCACCGCTCCCGAGGCTTTTAATGGTCTCCAGCTTAGAATAGCAAAGGAGTTCCACAATCCGGCTGATCCCCCAGGTGACATGGGAAATGGTCTGAAGCCCCAACCGCCGGTAAACCTCCGCTTTCCTCGGCTCATAGAGGCGGGCAACCACCCGTGGAATCCGGAATAGCTGTCGGGCGAGGCGCGCGGCAACCACGTTGACCTCGTCGCTGGAGGTTACCGCGGCCAGGCCGTCAGCCCGCTCGATGCCCGCCTTGATAAGGACCTCCCGGTCAAACCCACCCCCCGTCACCGTCTCCCCGCGAAAAGAACCCCCCAGGCGCTCGAATGCGGCAGGCTCCCGATCCACCACCGTTACGCCTATGCCGCGTTGGCAGAGGGTTTCCGCGAGGCCGGCGCCGAGCCTGCCGCAGCCGATAATAATGATTTTCATGAAATGCCTCCCGACAGAGGGGCGCTCTGCTCCCCACCTTTTTTGTCCCGCCGGCGCAGGAATGCTTTGCGCCCTTCCTCGGCCAGGAACATGACCGGCGAAAAAATCAACAGGAATCCCCAGTACTTGAGCGGCAGCGGGCCGAGTTCAAAGATCGACTGGAACGGCGGCAGGTAGATCAGGATGCCGACCAGGGCCAATTCCACCAGGAAACCGAGCAGCAAAAGCCTGTTGTTCCAGAAGCCGACTGCGAACACCGAGAGCCGTTCGGTCCGGCAGGCGTATGCATTGCCGATCTGTGTCATCACCACCCCGGCGAGAAAAACTGAGGTTGCCAGGACATAGATGGAGCCGTTCCGGGAGAGGAGGCGCTCGGCGTAGGGAAGGAGGTCGGGACGCGGCAGATGCAGGAGGTCGCCGTAGCCGAAGCTCCAGTAGAGGAAGAAGAAACCGGCAAAACAGAGGGCGGTCTGGAGGCTCCCGAGCCAGACCAGTGCCCGGAGCAGGAGTGCCTTGTCAATGAGACGGGCCTTCCGGGAGCGCGGCGGTTTATCCATCACGCCGGGCTCCGGCGCCTCCGTCCCGAGCGCCAGCGCCGGGACAATATCGGTACCCAGGTCGATGGCTAATACCTGCATGACCGTCAGGGCAAGGGGAACGTTGAACATGATCTGGAGGATGAAGGGCCACGCCTCGGTCACGTTATGACTAAAGATATAGGTGGCGAACTTTTTGATATTGGCGTAAACGCCCCGCCCTTCCTCGATGGCGTTGACTATCGAGGCAAAATTGTCGTCAGTCAGGATCATGTCGGCGGCCTCCTTGGCCACATCCGTACCGGCGATTCCCATGGCCACCCCAATATCCGCCCTCTTCAGGGCCGGCGCATCGTTCACGCCATCGCCAGTGACTGCCACCACATGGCCCGCCTCGCGAAGTGCAGTAACCACGCGCAACTTATGCTCGGGGGAAACCCGAGCGAAGATGACCTCCCCGATTAGTGCCTCCCGCAAGGCACCGTCAGCCATGGCGTCGAGCTCGGCACCGGTGACAAGGCGTGGCCGTCCTTCCCTGATGATGCTGATGCGGTGGGCGATGCTCTCTGCCGTCAGGCCGTAATCGCCGGTGATCATGATGACACGGATCCCGGCCCGGTGGCACTTCTTCACCGCCTCGGCCACCTCGTGCCTAGGGGGGTCCAGCATCGCCACAAGTCCGAGCAGGGTGAGGTCCTGCTCGATTGCTGCCGATCCATAGTCGCTCTCTTCCTCGGCAAGGGAGTGCTCGGCAACGGCAAGCACCCGGAGCCCCTTCCGGGCGTAGGCATCGTTCACGGCGAGGATTGTTTCTCTCAATGCGTCGGTCAGGGGGAGCTCAGTACCATCCTGCCGAACGCGGCTTGCGAGAGTAATTACCTCTCGGGGTGCACCTTTCACGAAGGCAACCTGGCCGGCACCCTGTCGGTGGATGGTAGTCATCCTCTTTCTGAGCGATTCGAAGGGGATCTCCCGCAGACGAGGCAGCCGTGCATCCTCCGCCGCAAGGTCAACGCCCCCTTTCTGGGCCACCACCCGGAGGGCTGCTTCGGTCGGATCGCCGAGCACCTTGGTTTTGTCGTTGTTTCCGTCCGGTGGGACCAGCCGGGAATCGTTGCATAAGCCGCCGGCAACCAGCAGGTGGCCGAGATCTTCTGTTAACGAGGGCTCGACCGGGCGCCCCGCTTCAAGAATTGCCCCCTCCGGCCCATAGCCAATCCCCGTTACGGTAAGCTGCCGACCGGCAACCCAAACTTCACGGACGGTCATCTCGTTCTGGGTAAGGGTGCCGGTCTTGTCCGTGCAGATAACGGTGCAGCAGCCGAGGGTGTCCACAGCAGATAGCTTCTTGATCAGCGCGTTGCGCCGCGCCATGCGTTGTACCCCAAGAGCAAGGGAGAGGGTCAAGGTGGGAAGGAGTCCTTCCGGCACAAAGGCAACCACCATACCCACGGCAAAGATGAAGCCGGCATGCACCGGCCGGTGCAGAATGGTGACCGACAGACAAAAAAAGATGACGCCGATCCCGACGGACAGAGCGGTCACTACCCGGGTCATCCGGTTGATCTCTTGCTGCAGGGGGGAGAGTTCCTCCTCCATTTCCATGGTGAGGTGGGCGATCTTGCCGAACTCGGTCGCCATGCCGGTGGCGAAAACCACCGCCTTACCGGTTCCGGCTGCCACACTGGTACCGGCAAAGACCAGGTTGGGAAACTCGGTGTGTGATAACCCTTCCTGCAGAACCGCTTCGGCCGTCCTGCGCAGTGAGTGGGATTCGCCGGAGAGGGTCGACTGATCCACCCGCAGTTCGGCCTCTTCGACGAGGCGGCCGTCGGCCGAGATATGATCTCCCTCCCCCAGGAGCATCACGTCCCCCGGTACGAGCTCTTCGGCCTGAATACGGCGTTCTACTCCGTCCCGCAGCACACGTGCCTGGACCGGGAGGAGCCGGCTGAGCGCTTCCATAGCTCTCTCGGCCCGATACTCCTGCCAGAACGAGAACACCGCGTTGATGACGATCACTCCCCAGATGGCCCAACCGAGCTGTGGCATCTGGCCGATGAAGGCCATGGCGCCACCGACCCAGAGGAGGATGGCCATCAAGTGGGTGAAATTGGCCAGGAACTTCAGATAGAGCGGTTTTCTCCGTATCTTGCGGATCGCGTTACGGCCATGGGAGCGCAGACGCTGTTCCGCCTCCGGAAAGGAGAGCCCATGGGGGTTCGTCCCCATTGCCCGGAACACCTCCTGGATGGGGAGTTTGTGGGGAACCACGCCGTACCTGTCAGCCCCTGCCCAATTGGTTTCGCCTTTTTCGTCCATGTCCTGTTAATTCTACCTCATTTGTCGCCATACGCATCAGCTCTCCCAAACAAGAGGAACAAAATGTATGGTATGCTCCAGGAAGGGATGGTTGCCCAGCATCGGGAAGATTGCCGGGGCCAGCAGGGCCAGTACTAACATGGACATTAGGGTTGCCTTGGCCCGATTATTGTATGGACCAACCTGCCAGTCCGGAGGATTAAATTTCACAGTACGTAAAAGGAGGAGTCGCATTATGAAACGAGTCATATTGATGTTAGCGCTATTGGCCATCTCTGGAGGGTCTGCAACGGTATTGGCCGATCCGCCAAAAAACAGCGGCCCTGAGGTAATCGACTTCAAAATGGGGGTCATGATCCTCCCGTTCCAGCACCGGAAACACCAGACGAATCTGAACAACGAGTGCTTTCACTGCCATGGGAAGAAGGGGCCCGGTAAGATTGACGGTTGGGGAAAAGAGTCCGCGCACACCATCTGCATCCCATGCCATGATCTCGAGGAAAAAGGTCCGATTGAGTGCAAACAGTGCCATAAGAAATAGCTGCAGCGTTTGATGCGGCTGGACAGCCGTAGCGGTTCGAGGCGAAGAAGCGGCATCTGCGGCGGGAAAGGCGGGGAAACCATGGGCGTTGAAAGCGACTGTGCAGAGCTGCCGCCGGCAGAGCTGATCCGCGGCATCGAACAATTCAACGCCGGTGCCTGGTTTGACTGCCACGAGACCCTGGAAGAGGTCTGGATCGGCGAGTCGGGGGTGGTGCGGGACCTCTATCAGGGGATCCTCCAGGTGGCGGTGGCGCTCCACCATTGGCGAGAGGGTAATTACCAGGGGGCGGTCCTCCTCTTCCGCAATGGCGTCCAGCTGCTTGGGCACGTGGCGCCGGTCTGCCAGGGCGTTGAAGTTACGCGGCTGATCCAGGACACCGACCAGATCCGGGAGGCCTTGGAAGCCCTGGGCCCGGAGCGGATGACCGGGCTGGACCCGGGACTGATCCCCCGCGTCTATTATAGCTGAGTGGTGCCGGCCGCTCCTCCCAAACTCAGTCGATGCGGGCCTGTTCCAGCTCCGCCACCAGCAGCTGTTCCATCCCCTGGTACCTTGGTGACATGTGAAACGGGGTGACCCGGATCGCCCCCGCGGCCCGGGCGAGGCTTCCCGCTTGATGCGCAGTTAGGTGGCATCTGGCAAAGGCCCGCTCCGCTTCTTGCTGAAGAAAGGTGCATTCGATAAACAGGTAGTCGGAATCCCGGGCCAGCTCGATAATTCGTTCGGCATTGGCCGGGGTGTAGACGGCGTCGGTGACGTAGGTGATCTTCTGCCCCGGAACAATGCGCAGCACTTGCTCCTTCAGCACAGACAGCGGGATATCCAACGTTCGGTCAGTACCTCCCTTCCGCCACCAGACCCGAAACGGCAGCTCGTCCTCTTTCCCGCCCAGGACCGCCCGCTTCAACTCAGCCAGCCATGGCCCCACCGGCAGGCCGAGCTGGTCGAGGCGGTCTTTCATGATATTCACGTGCTGCTTCTCCTCGAGAGTAAAGGCGAGGCTGGTGATCCGGTGGTCGAGAAACGCGGTCCGCACCCGGAACGTTTCCTCGTCGAGCAGGATTCCTTCGTGGATGGTGAATTCCCGTTCCGCTTCGGCCAGGAAGCCCCGTAGGCAATGGAACTCCGCCGCCAAAGCCCGTCCGTCCGGGTGAACCTCCCAGGCGATGACGGTGAAGTCGGTCGGGTAGTTCTCCACCAGGTTCCAGGTGTAGGAGGCGAGCCGGTGGCCGACCTGGGCAACGAAGCCGGGGGGACCGAACATCTGCAGCCGTTTATCCCGGCCGAGGCAGAGTCGCACCAGGTGATCAAAGCCGATGAAGTGGTCCACGTGGGTGTGGGAGACAAATACCTGGCTCACCCGCAACAGCTTGCGAGTCGGAAACCGCGAGACATCCCCCAGGTCGAACAGCAGTGCCCGCCGCTCGAAGAGAATATCGACGAACAGGCCGGGGTCGCCAAAGGGGCTATTGATGAGGCTGGGATGGAATTGAGGCGTCATGGCAGACCCTGCGGCAGTAATGGCTGGTCGCGAAAGATGGTGGTGCCACAAGTATAGTCGGCGCACGGCACAATGCAAGGGAGATGGCCATGGCGGTCCTGTTATCCCAAGCGGCAGCCAGAGCAGATAGCTGTTGACAACAGGTGTAAATATCCTATCATAAGACATTTTCGGGGACTTCAGCCGGGGAGCAACTATGGAAAAAATTCTGGTCATTGAAGACAGCAAAGTGGTGCAGGCCCAGCTGACCGACATGTTGGCCGGCAAATACGAGGTCGCCTGCGCTGATAACGGGGTGCTGGGGATTGAGGCCGCCACCGGCAATCCGCCTGGACTGATTCTGCTGGATATACGACTGCCGAAAATGGATGGTTATCAGGTCTGTCAACTCCTCAAATCCTACGAAACAACCATGCAGGTCCCGATCATTTTCATTACCGCCATGGATGCGGCCGAGGAAAAGGTGCGGGGGTTCGAGGCCGGTGCCGCGGACTACATCGTCAAGCCGTTTTATCCCGCCGAACTGCTCGCCAGGGTCGAGGTCCATCTCGCCTCCCGCCGGGCCAGAGAGCAGGCCATCGAGCTGGAACGGCTGACCCTCTTCAAAGAGATGGCAGTGGCACTAAGCCATGAGATCAATAATCCCCTGACCGCCGCCTATGGCTATCTGCACCTGCTAGAACATGATAATGCCGAGGCTGGCGCGCGGACCAGGGAGCGCCTGGGGGCGATCCATACGGAACTGGAGCGGATTCGGGAAATCGTCGGCAAACTTAGCCATCCATCCAGGGTGGCGAGGACCAGCTACAGTCATGATACATTGATGATCGACCTAGAGAAGATCTGAGTCCCCTGCTGGACCGATGGACATCCCGGGCTAACGTTGTCTGATGTTCTGTAGCACCGGATTATTCAGGCGGAGCAACCCACGAAGGGGAGTGGCATGGACATACAAGGCACCCCCCCCAGGGCAGGCGTGGGGGGGAAACAACGGTGGGACGTTGCCACCATCAGGATGTTCGCAGGTCTCGCGCTCTTGTTGTTCTTCGTTGAGTCCGGGATGCTGCTCCTTTTCCTTTATCGCCTCCCGGGCCTGCCAAACGTGGCGGTAATCCTGTTCGACGGCTTGCTGCTCGTTCTCTTGCTGGTCCCCACCCTCTATGTATTAGTACTGCGTCCTTATCTGCAGCAGTGCATCGAAAAACATCGGCTAGCGGAAATCCTGCAGGACAGCCGGGAACATTACCGAGCCATTGTGGATTCATTTGACGGCCATCTCTACATCTGCTCTCGCGATCACCGCATTGAATTCATGAACGATCGCCTCGTCGAGCGGACGGGGTACGACGCCACCGGTGAGCTTTGCTACCGGGCACTCCATGGCCGGGATACGGTCTGCCCCTGGTGCGTCAACGACCGTGTATTCGGGGGGGAGGTCGTCCGCTGGGAGGTGCAGAGTCCCAAGGACAACCGCTGGTATTATATGGTGAATACCCCCATTTACAACAGCGCCGGCACTGTATCGAAGCAGGCGATGATTCAGGACATAACAGAGCGCAGGTTGGCCGAAGAAAGGATTAAGGAGAGCGAGGAACGCTACCGCTCGATTTTTCAGAACTCCCTGGTCGGTATCTTCCGCAGCACCCCGGCGGGAAAATTTCTCACCATTAATCCGGCGCTGGCGTTGATGCTCGGGTTTGACTCCACCGATGAGTTGCTGAAGCTATCCCTTCCTGCTGATCTCTATGTCGAGCTGGAGCAGCGGGAGGTCATGCTGGGGCAGTTTGAAACTAGTGGCGCCTGTGAAGGGCTGGAGCTCGTCTGGAAGAAAAAGAACGGCGGACATATGGTGGTCAGTCTCTATGGCCGACCTTTCTACGACGCCGCCGAGGTCCTTCTTTACTATGAAGGGATGGTGCTCGACATCACGGAGCGTAAGCGGGCGGAACAGGAATTGAAGGAAGCTAACAAGCATCTTCAGGAGCGCCAGGCGTTTATCGAGTCGATTGTCGCAAATATCGAGAGTGGTCTGGTCGTCACCGATGCCGACCGGCGCATTGCCCTGGTCAACTCCTACGTACTCTCCATGTTCGGCAAAAGTGCCGAAGAGATCGCAGGTATGGCTCTTGCCGATTTCTGTCCCGAGCTGAATGCCAACATAATGGCGGGAGTCAGTGGCGAGGAAATCCAAGTCAGTTCGGGCACACAAGAGCTTACCATCGGCTACAACTGTACCGAGATGAAAAGGGTGGACGGGTCACTTGCCGGCCGGATCATTGCCTTCAAGGACCTGACCGAGGTGATGAAGATCCGTCGTGAAATGCAGGCAAAACAGCGGCTTGCTGCCATCGGCGAGGTGGTGGCGCGAGTCGCCCATGAGGTGCGCAACCCGCTGTTCGGCATAACCGCCGCTGCCCAGATACTGGCCATGGAAATTCACCTGAACCCTGGGCAAAAGGAGCTGATGACGTCGCTGCTGTCGGAAGCGCGACGGCTGAACCATCTGGTCGATGAGCTGCTTGACTGCTCCAAGGAGATAAAGCTGGATGTGAGGATTTTTGACCTGCTCAAAACGGTCAGTGAATCCATTAGCGGCAATGAGCCGTTTATCGCAGAAAAACGGCTGACGGTGGTACGGGAGTTTCCTCACGCCCCATTGATGCTGACGGCCGACTCGGAAAAAATCCAGCAGGTACTGCTAAATATCATGAAGAATGCCGTGGACGCCAGCCTGCCGGGTGGGAAGATTGTCGTGGCTGTTGCCTTTGGGGAAGGGGAGGTGTCCATCCGGGTTAGCGATTGCGGGCCGGGGATCCCCGTAGAAATTATTGAGAAGGTGTTTGATGTCTTTTATACGACCAAGAAGCATGGCACCGGCCTCGGCCTCGCCATCAGCCGGCATATTGTCGAAGCCCATGGCGGCACCTTGCTTGCCAGCAATAATGGTGCCGGCGGAGCCACGTTTAGCGTGGTTCTTCCCCTTCTGCCGGGCACTGCGGTCAGAGTTACCCCCTAGCATCTCCAGTAGTTGCCGGTTGTCTCCCCGCCAGAAACGCTCTTCGTCCCCAAACATTGGCTGTTAAAAATTTGACATGCAGTGGTATCCCCCTGTTAGGACCATGCTGCCCCCTGCCTTACGCCGCTTGCCCGCCGCTGTTTCACGCCTGCCGGTACAAAATTTGACACTCCTGGCTGTTTTCTGCCCCGGATGCGGTGTTGACTCGCAGTGGTCCGCCGGGGAAACAAAATTAATTAGCATAACTAAAGTCGCCCGTCGCAGCTGCCGATAATAAGGAAAGAGTACCGCCTGGTGCGGGGTGGCATGCAACGTGCTAAATGAGATTGCCACTAAACTTATTGCCGGAGGAACTATGCCGCTAGGCCCTGTGAAAAAGATCATGATCGTAGACGATGAACCGTCGATACTGTTGAGCCTCTCCTACGCGCTCAAGGCCGATGGGGTTGAGGTGATTACCTGCAACGCCATTGAAGAGGCCGAAGCCGCCCTGGACAGCAGCCATTTTGACCTGGTGATTACCGACATCAGGATGTCGGGGGTGAACGGCATCGAGGGGCTGGAGCTGCTCAACTACATCAAGAAGCGCCACGCCACCGAGGTGATCATCATGACCGGCTATGGCAACGACACCATCGAAGCGGAGGCTGGCCGGCGCGGCGCACTTCACTATTACAAAAAACCTGTGGATATCGGCGACCTGCTGGCGCGGGTGGCGGCCATCGGCATTCCGGTCAAACAGGGCAGATAACGTTTCTCATTCCCCTAGGCGAGGTTATTTATGTTGAAAAAAGTGCTGGTAGTGGACGATTCTTCGTTGATCCATCAGATGTACAAACTGGTCTTGCTCCGTTACAAGTGCGAGATCGTCGACGCCATGAACGGTCAGGAGGCCCTCGATATCATCACCCTGCAACAGGATATCCAGCTGGTCCTGCTCGACATTAACATGCCGGTGATGAATGGCGTGCAGTTCATGGAGAAGGCGGCTACGCTCGGTATCACCAAGCGGGTGCCGGTCATCATCATCAGTACCGAAGGGAAGGAAGAAGATACCATCCGCGGTCTGAAGCTCGGGGCCAAGGGGTATCTGAAGAAACCGTTTAATCCGCCTGACCTCCACGATCTCATCGACAAAATTTTCCCGGCAGCAAACGTTGCTTGACAGATCAAGGCGCGCCCAGGCGTGCTTCATGGGGTGAACCGTGGCGAGTGAAGTGGATATTTCGGTGTTGTTGGAAGAATTCCTGGAAGATGCGGCCAGCCATCTGGAAGCGATCGAAACGACCCTGCTGAAACTGGAGGAAGGGGTCCGGCAGGGGGGAACCGACCAGACCCTCCTCAGTACCCTGCTCGGCTCCCTGCATACAGTCAAGGGGAACTCCGGGATGATGGGATTTGCTCCTCTGCAGCAGTATATCCACAAACTGGAGAGCCTTCTGAAGCTGGTGGCGGACGGCAAGGTGCTGCTGGCGCCGGCCGTGTTCGAGGCCTATTACGGCGCAGTCAATCTGCTGCGCGAATCACTGGCAAAGCTGGCGGCGAACCCCACGGAACCTCTCGATTTCAGCGATGCGCTGATGCTCCTTAAAATCCTGGAAAGCAGTGAACCCGGCGGTCAGGCGGTCTTTGCCGAAGCAACCGAGAAAAAAGAGGAGTTTGGCTACATTACCCAGCGGTCCACCTCCCTCAAGGTCAATTTTACCCGACTTGACGAGCTGATGAACCTGGTGGGCGAACTGGTCATCCACCGGACCACCCTGCAGGCACTGGAGAAAAAGCTGCAGCAGCGAGGCACGGACCGTGAGCTGCTGTTGGCGTTCAAGGAATCGAGCCAGCTGATCGGCAAGTCGGCGGCTGAATTGCGGGAAGCGATCATGAAGGTGCGAATGCTGCCGATCAAGGTGGTCTTTCAGCGTTTCAACCGGCTGGTGCGGGACCTTTCCCAAAGCCATGGCAAGGAAATCCGCCTGCAGTTTGAAGGGGAAGAGACAGAAATCGACAAAACCATCATTGACGAAATTGGCGAGCCACTGCTCCACCTAATCAGGAACGCCGTTGACCATGGCTTTGAGGCACCGGCAGAAAGGAGCAGCCTCGGCAAGCCGGCTGCCGGCTCCCTCTGGCTGAGAGCCCGCCACGAGAACAATCATATCATCATTGCCGTGGAGGACGACGGCCGGGGAATGGTGGCTGAAAATCTGAAGCAATCCGCCCGGGAAAAAGGAGTGTTGAGCGAGCAGGAATTGCAGACGCTGACCGACCAGGAGGCGTTGCAACTGGTCTTCATGGCTGGATTTTCTACCAAACAGGAAGTGTCGGAAACCTCCGGCCGTGGCATCGGTCTTGATGTGGTGAAGAAAACGGTCGCCTCCCTGAACGGGATTATGGAGATCGACAGCGTCCCTGGGCGGGGCACGCTGTTTACCATCAAGCTGCCGCTGACCCTGGCGATCATCGCGGCGCTGATGGTGGAGTCCTCCGGCGAGACCTTTGCGATTCCACTTTCTGGGGTGATGGAGAGCATCAAAATCGACAGCTCCTCGATCCATACCGTCGAGGGGGGCGATATCATCCAGTTACGCGACCGGCTGGTACCGGTGTTCCGCCTTGACCGGTTCTTCAATCTCCCCCGGGCTGCTGAGCGGGAGCAGGAATATGTGGTCATTGTCGGCAACGGCGAGAAGCGGGGCGGCATAATCGTCGATCGGTTGATGGGCCAGCAGGAGATCGTGATCAAGGCGATGGATGATTATCTGGGGGAGTTGCCGGGTGTCTCCGGCGGGACCGTGCGCGGCGACGGCACCGTCTCCCTGATTCTCGATATTGGCTCGATCATTGGTGGGAAATCGAAGCGAGGAGGGACCGATGGACGATAACCAGGCGATACAGCTTCCCCAATCCGGACTGGCAGCGGATATTTTGGGCCAGTATGTAATCAGGGCCCAGGCCGAGCTGGACAGTGCGGCGGCGGCACCGGCAAAGGCGGCCGGGGAAGAGACCTTTCATCTGGTCACCTTCAGGCTCGCCAGGGAGGAGTACGGGGTGGAGATCGGCAGGGTCCAGGAGATCATCCGCGCCGTCGACATCACCCAGGTCCCCGGCGCGCCGGGACACGTGCAGGGAGTCATCAACCTGCGCGGCCGGATCATCCCGGTTATCGACCTGCGCAAACGCTTCGGCCTACCGGAGGTCCCGCTCACCGACCGGCACCGGATCATCGTGGTGGAACTGGGGGAGAAGCGGCTCGGGATGATGGTGGACAGCGTCTCCAAGGTGGTCCGCTTTGCCTCCACGCTTCTGGAGGAGCTCCCCGAGGAAGCGACAACCGTCAACCAACATTACATCCGGGGGGTGGGGAAGCTGGACGACCGGCTGATCATTCTCCTCGATCTGCACCGGGCGTTGCTGGTTCAGGGAACGGGCTGCACAGCGTAAAAAAGCCCTTAGATATCAATGTTAAGGAGAGGTTATTAGCATGAAGAATTGGCAGCTCACCAAAAAATTCATCGTCAGCATCGTTGCGGCACTGACCGTGGCGTTTTGCGCCATGGTGGTTATTCTCAGCATCAATCAGCGGAGCGAGCAGCTGGAAGGGCTCGATAACAAGGGGAAGGTGCTGACCCTGGTCATCGCCAACATCTCTGCCGAGCCGATCATGAATTATAATATTGCCTACCTGGAAAAGGCGGTCAATGATATTTCCAGCAACGACCCCGATATCGTCAAGGTAGTCATTGAGGATAAAGCAGCCAAGCCGTTGACGGAATACAAGCCTAAAATCGCGGGGAGCCCGGATCTGGAGTTTACCAGCCCGATTACGGCGAATAACGAAACGGTCGGGACCGTCAAGCTGGCCATGACCAGTGCCAATGTCAAAAGGGCGTTGCGCAAATCCCAGCTGATCATCGTCGGGCTGGCGCTGGTTGCCATTGTGGCGGTTTCGCTGATCCTTTATCTGTTGTTTCGCTACCTGGCGTTGCAACCCATTGAAAAGATGATGGCGCTGATGGAACGGGTGGAGGCGGGCGATCTGACCGGCAGCCTGGCGGTGCATACCGGCGATGAAATGGGTGCCCTGGCCAGGGCGCTAAACTCTATGGTGGGGGGGCTGCGCACAATGACCGGCAAACTCGCGGAGACAGCCGCCCAGGTCGCCGCAACGGCGGAGCAGATCTCGGCCAGCTCCGCCCAGCTGGCCCAATCTGCCCATACTCAGACAGCCGCTGCCGAAAGCGCTTCGGGGGCGATGCTGGAAATGTCCACTTCCATCCAGAATGTGGCAGTCAGCACCGATGCCTTGGCGGAAAATGTGGATAAGGTCTCGTCATCCATCGCGGAACTGGGGGCTTCAAGCGAACAGGTGGCAAAAAGTGCCGAGGTGATGGCCTCCTCGGTTGCCGAGACCTCAGCAACTATCGAGCAGATGACGGTCTCCATCGATAAGGTGGCTAAAAATACCGAGGAGCTTGCCTCCTCGGTGACCGAAACCTCTTCCACCGTTGAGCAGATGACGGTATCCATCGAGCAGGTGGCGGGAAACTCCCAGGCGCTGCAGGAGGTGGTCACGGAAACCTCGGCCATCGTGCAAGAGATGGCGCTTTCCATCAAGCAGGTGGCCAGCAATGTCGGCGAGGCCGACAGTGTGGCGAAGCATGCCGCCAAGGAAGGGGCTGCCGGGCAACAGGCGGTGCTCGATGCCCTGGCGGCCATGCGCAGGGTGGCGGAAGTGATGGAGAAAACCGCCGTTTCCATCGTCAACCTGGGGAAGCGCTCCGAAGAGATCGGCTCAATTGTTAAGGTGATCGACGAAATCGCCGACCAGACCAATCTGCTTGCGCTGAACGCCGCCATTGAGGCGGCCCGGGCCGGTGACGCCGGCCGCGGCTTCGCGGTGGTGGCCGACGAGGTAAGAAAACTGGCGGAGCGGAGCATGAGCGCCACCGGCGAGATATCGACGGTGATCAAGCAGGTCCAGGAGGATACCCGTAATTCCATCAGCTATGGGGAACTGGCGTCCGAGGAAGCGAAGAACTCCATGGAGCTGTCGGAAATGGCAGGCGGTGCCCTGGAAAGTATCGTGACGAGCATTGCCCGGACCAGCAGCCTTATGTCGGAGATCGCAGTGATGGCCTCGACCCAGGCCACAGCCTCAAGTCAGGTGATCAGGGCGGTGGAACGGATGGACCAGTCGACCGGGGTCGTGGCGAGGGCGGTCAAGGAACAGGCGCTGGGGGGACGGCAGATCAGAATGGCGGTGGAACGGATGAACCACCTGACCCATGAAGTGGCAACGGCTGCCCGTGAACAGGCGCTGGGGAGCCGCCAGATCAGGGTTGCCGCGGCGAATATGAACCAGGTCACCCAGCAGGTGAGTGGTGCGACCAGAGAGCAGGCCATTTCGGCCCGGCAGATTGCCCAGGCTGTGACGTCCATGAACAGCATGACCCAGTCGGTGGCCAACTCCACCGCTGAACAGAGGCAGGGGGGGGAGCAGGTGGTCCAGGCGGTGGAAAACATCAGCGCGGGCTCCCGGGAAAATCTCACCTCGGTGGAGCAGCTGTTCAGCTCAGCACAGAGCCTTTCCGCCCAAGCGGAGGATCTGGCCAAGCTGGCAGGGGCGTTCAAGGTTTAGTGAGGCTAGGCAAAGGGCAAAGGACTAATGGCAAAAGGAGCGGGGCAATAGGAGCAGTACAAAAGGAATTCCTTTAGCCATTAGCCTTTTGCCAGATTTTTAGTTAGGAGGGACCGATGGACGATAAGCAGCCGATACAGCTCCCCCAATCCGGGCTGGCAGAAGATATTCTGGCCCAGTTTGTGACCAAGGCCCAGGCCGAGCTCAACAGCGCGGCGATTGCACCGGCAAAGGCGGCCGGCGAAGAAACCTTGCATCTGGTCACCTTCAGGCTGGCCAGGGAAGAGTACGGGGTGGAGATCGGTAGGGTCCAGGAGATCATCCGCGCCGTTGACATCACCCAGGTCCCCGGTGCGGCGGAGCACGTGCAGGGAGTCATCAATCTGCGCGGCCGGATCATCCCGGTCATCGACCTGCGCAAGCGTTTCGGCCTGCCGGAGGTCCCGCTCACCGACCGGCACCGGATCATCGTGGTAGAGCTGGGGGAAAAGCGGCTCGGCATGCTGGTGGAGAGTGTCTCCCAGGTGATCAAGTTCTCTGCGACCCTCATGGAGGAGCTTCCCGAGGAGGCGACCACGGTGGACCATCACTACATAAGGGGGGTGGGAAAGCTAGACAGCCGCCTCATCATCCTCCTCGACCTGAACCGGGCACTGCTTATCACCTGACCTGGATGACGGCGTCGGCCGAGGAGAGCGAAATTACATCGCCGCCATCGCTGATGGCCTAACATTTTCGTACAAATAAACCAACGCGCTGAGCGCGGCGGGGAGGTCGCATGTTACAGGATATGTTAAAAAGGCTGGGGGCAACAAGCATTCGCTTGAAGATTCTCGTGATAATTGTCGCGGTCATGCTTGTAGGCGGGCTGCTCCTCGGTCTGCAGAGCTATCTCGATTCGCGGAAAAGGGTCATCAATGAGAACGAGGCACTCCTCGTTACGTTCGATAAAGTGTTGAATGACTCTATCAACGTGCGGAACAGAGACCTTTCACTGGCGATGGAAACTGTGCTGCAGAACGATCAGATACTCGAAGCCTTTGCCAAAAGGGACCGGCGGAGGCTGCAGGCCCTTACCCTTACCTTTTTCAACGAGGTGCTGAAACCGAAATACGGCATCGACCAGCTCCATTTCCATATCCCTCCGTCAACCAGCTTTCTTAGGGTGCACAAACCCGAAAAATATGGCGATGACATCTCCAACACCCGCAAGTCGGTGGTCGCCGCACTAGCCGAGAAAAAACCGAAGGTGGGCTTTGAGGTTGGCGTTGGCGGCCCCGGCGCGCGGGTGGTCTTTCCCGTCTATCGTCGTGGCTCCTTTATCGGTACTGCTGAGCTGGGGGGAGACATCGGCGATATTGTCGACGCTGCACGTGACACAACGGCCACCGACTATGCGATCGGCATCCGGAACAGCCTGTTCAAGGCGGTGAAACGGGAGGAGAACAAACAGCAGGATATCGTAACAGACGAACTCCTCTTCTACGCGTTTTCCAATGCATCCATGCGTACGTTAATTCCCCGGGTCGACATCAAGGAGAGCGGCAAAATTGTCGCCATTGGTGACAAACGTATTCTGACCAAGACCTTTCTGCTTAAAGACTTCGCAGGGGAGCCCATCGGAGTGATCCTGGTCAGCAAGGATATCACCGCGATGCTTGATGCAGCGGGCCAAGCCTTGGTGCGACGCTACCTGCTGCTCCTGCTTTTTGTCGTCGCGGCCAGCACGGTGGTTTTTGTCATTCTCGATCGGGCTGTCATCAAGCCGCTGGGAATCGCCGTGGCGGTAAGCGAAAGGCTGGCCAGTGGCGACCTCACGGTCACCATAGACGTCACGCGTCAGGATGAAACCGGGCGGCTGTTTACGTCCATGAACAGGATGGCGCTGAATCTGCGCAGCATGATCGGCAAGATCCGGGATACTTCGACCCAGGTGGCATCGGCCGCCATCGAGATCTCGGCCAGCTCGGAACAAATGGCGCGAGCCGCCCAGTCCCAGGCCTCCTCCGCCGAGGAGACCTCCAGCACTATGGTGGAAATGGCGGCTTCGATCCAGAACGTGGCGGGTAACGCCCACGCACTGGCAAGCAACGTCGACGAGGTTTCCGCCTCCATCTCCCAGTTGGGGGCAAGTAGCGAGCAGATGGCCAAAAGCTCCGAAACGATGGCCTCCTCGGTCTCCGAGACCTCCGCTACCATTGAGCAGATGACGGTCTCCATCGACAAGGTGGCGAAGAACGCCGAAGACCTGGCCTCCTCGGTATCTGAGACCTCCTCCACCGTCGAGCAGATGACCGTCTCCATCGACCAGGTGGCGGGGAACTCCCAGGAGCTGCAGCAGGTGGTGGCGGAAACCGCAGCAATCGTGAAACAGATGGCGGACTCGATCAACCAGGTGGCAAAAAACGTCGACGAGGCCGACGGTGTGGCAAAAAAGGCCGCCAAAGAAGGGGCAGCCGGCCAGCAGGCGGTGAATGATGCCCTGGCCGCCATGAAGCGGGTGGCGGAGGTGATGGAAAAGACTGCCGAGTCGATCATCAACCTGGGGAGACGCTCCGAAGAGATCGGTTCCATCGTCAAGGTCATCGACGAGATCGCCGACCAGACCAACCTGCTGGCGCTGAACGCCGCCATCGAGGCGGCCCGTGCCGGCGACGCCGGCCGTGGCTTTGCGGTGGTGGCCGACGAGGTAAGAAAGCTGGCGGAGCGGAGCATGAGCGCCACCAGCGAGATCGCTCAGGTGATCAAACAGGTCCAGACCGACACCAGCAATTCGGTGAAATATGGCGAGCTCGCCTCCAAAGAGGCGAAGGCGTCCATGGACCTCTCCGCCATCGCCGGCGGCGCCCTGGAAAACATCGTCAAGAGCGTGGAAAAGACCAGTAGCCTGATGTCGCAGATTTCGATGATGGCCTCCGAGCAGGCGAGCGCCTCCAGCCAGGTGATCGGAGCGGTGGAGCGGATGAGCCAGTCGAGTTCCGTGGTGGCCAATGCGGCCAGGGAACAGGCCCTCGGTGGCCGACAAATCCGGATTTCGGTGGAGCGGATGAACCACGTCACCCAGGAAGTGACCACGGCGGCCAAGGAACAGGCGCTGGGGAGCCGGCAGATCCGGGTCGCGGTGGAAAACATGAACCAGGTGACCCAGCAGGTCAACGTGGCAACCAAGGAGCAGGCCATATCGGCCCGGCAGATCGTCGCAGCAGTAAACGGCATGAACACCATGACCCAGTCGGTTGCTAACTCCACCGCGGAGCAGAAGAAGGGTGGCGAGATGGTGGTGAAGGCGGTGGAGAACATCAGCGACAGCGCCCGGGAAAATCTCTCCTCGGTGGAGCAGCTCTCCAAGTCTGCTCAGGGTCTCTCCGCCCAGGCGGAGGAACTGGCCGAGCTGGTGGCGGCGTTCAAGGTTGTATGAAAACAGCTTATTTATCTGGTGCTAATTGTTATCGGGCAAAATAACACAAGGGAGGCAAAAAATGAGGAAAGTTCAAAGTTTGTTCATTCTTGCAGCAGTTTTGACGACGGCCCTTCTCTTTTCACCGGAGGCGCGAGCCGAAAAACGTATCGGCGTGCTTGTCTGGAACAATGAGACCCGTTATCTGGATTCACAGAAGGGGCTTCTGGATCAACTCAAGAAGAACGGATTTACCGAGCCGAAAGTGAGTTTCATAATGGAAGAAGCCGGGGGGAGCAAGGCAAAGGCGGGCGAAGTGGCAAAAAAGTTTGCCGGCGCAAAACTTGATCTGGTCCTTGTGATCGGTACAACGGCAGCCGTTGCCGTTGCCAAAGAAGTCAAAGATACTCCGGTGGTCTTCGGTATGGTATATGATCCTGTTGATGCGAAAATAGCTGAAAGCTGGAAGAGTTCCGGTAACAATACGACCGGTGCCAGCCCGCGTGTTCCCATGTCAACTCTGCTGCAGAAGTTGAAGCAGTTATCCTCCGTGAAGACCATTGCCGTCCTCTACACGCCGGGGGAAAAAAATACCGAGGCACAGCTGAAAGAGCTTCTGGCGGAACAGCAAACATCACAGATAAAGGTTGTGCCGCTCCCCCTTCTCAGAAAAGAGGATGTTGCCAATACAATAGCCGAAGCCGCCAGCTCAGTGGATGCATTTTACTTTACCGGCAGCAGCATTGTCGGTGGATCTCTGCCTGCTATTCTGGATGCAGCAATTCGGGCGAAAATAGTGACGGTGACGCATCTTGACGATCTCGTGGAAAAAGGGGTGATGTTCGGTGTTTGCGCCAATGCTTATGAAGTGGGCAAGCTGGCCGGGGATAAGGCGACACAGGTCCTTAAGGGAGCGAAGCCTTCTTCCCTGCCGATCGGGGTACTGAAAAAACTGGACGTCATGATCAACATGAAGACGGCCAAGGCAAGTCAGATACCGATACCGGCAGCAATGCAATCGACTGCCAAAATTGTGCAATAAATAATCCGATTAGCGCTATTTTCGGCCCAGCCGATCCATCAGCTGTCATCACGAAAGGTTCTACCGGTGATCCGGATTGCGAAGTTTCAAAGGGGTTGGATCCCCGCTCGAAAGCGGTGCGAGAATGACCTAAAGGGCCGCAGGATAAAATTATAGCTGCTTCAATTGTTGAGTGAGGAGGGCATTGCACCCATGTTCAGAAATAGGTTCAAACGTAGCATAGGGTTCAAATTTATCAGCATAATTTCAGCCATTCTTCTGATCAGTGCGATTGCCTCCATCTTGCTGATCGCACGATATGAGAAGGTGATACTCAAAGGCTCCCTGCTCGACAAGGGGCGAAGCCTCGTTTCGTACATGGCGAAACTGAGCGCGGACCCCCTGTTAATGAAAGATATGATCCTGCTTGACTCTATCGTCAATGAAGTCAACGGGGATGAGGAGGTTGTCTATGCCGCAATCCAGGGGGCAGACGGCAGCTTCCTCACTTCCCGCTTTGCCAGCATCAATCTGAAGGCACCGGGTGTCAAGGCCGTTACCGCGGCTGTGCCTAAGGGAAGCGAGCTTCCGGAGGTGATAGCGGCAATCAGGAAGGCCGGAATCGCCGTGGAGATTTCAATTCCGATTCAAAGCGGGAATTATAAGATCGGTAACGTCCTTATGGGACTTTCCGAGGCGAGAATAAACAAGCAGATAATGAAGGTCGTGCTGTTCGTTGTGATTTTGAACATTATAACCGCTTCAGCTCTCGGCGTATCCATCTTTTATGTCTCCAGAAAGATTATTGTAGCCCCTCTTTCGAAAATTACAGATGTATCCATGCAGCTTGCCGCGGGGAATCTCGACCAGACGGTGCACGTTCGAACGGAGGATGAAATAGGACAACTGGGACGGGCGACCAATAAAATGATCGAGAACCTGCGGGAGATGATCGGCAAAATCAGAGACACCGCTTCGCAAGTGGCTTCTGCGGCAATCGAGATATCCAGCAGTTCCGAACAGCTGGCGAAATCCGCTCACGTCCAGGCCTCCTCCGCCGAGGAGACCTCCAGCACCATGGCGGAGATGGCGGCCTCGATCCAGAACGTGGCGGGGAACGCCCATTCATTGGCGAGCAACGTCGGAGAGGTCTCCGCCTCCATCGCCCAGCTTGGGGCGTCCAGCGAGCAGATGGCCAAAAGCTCCGAAACGATGGCC
>JANXYN010000129.1 GCA_025356035.1 Geobacteraceae bacterium
TCGAGAAGGGGTCGATTACCATCACCATCGAGGACGAAAGCGGCAAACTCTACCTGAACTCCATGGGATCAGGAGATACATATGCCAGTGATGTTTTCGTGAGGCTATTGAACAAGCTTGAACTCTCCATAAACTTGCGCGATACCCTGGTTGATTGGACTGACAGCACTACTATTCCGGAGCGGGCTGGGGCTGAATCGCCCTACTATAAGGCATTGAGCCCCCCTTACGCTGCTAAGGACGACAAGCTCGATACCGTTGAAGAGTTAGGCCTGGTTAAAGGCTTCACCCCGAAGGTCATGGAAAAACTGCGGCCGTTTGTCACGGTCTATCCATATGCTCAAACGGCCACCATCAACATCAACACCGCGCCGCCAGAGTTGATCAAGGCACTCGACGCTCAGATCACCGATCCTATGGTGGCTCAACTTCTTGATCAACGAAAAATTACGCCGTTAACATTGCCAGGGGATTTGAACAAAGTTTTCGGCCCAACAATTGCTGGTAATTTATCCTTAAAAATAACATTTAAAGGGTTGGCGTACCGTATTGTCGCCCAGGGTAAGGCCGGTGAAACCACACGGACCATCGAGGCGGTGGTCACGTTGGGTACACCGCCGAAGAATATTCTGTACTGGAGAGAATATTGAAGAACTATCTTATCGTCGAAGTGAAGCGGGGCGCGATCGTCTGCACGCGCTTCCAGTGGCAGCGGGGGACGCTGGTTTTTATTGCCAGCGACCAACGGCCGCTGCCGGAGAGCGAGGCTTTTGCCGGAGCCCTGGCTGAACTTGCGCCCCTTTGTGCGGGCGCGGAAAAGATCATTCTGTCCGTCGATCCCACCCTCCTCACCTTCCGCGAACTGGAGCTTCCCCTCAAGGACCGGCGTAAACTCCGGGAGATCCTGCCGCTGGAGCTCAAGGGCGAAACCGCGCTGGATGTGGAAGCGCTGGCCTTTGATTCGCTTCCCCAGGCAGGGGGCAAGGTGCTCGCCATCTGGGCAAAGCGTGCCGAGCTAGCGCGACTGATCGGCATCATGACCGCAGCCGGCTTGGAGCCGCAGATCGTCACCGCTGAGCTCTTTGCCTGGCAGCACCTCCTTGCCCACGAGGGGAACAGGGGCTACTACGCCATTGCCGATAGCGAGGCGCTGTCGGTTTATCACAACCACCAGCCGGTTTATTTCCGGGTTCTCCCCGAAGGAGAGCTGGTCGGCGAGATCAGCCGCACCCTGCTCGCCCTGGAACTGAGCAAGGGGATCAAGGTCGAACAGGTCTATCTACTTGGCTCGGCCGCCCATGATGCCGCCGACCCCCTTTATCCGGTCAAGACCGGCGACTACCTTTTTTCCAGACTGCCACTCGCCGGCGAGCTGGCCGGCGCCTTTGCCAGTGACAACACTGCCGCCGCCAGCCATGCCGGAGCTTTTGCCGTGGCCCGTGCCGGCCGGATCGGCGAGCCGGTCAATTTCAGGTATGGGGAACTCGCCTATACGGTGGGGATCGAACAGAACAGAAAAAAGCTGCGGTTAACCGCCTTCCTGGCCGCCGGCTTCTTGTTCCTGCTGCTGGCTGAAGCCGGCGTCCGCTATGCCTTGGTACAGCGCGATGTAAATTCGATCAATCGCTCCATTTACGCAATCTACCATGAACTGCTCCCGAGCCGGAAAAAGCCGATCGATGAGGTGGCAGAGGTGAAAGCTGAAATCAAGCGACTTGGCGGCTCCATGGCCACCAGCGAAGTACTCGCCACCCTGACCAAGCTAGCCGACGCCAAGGACGACGGGATCATCGGTCTGTACGAGGCAGAGATCGAAGGGAACCAGGTTCGGCTCAAGGGGGAGGCCCGCTCCGGCCAGACGGTCGAGCAGTTCAAGGGGCGACTCTCGTCGGTGTTCGACAAGGCCGAGATCAATGAGGTCAACTCCCTGCCAAACGGCAATTACGGTTTTGTGTTCCGGGGAACGCTGCGAGGGGGTGACAAATGAGCTACCAAAAGCTGCTGATCGAGACCTGGCAGGCAATGTCTCCCGACCGCCGGCTCCGCTGGGGAATAGCAGGTGCCGTTCTGCTCCTGGTAGTTATTGGGCTGGTAACCGCCAATGGCCAGATAGCCGGTCTGGAAAAGAAAAGGCTGGCACGGGAGCGGGATCTGGCTACGATGATGCTGCTGAAACAACAGCTGCTTTCGGCCCGCTCCGGGGCACAGGGGCTTGCCAACCGTCTTGCCGCCACCCGTCCCGACGATTCGCCGGCCAAGATCATCGAAGAGATCGGCATCAAGGGAAAGTCTAACAAGATCGCGCCGCTCAAAAGCGAGGACCTGGGAGCTTATCTGGCCGAAATGGCCGAAGTCAGAGTGGATGGAGTGACCGCCAACGAGGCGATTAACCTCCTGTTCCGCCTGGAGAAAGGGAGCAAACCGGTGATGATCAGAAGAGCACTCCTCAAGAGCCGCTTCGATGACCCAACCAGACTCGACCTGACCATGACGATCGGCCTGCTCAAAGCGGCGCCCGGAGGATCTCGATGAAAATGCGCCGGCCTTTGATCATTACTGCGGGAATTTTCCTCGCCATCGGTTTTTTCGCACTGCTGACAGTACTGCTGGTCCCCGACCGGCAAATCCGCGACGTGCTGGTGGAGGGAGCCGCGCGGCAAGGTCTGATCCTGAACGGCGAGCACTTCGGCAAGGCGTTCCCGATCGGCATCAGCGTCGACAAGCTGGAAATCGCCGATTCACGGGGGGCTTTGTTTAACGCTGACCAGCTCACCGCCAGACTGAAGCTTCTGCCGCTGTTGCTCGGCAGGGTTGAGATTGCCTGGCTGGCCACTATCGGCGACGGTGTCATCGAGGGGGATTTTTCGCCACTGGCGGGAGGGAAACAGCAACTCACCATTGCAGGGGTGAAACTGGAAACGCTCCCCTTGTTCCAGACCATAATGGGAAGCGAGGTGCGTGGGGAGCTGCGCGCCACCGGCTTTTATCACGGCCGGCAGAATGACGCCAAGGGGGAATTGCAGCTGGAAGTGAAGAATCTCGACCTGCGCGGCGTGAAGGTCGGCGGCCTGCCACTGCCTGACGCCACCTACGAAACCGTGCAGGGGATGTTCAGAATCGCCGCTGGCAAGGCGGTGATCCAAAGCCTCACCCTCCAAGGGGACGGAATTTATGCAAGACTGAGTGGCGATATTCCCGTTGGCACCACCAACCCCCCACTCAACCTGACCCTGGAACTAATGCCGAAGCCGGAGTTCCTGGAACGGCAGAAGTTCGTGTTCATGCTCCTCGCCAAACACCTTACCACCCCTGGCCACTACCAGATACCAATCCGCGGCACTCTAGCCAAGCCCGAGATTCCCTGACGGCTACCGAGCTATTGAACACTCCCTTGCAAAATCTTCGACCAACTCCAAAGCCGGAAACGGCGGCATTAATTGTTGCTTTGGCACCGCTCCTTACCGATTTCAACCACCCCCAGCCCCTCCTTGATAAGGAGGGGTTAGGGGTGGTCAGCTATCAGCTTGAACGCTTATTGGATTTTTCCTGTGCAGCCATGGCCATGAGGCACTGTACCCGTCCCACCACTGGCGGGTGCGAGTAATAGAAGCGGGCATAGAGCGGATGGGGATGGAGATTGGCGAGGTTTTCACGGCAGAGCTTGATCAGGCCGGAGGCGAGGGCATCGGGGAGGCCGGAGAGTTGGCAGGCAAAGCGATCGGCCTCCCATTCATGCCGCCGGGAGAGCCAGCTGCTCACGGGGGTGAGGAAAAAACCGAGTAGCGAGCCGAGAAAGCCGAGTATCACCAGCTGCGCGGCAAAGGAACCGTCCGCCAGGCCTACCAGCTGGGGTAGAGTCCCTCGATTTAACAACACAAATGCCAGATAGCAGCCGGCCAGGGCCCCTGCCTCGGTAAGCAGCAGCCGTTTCCAGATATGCCCCTTTTTCCAGTGGCCGACCTCATGGGCGAGGATGGCAAGGATCTCCCGGTGGCTTAGTTGCTGCAGTAGTGTGTCGTACAGGACGATCCGCTTCACCCTGCCAATCCCGGTAAAATAGGCGTTAGAATGGCGGCTGCGGCGCGAGGCGTCCATCTGCATGACCCTGCTCACGGTAAGCCCCGCCTTCTCCATCAGACGCTTGATTTCGTCCTCCAGCCCCTCTTCCCGCACCGGTTCGAACTTGAAAAACAGCGGCTCGATCACGTAGGGGGAGATATACAGGAGAAACAACGACACCACCGCGAAGAACCCCCACACCCAGAGCCACCAGAACTGCGGGCTGAGTCGCACCAGCCAGAGCGCTCCGCCACCCAGCAAGGCCAACAGGAGCATGGCAATTGCTGTCCCTTTCAGCAGGTCCATGAGCCAGAGCCTGAAGGTCATGGTATTGAAGCCGTATCGGTTTTCGATATGGAAGGTTTGGTAAAGGCTGAACGGGATCTCCAGCAGGCCTTGCACAAGAGAGAGCAGGAGGAAGAACAGCAGTCCACTGACGACAAAGGAGCCGTTCAGGGCAGCGATCCAGCGGTCATAGACGCCGAGCAACCCGCCAAACAGAAACACCAGCAGCAACGCGTTGTCCAGAATGGATTCGATCAGTCCGACTCTGCTCTGCTCTAGGGTATAGGCCGAGGTCTTGGCAAGAATGGCCGGGTCGATGGCCCCGGCAAAACCGGCGGGCACTACGGCGCCGTGCAGCTTCAGGTGGCGCAGATTGAGATAGCGGAGGAGATAGCCGGCACCGGCCACCAGCAGATAAAGAATAACAATGGTTTTGGTCATAGATCCAGCATACACGAAACGGTCGTAGCCGTCGAGAGGTAGTGGCTGTTAATTTCGCCCATTCGTTCTTGTAGCTTTGCCACCAAACGCGAACGGGCCCCTCGCCAACAGCAAGGGGCCCGCGCACATCAAACTGTAGAAGTTGCCTACTTTTTAACTTTTGCCTCTTCGACAATCACCGCATAGCGATAACCGCCGCCAAAATCCTTGTCCTTGGCGAGGATGCCGCTTGCCGTTACCACATCGCCTATTTCCGGGAGGTCCTGGGAGGTTACCACCAGGTCGTTATTCCCCTTGGCTGCGTCGCCGGTGCCATCCTGGAGGTGAATCCAGTTTTTCCCCATGATGCCGGCGGAAACCTTGACCACCTTCCCCCGCACAACCACTTTCTTCTTGTTCAGCTTTCCCTGTTGGGCATACAACTCCCCAACGGTATAGGCATCAGCCCCCGTGGCTTTTGTCACACTGATCTTCGCATCAGCGACGGCCACAGCCGCTTTGCTCCCTCCCGACTTCTTGCCAGCCAGCTTGTCTTCCTTGCCGGCGGGCTTGCCGATGGGACCGCTGGTAAAGATAATCGACTCAAAGGTCCGGTTGAGGGTCTTGCTCGTGAAATTTGGCATTTCGCCACCGGCCGGGAAAGAGAGCTTCTGTCCCACGGCGACTTTCATTTCCGGCACTGCCACCCAGGTCTTTACTCCCGCTTTTTCCAGACAGATGTAGGAGTAGCCGCCACTGTTCATGGTTTCTACCACTTTGCCGCTGATGATTGCTCCCTGCTGCTCATTGTCTGCGCCGGCAGCGTTTTGATGGCCCGCCGGGGCCATCATGGAACCTGCATCGGCGCAGATGCCAGCCACGGCATACAGCAGGATCAGTCCAGTGGTTAAGAACTGCAACAACTGTTTCATGGTCATAACTCCTTGCGTGTTTTTTGTTGAATCTGGGGCTGTCAGCAGCCCGGTAAAATCCTACCGTTTTTCACCTGAATACACAAGAAATTTGAGCAGCCCCTTACAGGGGCGCTCACCCCAGCATGATCTTGTTTCTCAGGATCAAGATCTCGAACGCCATCGCCGCCTTATTGACGATTTGCTGCAGCTCGTCCAGTCGCTCACCCAACGCCGTCATCCCGCCATCCACATAGAGGATATTCACCACCCGGCCCATGATCAGCAGCGGAATCAAACCAGCGGTAACCGGCTTAGTGACACCAATCCCTTGCAGCATCCTGGCGTTGTCAGGAGTAGACACGATCGGTCCCAGGTAAAAACTCTTGCCTTCTGCAACGATGGTCAGTACCGATGCCGGAGTGAGGGGGATCTGCAGCGCCGCAAAACCAGCCACAGCTTGCTGGTTGCTGACGGCCTTCCAGCCTAATGCAACATCCCCCTTCACCAGAAACAGGGCACCCCGTTCAAACTCCTGTCCGACAAACCGGATAAGGATCTCGGCGATTTCATCCCGGTCGCTGGCAAAGGCCAGATCCCGAGAGAGCATCTCAATATTGTACTCGCCGCCGGCCGCTTCCACTTCCAGCGCCTCCAAGTCAGCTACCTCTTCTTCCGGCAGCGGGGCTTCCGCCAAGGCGCCAAAATCAGAGGTTTTCGCTGCTTCCGCCTTTGCTGGATCAATGGCAGCCAGGGGATCCCTATGCCATTCCCGCTTGAACTTGGCGCTGACCGGTATATAACGGACTTCCCTGGCAACCTGATAATATTTTTCCATGGCTGCAAGGAGGCGGACTTCGGGGGTGATCACCGGGCTGATGTTAAAGCCGGTGCGAAACGCGATTTCATCTATGGCGGCAAGATCTGCAGGGTCTTCCATTACCAGAACGAGCTTTTTTTTCTCCAGGCTCAGGGGAATGACCTTGTATTTAGCGGCCATCTCCGGGGGAATGAGGGCGATCACCCCAGCCGGAATGGTCATTAACTGTTCCGGTGACACGTAGGGAACGCCCAGCTTCTCGCTCAGCAGTCGGGCAATGTCTCCCTCCTCCAGATAGCCCATCTCGATCAGGTTGGTCCCGAGCCGGCCGCCAAAGATGACCTGCCCCTTAAGGGCCTCATCAAGTTGCTCCTGGGTTATCTTCCCCGCTTTGACCAACATTTCGCCCAGTTTAATCGCCATCCGCCCCTCCCAAACTTACCTACTTAACACGATTTATCGCCATTCAAAGTGACTGAGCACAAAAAAAGCCGCCCGCCGGCAAGATGCTGGTGAAACGGCCTTGATAAGTTTGCGCGGGTATTCGCAACATGCCCTGCAACGCCCCCCTCATTTTTCGATAAGGCTCCTGCCTTTCATCTCCACCGGTTTGGGAAGACCGAGCAGTTCCAACATCGTCGGCGCAATATCGGCAAGGATGCCGGCACGGAGCTTTACCCCCCTGCGGCTGTCGTCCACCAGAATCAGCGGCACCCGATCGGTCGTATGGGCGGTGTGGGGGCCGCCGCTGGCGTCAACCATGACCTCGGCGTTGCCGTGGTCTGCGGTGATGATCGCCCGTCCCCCCACGGCTAGCAGCTTCTCCACCAATCTGCCGACACAGTCATCGACCGCCTCGATCGCCCTGATTGCAGCGGGGAGAATGCCGGTATGTCCTACCATATCCGCATTGGCGAAATTAAGGATAATCAGGTCATAGCGGTCCGCTGCTAGACGCTTGAGCAATTCGTCAGTCACCAAATAGGCGCTCATCTCCGGCTTTTCATCGTAGGTGGCGACTTCCTTGGGGGAGGGTATCAGGACCCGTTCCTCACCGGGAAAGGGGACCTCATTGCCACCGTTGAAGAAAAAAGTCACATGAGCGTATTTTTCTGTTTCGGCAATCCGCAGCTGACTGAGCCCCGCCTTGCTGACCACCTCGCCGAGAATATTCGTCAGCTCGATCGGGCCGAACGCCACCGGCAGATTAAAGGTTTCATCGTAAGTGGTGAGACAGACGTAGGAGGCAAGCCGTGGCCAGGTTTTGCGCTGAAAGCCTGTAAAAGCGGGATCGGTGAAGGCCCTGGTGATCTCTCGGGCGCGATCGGAACGAAAATTGAAGAAGATGCAGCCGTCTCCGTCCTCGATCCGGCCTAAGGGCTCTCCTCCGCTGACCAGGACCGCCGGCAGAACAAATTCATCATTGACCCCGGCCAGGTAACTCTGTTCGATGGCCTGGGCGGCAGTGGCGAACGGGGCGCCATTGCCTTCGACCATGGCCGCATAGGCTTTTTCGACCCGTTCCCAGCGGTTATCGCGGTCCATGGCATAGTAGCGCCCAATGATGGTGGCAATTTTACCGACGCCAATCTCATTAATCCGCGTTTCCAGGTCGGCGAGATAACCTGCAGCGCTTTTCGGTGGCGTGTCGCGGCCATCCAGGAGGCAGTGAACAAACACTTCCCCGACCCCACTTTTTTTGGCCAGCTCCAGGAGGGCATACAGATGGTTGGTATGTGAATGGACGCCGCCATCGGAGAGGAGCCCCATCAGATGGAGCCGACCACCAGCCGCCTTGGTCTTGGCCAGGCAATCGAGGAGGACCGGATTGCTGAAGAAGTCACCGTCTTCTATTGCCTTGCTGATCCGGGTCAGATCCTGGTAAACGATGCGCCCCGCGCCGATATTCAGATGCCCCACCTCGGAATTACCCATCTGCCCTTCCGGAAGACCTACAGACATCCCAGAGGTGCCTATATCCACACACGGGTAGTCACGGCAAAGACGGGTCATGTTGGGTGTCTGCGCCAGGGCGATGGCGTTGTTTTCCCGGCTGGGGTTAACCCCCCAACCATCCAGGATCATCAGCAGCAGAGGTTTCGGCATTATCTCTCCGGAAAAGCAAGGGCGTGCCAGGCACGCCCTTGTCCATTTCAGCAATCCTGCAGAAAGGGTGGCAGATCAACCAAGCAGCACGAAGTTCTCTACCGGCTTGGACGCTGCGTCGAGATCCTCGCAAATGTCCATGACAAAAGCGTCCCAGGAATTGCAAGCGGGGCAAAACGATGACCAGTCGATCTGATCGTGACCGCAGATCTTGCAGGCAAAAGGGATCCGGTGGGTGCGGCCGATGCCGAGCGCCTTGCGATATTCATCGATGGCCTGGGTCAGACGCCCCTTGCGCCGGTATGCCTCGGCAAGCAGGATATTAAGGCTGTAAAAATCGACGCCGCTATCGGCGATCAGGCTGAAATGCTTCAGCGCATCGTCGGCCATTTCCAGACGCAGACAGAGCTTGCCGTAAAAGAGACGAATGACCAGATCCCGGGGGTTGTCGAGAATCCATTTCTTGTAGAAATTCATCAGCGTCGCGATATGGCTCGGATCGTCCTGGGAAAAAAACAGGTCTTCCAGCTTGATGAGAAAGATCGGGTTGCGCAGCGCTTTGAAACCATCCTCCCAGAGTTCAGCGGCCTCGGCAAACTTGCCGCCAGCCATCAGCGCTTCTCCCAAGGTGACGTAAGCCGGGGTAAAGTTCGATTTTTCCTTGATGATGTCGCGCAGCTCGACTCTGGCCTTCTCCGCATCACCAAGGCTCACTGTCAGCTTGGCAAATTCATAGCGGAGCGACAACAACAGCTCGTTTTCCCGCGCCTGCCGCTCACCCTGCACCAGTTTGATCAGGTTTTTCTGGACTTCATAGGCATCTTTCCAACGCCCCTGTTTGATGTACAGCTCCCGTAAACCGGCAATCGCCCGGCGGTTGGAGTCATCGAGGTCAAGAATGCTGTTGTAAATCTCCAGCGCCCCCTTCGGATCGTTTTTAGCCTCATAAACCGTAGCAAGCTTGAAAAAAATCTCCAGGTTTTTTTCATCCAGTTCCCGGGCCTTCAGCAGGTACCTTAACGCATCTGCCAGGTTTGCCTCATCTCTGGCCAGGTCCGCCAAAGCTGTATAGGTCGAGACATTAAAGGGATCTCGTTCCAGGGCCTTTTCCAGCAGAAGCCGGGCACGCTTCAAATCTCCAGAGAGGAGAGCTTCAACACCGTAGCGGAGGTTTTCCGCCACTTCCCGGGCCACCCGATCGCGGCGCCCTTTCCTCCAGCTGCTGATCTTGGCCTTCCCCAGTGAGATCAAGTTGGCGATGATAACAAGCATGATGCCGGCCAAGACTGCCATAGTAATAAGGACGGTCAGGGAAATGACATACACTGTGCCACTTGGTGTTTTTAGGTTAACCAGCTGCGGGTTAAGGAAATTGAAGTAAAGAAATGCAGCGAATATCAGGATGGAAATGATAAAAGAACGAATGAACATGTGAGTTTCTCCGGGAATTTAATTATTTATCGCCTCACAACAAACCGTTAATGATGATACGGTTCGCCGTTTAATATGGTAAAACCGCGATAGATCTGCTCCAGCAAAAACACCCGGACCATCTGATGGGTGAAGGTCATCTTTGAGAGGGCAAGGGTTTTCACCCCCCGTGCCCGGAAGCTCGCGGAGAAACCGTAGGCGCCGCCGATGGCAAAGGCCAGTTCGGCTGTTCCCATATCCCGGTTCTTGCCAAGGAAGGCGGCAAAAGCAGGCGAAGTCATCTCTTCGCCCTGTTCGTCCAAAAGAATGAGCTGGGCGGCTTTCGGCAGCTGTTTTTCAAGCCGCGCGCATTCCAGCTGTCGGGCCGTTTCAGCAATCGCCCCCTTTTCCTCCCGGACCTCAGTCAGCTCGATCGGCGAATACCTTTTGATCCGGCCTGCATACTCATCAATGCCGGATCGGACCCATTCCTGCTGGGTCTTACCGACCCACAGCACCCGCAGCCTCAAACAGCGGGACCTTTTGCCGGGCTATCATCGGGAATATCAAGCGATGGCGCGTTGTGCCAGAGCCCGTCTAGGTCATAATAGCGCCGCAGTTCCTCATGAAAGACATGGACGATCACATCACCGTAATCGATGACGATCCAGTTCCCCTCTTTCAGCCCCTCCACGTCAAGCGCCTTACCGAATTTCTTCAGCCCCTGCTTGATTGAATCTGCAATGGCCTGGGCCTGTTTGTCAGATTTGCCGGTGGCAATAACCAGATAGTCGGCAATGGAAGAGAGCCGGCTGATTTCCAAGATCTTGACGTCGAACGCTTTCTTGTCGAGCGCCAGTGTCGCACACATGATGGCTCGCTCTTTTGCATTCAGCCGCTGTTTAGCGGGACTTTGCATATATCCTCTGTTCCTCTATGTAGTGCTCCACCGCTGCCGGCACCAGGTATTTTATCGATCTCCCCAACTCCGCCAACTGGCGAATGATACTGGATGAGATTGCGAGCAGTGTCCCTTCGGTAAAGTAAACCGAATAGCCCGACTGGTGGGCAAGCCGGTTTTCGGCGTCATAATAACAGAACTCGTGGGCAATAGCAACAGGAAGGGCATTTTTCAAGGCAAGGATGGGTGTCCCTGGTCGCGTTACCACCACCATGTTGCAGAGCGAGAAAAAGCCGGGGTAATCTCGCCAACTGCCGATATCGGTAAAAGAGTCGCTCCCCATGATGAAGAACAGCTCGTCGTGGGGGTATGCCAGGCGTAACTCATGCAGGGTGTCGATAAGATAGGATTTGCCACCGCGCCGCCCTTCCATATCGGAGAGGGCGAAAAGCGGATTGTCGCTGATCGCCAGCTCAACCATGGCAAAACGCCGCTCAAAGGGGAGCTCGCCGGCCAGCGGTTTATGCGGCGGTGTTCCGGCTGGGACGAAGATGATCCGGTCCAGGTCGAACTGTTCGCGCACCTCTTCGGCGATGCGCAGGTGCGCCAGGTGGACCGGGTTGAACGTGCCGCCAAGGATACCGATTTTCATAAATTACTCATTACCAAAAGTTTTCAGATTCTCACCTGTCCGTCGCCGTAGACGATGAACTTGGTGGTGGTGAGGTCCTCCAGCCCCATCGGGCCGAAGGAGTGGAGCTTGGTGGTGGAGATGCCGATCTCGGCACCGAGCCCCAACTGATTGCCGTCGGCAAAGCGGGTGGAGGCATTGACCAGCACTACCCCGGAATTGACCTCGCGAATGAAACGCTGGGCATTTGCATAGTCCGCAGTGACGATCGCCTCGGTGTGCAGTGAGCCGTAGCGGTTTATATGATCGATCGCCTCGTCCAGGTCATCCACCACCCGCGCCGCCAGGATCAGGTCGAGATATTCCGCAGCCCAGTCCTCCTCGGTGGCAGGTTTGGCAGCCGGCGCAAACTGACGGAAACACGGGTCACCCCGCAGTTCGACCTTGAGCCCGCTCAATACCTCCGAAATCTGCGGAATGAAGGTTTCCGCAATATCCTTATGGACGAGGAGGGTTTCCAGGGCGTTGCAGACACCGGGCCGCTGGGTTTTGGCGTTAATGATAATCCGTTCCGCCATGGTAAAGTCGGCGCTGGCATCGACAAACAGATGACAGACCCCCTTGTAATGCTTGATCACCGGAATCTTAGAATGCTCCACCACGAAACGAATCAGGCTTTCACCGCCACGCGGGATAATCAGATCGATAAACTCCTCCTGCTTGAGCATCTCCAGCACCCCTTCCCGTTCCACGAAGGGGATCAGGGAGAGGGCGGCGCCGGGGACACCGGACTTCTGCATCTCATCCTGGAGGATCCGGGCGATGGCCACATTGGAGTTGATCGCCTCGGAACCGCCGCGCAGAATAACCGCGTTCCCGGCCTTGAGGCAGAGGGCGGCAGCATCGGCGGTGACGTTCGGACGCGCCTCATAGATAATGCCGATGACTCCAAGCGGAATCCGCATCTTCCCCACCATCAAGTTGTTGGGACGTTTCCACATCCTCGTCACCTCACCGACCGGGTCGGGAAGTGCGGCTACCTCGCGCAGACCGTCGGCCATCGACTTGATCCGCGCCTCATCCAGCATGAGCCGGTCGAGCATGGCAGAGGAGAGCCCCTTCTTCTCGCCAGCGGCCAGGTCCCTGGCATTCTCCTCGATCAGGTGGGGGGCGTTGTTTAGCAGCGCCATTGCCATATTGAGGAGGAGCTCGTTCTTATCCCCGGAGGAGAGCCTGGCCATAGCGTACGCGGCCTGTCGGGCTTCTTTGGCGATATTCTTTATTTTTTCGGCGATGGTCATTGGGACACCTCCATTTAAAGAAGCCAGTAGTCAGGAGCCAGAATCCAGAAGATATTCTCCTGACTCCTGACTCTTATCACAGTACGACTAAATTGTCCCGATGGATGATCTCGTCACCGTAGCGGTACCCGAGGATCTGTTCGATCTCGGCGCTCTTGTGGCCGAGGATCTGCTCGATCTCCTGCTGGGAATAGTCGACGATGCCGCGGGCGAACTCCACGCCGTCCGGGCCACAGACCCTTACACAGGCGCCACGTTCGAACTTCCCTTCGACCCGGACGATGCCGGAAGGGAGAAGGCTGCGGCCATCCCTGGCGAGAACCTTACTGGCACCCTGGTCCACCGTAATCTTACCAGCTGGACGGAGCGTAAAGGCAATCCAGTGCTTGCGCCGGTTCATGCTCTCACCGGACGGCAGAAACAGAGTGCCAATCTCTTCACCGGTCACCGCCCGCAGCAGATTCCCGGGAGTCTTGCCGTTCACCATGATGGTGGGAACCCCGGTCTTGCCGACCTTTTTGGCAGCGGCCAGCTTGGTTAACATGCCGCCGGTGCCGACCGTCGAACCGCTGCCGCTGGCGGCCTGCTCCACTTCTCGGGTAATCACCTTGACCAACGGAATCAGCTTGGCAGCGGGACTGGTCCGCGGGTCCGCGTCGAAAAACCCTTCGATATCGGTCAAGATCACCAGCAGTTGCGCCTCGATCAGGTTGGTAACCAGTGCGGACAGATTGTCGTTGTCGCCGAACTTGATCTCTTCAACCGCCACCGTATCGTTCTCGTTGATAATAGGGATAATGCCGTATGAAAGGAGGGTGTCGAGAGCGGCACGGGCATTGAGGAAGCGCTGCCGGTCGACCAGGTCGTCCCTGGTGAGGAGGATCTGCGCCACCGTCAGCTGGTGCACGGAAAAAGCCTCCTCATAAGCGCGCATCAGCCGGGACTGGCCAACGGCCGCCGCAGCCTGTTTTTGCGGGATTGTCTTAGGCTTTTCCAGGAGACCCAGGGCTTGGCGCCCGGCCGCAACAGCGCCGGAGGAGACCAAGATCAGCTCATGGCCGTTTGCTTTCAGCTGCGCCACCTCAGCGGAAAGCCTGCCAATGACCGCAGGATCAAGGCCGTTGCCGGCGCTGGTCAAGACCCCACTGCCGATCTTGACCACGATGCGGCGGACTTTTTTCAGGATGTCTCTGTGCATGGGAACTCTGTCCAGAAAGTATAGCAAACTATGCCGGTTGCATCAGGCGGCTAATCTTAGCATGGTTAACCACGGAAGGCAAACGTCACCACTCCTCTTCAGGCTTACCCCAGAGGGTCTCGGCAATCCGGTCGAGAAGCGGCGGAATCCCTTCGCCGGTCACTGCAGAGATAGGGAACACCTGCAGGCCTCGTTCGGCAAAGTAGGGGAGCACCTGGGGAAGGTTTTCCTGCACCGCCGGCAAATCGAGCTTGTTGATGACGATGATCTGCCGCTTTTTCGCCAGCTCTGGGTTGAACAGGGCCAGTTCGCTGTTGATCGCCTCATATTCGCGGAGCGGGTCGCGGTCCGGCATCCAGGAGATATCGAGCATGTGCAACAGCAGGTCGGTCCGCTCCACATGCTTGAGGAAACGGTGACCGAGGCCGGCCCCAGCGTGGGCCCCTTCGATCAGGCCAGGAATATCGGCGACCACAAACGAGCGATAGTTCTTATAACCTACCACCCCCAGGTTGGGAGTGAGGGTCGTGAAGTGATAGTCGGCGATCTTCGGCCGGGCCGCCGAGATTTTGGCGATCAGCGACGACTTGCCGACGCTGGGAAAGCCGAGCAAACCCACATCTGCCAGCAGCTTCAGCTCCAGGATCAGCCAGCGCTCCTCACCCGGCTCACCCGGCTGGGCGAACCTGGGGGTCTTGTGGGTGGAGGAAGCGAACCGGGCGTTCCCCTGCCCACCGCGCCCACCCTTGAAGAGCACCAGCGGCTTCCCGGGATCGGTAAGGTCAGCCAGCACCTCGCCGGTTTCAGCATCCTTTACCAAGGTGCCCGCCGGCACAAGGATCTTCAAACTGTCGCCATTGGCACCATGACGGTCTTTGCCCATACCGTTGCCGCCGCGGCCGGCCTTCTGATGGGGCCTGTAACGCAGATCGAGGAGCGTCGAGATGTTTGGCGACACCTCGAACAGGACGTCCCCCCCCTTGCCGCCGTCACCGCCGTCCGGCCCGCCACGTGGAATATCTTTTTCCCGGCGGAACGAAACGCAGCCGGCACCGCCGTCACCCGATTTTACGAAAATTTTTACTTCATCGATAAATTTCATGTTCTATCCAATTTAACCACAGAGCTGCCAGGGCAAAAAACTATTGATTTTGAAAATAATAAAAGCCCGGAACTGAACGCTCCAGGCTTTTATTCCACTGCGATATACCGCGTCGTTCCTAATTCACCGGATAGACGGAGACTTTCTTCCGGTCTTTGCCCATCCGCTCGAACTTGACAACCCCATCGATCAGGGCAAACAGGGTGTAATCCCTGCCGCAGCCGACGTTGGTGCCGGGATGAATTTTGGTGCCGTGCTGGCGGAAAATGATGTTGCCCGCTCTGACCGGCTCGCCACCGAACTTTTTACAGCCTAACCGCTGGCCGTCAGAATCACGGCCGTTCCGTGTACTGCCGACCCCTTTCTTGTGTGCCATTTCAAAACCTCCACTTGAGGCCTAGGGATTCCCTTAGGCGTTAATCTTCTCTATCTTGAGAACGGTTCGTTGTTGACGGTGCCCGTTGAGTTTCCGGGAGTTTTTCCTCCGCTTGGATTTAAAGACAAGGATCTTCTTGTCTTTCCCCTGTTCGACGATCTTACCGACCACCGAAGCCTTGGGCACTAAAGGTGTTCCGATTTTAACCTTATCGCCGCCAACCATCAGGACTTCATTGAGCTCGATGGTGTCGCCTACGGCGCCATCAAGCTTCTCGACTCTTAAAAAGTCGCCCTCGGAAACTTTATACTGCTTCCCTCCGGTTTTGACTACTGCGTACATATATGTTCACCACCTTTATCCCAGGATATTTTTAGACGAGCATTGATAAATAATAAATATCCAGTAGTTTGTCAAGGATTTTTTTACATCCCTTAGCCGATATCCACCAGGATGTCTTCCCCCTGGAGCTGGACCGGGTAAATCTTTAAAGAGTATTCGGGGAACTGCTTGCAGGCGCCGCTCTTCAGATTAAAACTGTAGCCATGGCGTTGACAGACCAGTGTTTCAGCATCCTTGATCAGTGCACCGGACAGTGGCGCCCCCTGATGTGGGCATTCGCTCTCGCAGGCAAAGACGTTACCCTTGGCCTTGATCAAGAGGATCTCCTGACCGTTTACCACCACTACTTTCTTCCCCCAATCGGGGACCTCCGCTACCTTGGCGGCGAATTGCATGGAACCTCCTTGTATTCAAAAGCATTTGCCACAGAGCGTCCCACTCCGCCTTGTGTGCCCCCCAGAAAGTTACTTGAAGTTCTCTTATAAAGCCAAACAAAGGCTTAAACTCTTTGCACGCGGATCAAATCTGATAAGGCGGATTTAAAAGCTTTGGTTCAAAACCAATTTAGTTTTTAATGGTTAATCCGATTTTATCAGATTTTATCAGATGTTATCCGCGTGCTAGTTTTTCAAGGTTTTCCTCTGTGGTAAGGCTTTTTAAGTATCATACTGTTTGAATTTTAATCGCATGTGCGGCCTGCTCAGCCCGACTCCGCGCCTCATCGGTATCCCTGCCGAACGAGAGTGCCACCCCCATCCGCCGACCCGGCCGGGTATCTGGCTTACCGAACAGCCTGACCTTCGTTTCCGGGACAGCCAGTGCCGCCTCTACCCCGGCAAATGTCACCTCATCTGCGGCGCTATCGGCCAGCACCACGTGGGAGGCGGCCGGAGCCAAGTTGAGGATTTCCGGGACCGGCAGGCCGAGGATGGCCCGCACGTGCAGTTCGAACTCGGACATGTTCTGGGAGATCATGGTCACCATGCCGGTGTCGTGGGGACGCGGCGAGACCTCGCTGAAGTAAACGGTTTCCCCCTTGATGAACAGCTCCACGCCGAATATGCCGCGACCACCCAGGGCGTCGGTAACCAACAAGGCTTGACGTTTGGCCTCATCCAGCACCTGCTGGGTCATGGCCATCGGCTGCCATGATTCGTGATAGTCCCCCTTGATCTGCACATGGCCGATGGGAGGGCAAAAGCGGGTGCCATCCTGGTACCTGACGGTGAGAAGAGTGATCTCGTAGTCGAAGGGGATGAACTCCTCGATGATCGCCTTGTCCGAGGCGCCACGGGCCCCTTCCATGGCGTAGGTCCAGGCCTGGTTGACTTCGCTGCTTGCCCGGACCACGCTCTGCCCCTTGCCGGAGGAGCTCATAATCGGCTTCACCACGCAGGGAAGGCCAATCTCCTCGACGCCGGCGCGGAACTCCTCAAGGGTCGAAGCGAAGCAATAGCGGGCGGTCGGGAGCTTGAGCTCCTCGGCGGCCAGCCGCCTGATCCCCTCCCGGTTCATGGTAAGATTGGTGGCCCGGGCCGTGGGGATGACGGTGAAACCTTCCTGTTCCAGCACCTGGAGAAAGACGGTGTCGATCGCCTCGATCTCCGGAACGATATAGTGAGGGCGCTCCAGCCGGATCACCCGCGCCAGCTCCTTTTTGTCGAGCATGTTGATCACATGGGAGCGATGCGCCACCTGCATGGCCGGGGCGTTCTGATAACGATCCACCGCAATCACCTCCACGCCGAGCCGCTGGGCCTCGATAACCACCTCTTTTCCCAGTTCCCCGGAGCCCAGAATGAGCAGCCTGGTGGCGCTGTTTTTCAACGGTGTGCCGAGCATATAACCTCTCAAACAATAAAAGGATTTGGGAATATTTGCCACTGCCCAGTGGCGCCCAGAAATATGCCGGAAATTTAGGGGGTTGTCAAAGGGAAAGAAGCAGACCGGAGTTTTCGAAACTCCGGCGGTCTTGCCGGAAAGATGAGACTTTTACTCAAAATAATGGTAAAACTGCCGATATAATATGGCAGTGACTATTTATAACGCGAAAAGGAGCGGCACATGCACGAAGTGATCAACAGGAACCTTTATCTGGTGAAAGAACACGTGGGGATGTTCAAGGCGGCCAACAACTACGACGTCTATGCGCCGGAGACCGGCCAGATGATCCTGGAATGCCGGGAGGAGAAGCTGGGGATCTTTACCAAGCTGCTCCGCTTCACCGACTACAAGCGGATGACCCCCTTCGATATCCAGATCAGGACACCGGACGGGCGGCCAGTGGTGCGGGTGACCAAGGGGGTTTCGTTCCTCCGGTCAAAGGTCCAGGTGCTCGATGAATTTGACCAGCCGGTGGGGGGCTTCAAGCAGAAGCTCTTCTCCATTGGCGGCGCCTTCCAGGTGCTCGACCGGAATGAACAACCGGTCTGCATACTGAAGGGGAACTGGACCGGCTGGGAGTTCAGCTTCATCGACAACGGCGTGACCCTGGCCCAGGTGAGCAAGAAGTGGGCGGGGCTCGGCAAGGAGCTGTTCACCAGCGCCGACAACTACATGCTGCAGGTTTCCGACGCGGTGCCGCACAACGATCCGCGCCGGCAGCTGATTCTGGCGGCGGTGATGTGCATCGACATGGTGCTGAAGGAATAAATGCTGCGGGGGCGGGTTTGGAAGCTGTAGGGTCAGTCGCTGTTGTTCATATAAGTGAATGGTGAGCTGACCCGCAGGCTTTCCCCCGAAGGCGGCCGATTGGCCGTCTTTTTAGTGACGTTTGTGACGCATTGAATCTGTGCGAAGCCAAAATCAACAAATGCAAAGAGTGACCCCGTAGAATTCTGGAGCGACTGTAGCTGCCCAGCTTAAAGGTTCCCCTCCCGCCCCCGATGAGTCTGTAAAGGAGTTTCCGATGCAACCGAAGACAGTCCTTGTGGTGGATGATGCCAGTATCGTCAGGCAACTCTGCGCAGTCGCCCTGATGCGTGTGGGCTATAACGTGATACAGGCCATTAATGGAAAGGACGCCCTCAAAAAACTCCATGATATTGATGTAGATCTTGTAATTACCGATATCAACATGCCCGAGATGGATGGAATCCAGCTGATAAGAAGCCTTCGGCTGCTGCCACATACGAAATTCACCCCTATCATCGTTTTGTCGACCCTATCCCAGGAACATCAAATAAATGAAGGAATAGCGGCAGGAGCTAGCGGCTGGATTTTCAAACCCTTTGATGCCAACAAGCTGATTGAAACGGTGTGGAAGTTCAGATAGAGGGCTTCTAAAAATTACCTACGCAGCCCCGATAAGCCTAGAAAGGGCCGACGTGGTCCGGCTTCCAAGATGCCATCTTCAACCAAAAAAGTAAAAGGGGACATGCTCCTTTATGAGAAAAGTTGCCTGTCCCCTTTTTGCCGCCCGCATCAATGCATTTCCGCCCAAAACAGTCATCAACCTCTGTAGATTCATAATCGGCTGAACACAAGGGCCGGGTAAGGCTTCCAAGATGCAACGTAAAGGGAGACAATGCGTTTGCCCCTGACAATGGGTAAACCCATACAGGCTCCGATTATCAATCTTTGCCGCCCGCTCTCCCCTTCCCCGCCAAACAAAATACCAGGTTGGACCTCCTTCTCTTTTGGTATGTGGAATCTTGCCCCTTCCAATTTACCAAAGTCTGGATGGCCAGCAGGGTATTTTGTCTCAACTGATGGCGATCTCGAACTGTTCCTGGTGGAAACCGGGCTTGGCCCGGACGATGATCCGTTTCTTGAACCGCTTCTCCAACTCCTCCAGGCCACGTCGCTCCTCGTCGTAGAGGAGGTCGGCCACCTGCGGGTGAACCGTGAGCATCACCTTGGCGCCATGGACGTCGAGCATCTCCCGCCTCAGCTCCCGGAACAGTTCGTGGCAGACGGTTGTCTTTGACTTCACGTAGCCGCGCCCCTCGCAGTACGGGCATGGTTCGCACAGCATCCGGCCAATACTCTCCCGGACCCTTTTTCTGGTCATCTCCACCAGCCCCAGCTCCGAGATCTTGAGGATGTTGGTCTTGGACTTGTCCGCCTTCAGCGCCTCTTCCAGGGCGGTGAAGACCTTTTCCCGGTTCACCTCCTTCTCCATGTCAATGAAGTCGATGATGATGATCCCACCGATGTTCCGCAGCCGCAGCTGATAGGCGATCTCCTTCACCGCCTCCAGATTGGTCTTGAGGATGGTATCCTCCAGGTTGTGTTTCCCCACGAAGCGGCCGGTGTTGACGTCGATGGCGGTCAACGCCTCGGTCTGCTCGATGATGATGTAGCCCCCGGATTTCAGCCAGACCTTGCGCCCCAGCGCCCGGCTGATCTCCACCTCCAGGCCGAAGTGGTCGAAGATCGGCTCTTCTTCGTCATACAGCTCGATGGAGTACTTCATCTTCGGCATGAAGGTGGTGATGAACTGGACGATCTTGTCATACTCGGGCTTGGAGTCCACCATGATCCGGTCGACCGACTCGGTCAGGATATCCCGCACCACCTTCTGGGTCACATCTAGGTCAGAGTGGATCAGCGACGGGGCGCTGGCGGTCTCTTTCCGCTTGGCGATCTCCCCCCAGATCTGGGTCAGATATAGCATGTCGGCGGTGAGGTCCTCTTCGGACTTACCTTCGGAGACGGTCCGAACGATGAAGCCACCCCCCTGAGGCCTGAGCCGTTCAACAACCTCCTTGAGCCGCTCCCGTTCTGTTTCGTCTTCGATCCGGCGCGACACGCCCACATGGTCGACGGTCGGCATATAGACCAGGTGCCTGCCGGGAAGGGAAATGTGGGCAGTAATTCGCGCCCCCTTGGTGCCGAGCGGCTCCTTCGAAACCTGGACCACGATCTCTTGCCCTTCCTGGAGGAGCTCTTCAATCGGGTGCATCGGGTGGAGGGAAGGCTCGTCGCTCTGCTGGCCAAGCTTCTTATCTCCCCCCTCCATGAACGATTCGTATTCCTCGATAGCGTCAAAGACGTCTGCGACATAGAGGAAGGCGGCCTTCTCCAGACCGATATCGACAAACGCCGCCTGCATGCCGGGTAGGACCCGGACGACTTTCCCCATATAAATGTTGCCGACAATCCCCTTGACCCGGCTCCGCTCGATGTAGAGCTCGGCAATGGTGCCGTTCTCGATGAGGGCAATGCGGGTCTCGTGGGATGCGGTGTTGATGACCAGTTCATTTGCCATGCTAACCCCTTTGGCGGCTTCGCCAAAAGTCCATCTGCTGCGTTGCGCAGAATCCTTCGTCCCTGCGGCGTACCTTGGAGTACGCCTCAGTCCTCAGTATTTGCGCGCCTTGCATATGGAGCTTTTTGCTGTGCCGTGTATCTGTTAATTGGATTTGAAAATAACTTCGAGCTTTTCGATTCTCGCGTCCGCCAGTTCGCCGGCGGGAAGGCCGGTGATGGCCGCCGCGAACTCCAGCGGCTTGCCGCGGCCCACCAGCATTTCCAGGGTGTTGCCGTTTGCCTGCAGCTCAATCAGTTCACGGCGCAGGTCGATTTCCACCACCTTCTCTTTTTTCTCCCGGCGCAGGATACAGGACTCCTGGCGGAGAAACCGCTCGCTCAGCATAGGTAGATCAAGAGCCGGCTCGGCCGGCAAGGTCACCCGGTAGCGCACCTTATCCATGATAACAGAGAGTGACTCGGTACGCCAGGGGACTTCCGCCGCCTCCAGGATTTTCACCCCAGACGGCAGGACCCGGTTCAGGGCGTCTTTGACCCTCTCCGCACCGAAGCCGGCGGCAATTTCCAGATCCAGATATTCGGCATAGGACTCGATCCCCACCGAGAGGGCAGTGGCAAAAGAAAATTTCGGATGCGGATGAAAGCCTTGCGAATACCTGATCGGCAAACCCGCACGCCTCACCGCCCGGATGAACAGATTGAGCATCTCCAGGTGACTCATGAAGCGCATGGCACCGAGCTTATCGAAACGGAGGCGGATACGTGCAGAATCTTCCGGCTGTGGCGCTGCAGCAGGTTGCTGGCTTGGGGTGGACAAAAGGTCTTCCCCTACGGCAACGTCGTTCAAGCGCATTCTGATCTGTGTATGGTCACAAACCCCGCACCCCGTGCAGGCACCGGTGCGGCAGTCCCCAGTGTAGGCACCGGCCAGCGCCTGTTCGCGCTCCTTGAGGAGAAACGCCCTGGTTACCCCACAATCCAGATGATCCCAAGGGAGGATCTCTTCCAGCTCCCGGCGTCGGTGGTAGAAGAGCGGATCAATGCCGGTTGCGGCAAAGGCATCCTGCCATTTCCGGAAACTGAAATGCTCACCCCAGCCGTCGAAGCGGCACCCCAGCTGATGCGCCTTCAGCAGCACTGCCGCCAGCCGCCGGTCGCCCCTGGCAAAAACCCCCTCCATGACGGAGAGTGGGGCATCCTGCCACTTAAAGTTAAGTTTGCGCTGCTTCAGCTCCCGGCGGAGGAAATCCTGTTTGGTCAGGATCTCCTCGTAACTGATCTGCGGTTCCCACTGAAAGGGGGTGTGGGGCTTCGGCACAAAGCTGGAGACCGCCACGTTGACCTCCCCCCCCTGGCCGGTCCGCTTCCCTTGATTCTTTACCTTCTTGGCCAGTTCGGCGATCCCCATGACATCGTCCATGGTTTCCGTGGGGAGACCGATCATGAAATAGAGCTTGATCAGACGCCAACCGCTGCCGTAGATCTCAGCGGCGCTCTGCAGGAGGTCGTCTTCGCTGATCCCTTTGTTGATAACCTGCCGCAGCCGGTCGCTCCCTGCTTCCGGGGCGAGGGTGAAGCCGGTCTTCCGGACTTTTTTCACCTCCTCCACCAGATCTTTGGTCAGGGAACCGACCCGCAGCGAAGGTAAGGAGACCGCCACCTTTTCCTCGGCATATTTGGTCATCAGCTCCTTCAAGAGCGGGGCAATGCAGGTGTAATCACCGGTGGAGAGGGAAAGGAGCGAGATCTCCTCGTAGCCGGTGTTGCGCAGGGTCTCGTCGACCAGATCCAGCAGCTGCTGGGGGGTCCGCTCGCGCACCGGTCGGTAGATATAACCCGCCTGGCAGAACCGGCAGCCGCGGGTGCAGCCCCGGGCGATCTCGGCGCTGACCCGGTCATGAACGGTCTTCAGAAAGGGGATAACCGGCGCGGTGGGGTAGGGTGCCAAATTCAGGTCCGGGATAAAACGGCGCCGGACCCGGCTGTATTCTGGGTTACGCGGAGTAATTGCGGCAATCCGGCCGGTATCGGTATAGGTAACCTCGAACAGCGACGGGACGTAGACCCCCTCAATAGCAGCCAGCCGGTGGAGGAGCTCATGCTTCTCCCCCCCTTCCCGTTTCCATTGCCTATAAACCGCGGCAATTTCCAGGGCTGCCTCCTCGCCGTCGCCGAGCAGAAAGGCGTCGAAGAAAGGGGCAAGCGGCTCTGGATTGTAGGCGCAGGGCCCGCCGCCAAGCACCAGCGGGCACCCCTTGTCACGCTCTGCAGCAAATAGGGGAATGGCCGCCAGATCCAGCATATTAATGATGTTGGTATAAGAGAGCTCGTACTGAAGGGTAAAGCCCAGAATATCTGCCTGACCAAGGGGGAGCCCGCTCTCCAGGGTAACCAGCGGCAGACCCTGGCGGCGTAACGCCTCCTCCATATCAGGCCATGGTGCGTAGACCCGCTCGGCTGCATGCCAATCCGGGCCATTCAGGATGGCATAGAGGATCTGCAGGCCGAGATGGCTCATTCCCACCTCATAGACATCGGGAAAGGCCAGAACAAAGCGGACATCCGCCTCGCTTTTATGGACCGACCCCATTTCGCCACCCGTGTATCGAACCGGTTTTTCAACTGACAACAGATTTACTTTAGACAAGATTCCTCCAAGAAAAAAGGCCCCGGCGGGGGCATTCCGCCACGACCTCTCTGCTTAAATTAGTACATATCCCATTTTTTGGCAAGAGGTTATGGCTCCCTCACTCCTGCGCCCCGTGGCCGGCAAAATACTGCGCCACAAACAATACCGCAAATGGGGTATAAAAGGAGGATATGCGGCAGCCGACATCACTCCAGAAGTCCGTCAGCTTTCGCAACATCCGCTGGTGGCGGGCCTTTGCGACATATTATCCAACATGGCACGCTAACTGCTTTAGTGATGATGTAGTTAACCAACCCATTTGGAGGAATACCATGAAAAAAGTTATGTCCGCTCTCGTTGCTACTCTCGTTGCTGTTGCTTTCGCTGGCGTAGTGTTCGCTGCTGAGCCCGTTGCTCCTGCTGCTGCTCCTGCTGTTGCTGCCGAGAAAAAAGAAGTTGCTAAGCCTGCCAAAAAAGCAAAAAAAGCAAAAAAAGCAAAGAAAGCCGCTGAGAAGAAAGAAGTTGCTCCTGCTGCTGCTCCTGCTGCGAAGTAATTTCGCTTTAGTCGCAAAAAAGCCGCATCCTCGGATGCGGCTTTTTTTATTTTAACTGTAGGGATTTCCTAAACTGACCGCTCAACCGCAGCTTGCCACCGCACCCCACCTGTAACGACTCGTTCCCCCGTAACCATTCCCTTCAGGCCAAACACCCTCGTGGCCCTGGCAAAATCCCACAGCAACAGCAGGCAAACAAAAAGCCCACAACCTGTGTGGGCTCTCGTTTGTATCCAATCATCCTGCCTGTCCAAGCAGGGTAAATTGCTGCTATCACCGGAATCCCCGCCAGCATACACTAAATTCTAGCCTAACGGGACACTGCACTAGGATAGCCTCACTCATCGCTCCACCTTCCCGCGGCAGGTCCGGAACCGTAGCCGTGCAGCCCGATCTATTTAGGCGCCCCAGGATTCGCGTCAGCTGCCGTCGGCGCCGCCTTCTGCTCCTCCACTACCGGGGCCGGCGAGGCAGGTTCTACCTTCTTCTCTTCAACGGCAGGTGCTGCCGGCGGTGGCTCAACCTTTTTCTCTTCTACCACGGGCGTGACCGGTGGCGGTTCGACTTTTTTCTCCACCGCCTCAGGAGCCTGTTCCGGCTCCAGCGCCGTGATATCTTCCACCCGAGAGGTCCCCCACTCATTCCAGACAAATTCCGGATCGATCATCGGGTCGTAGTAG
>JANXYN010000153.1 GCA_025356035.1 Geobacteraceae bacterium
AACCGAGAAGTTGGCCTCGCCGAGGACAAACAGGCCCGGGATGTTGCTCATCAGGTTGTAGTCGACCCAGAGCCCGCCCATGGAGTAGTGGGGCGCAGGATAGATCCGCATCGGCGTTTTGTAGGCGTTGTCAGCGGTGATCCGCTCATACATCTCGAACAGGTTGCCGTAGCGCTCGCGGATAGTATCTTCGCCGAGCCGATTGATCGAGGAACTGAAGTCGAGGTACACACCGCGGCCGCCGGGACCGACGCCACGGCCATCGTCACACTGCTCCTTGGCAGCGCGGGAAGCGATGTCGCGGGGTGCCAGGTTGCCGAATGAGGGGTATTTCCGCTCCAGATAGTAATCACGATCTGCTTCCGGAATCTCGTTGGCCGGCTTGCTGCAGTCTTCCTTCTTCTTCGGTACCCAGCAGCGGCCGTCGTTACGCAGCGACTCGGACATCAGGGTCAGTTTGGACTGATAATCGCCTGCCTGCGGAATACAAGTCGGGTGAATCTGTGTATAGCAAGGGTTAGCAAGGAAAGCCCCCTTCTTGTGGGCTTTCCAAATGGCGGTGACGGAACAGCCCATGGCGTTGGTGGAGAGGTAGAACACGTTGACGTAGCCGCCGGTACAGAGCACCACCGCGTCAGCAACGTGGGTGCGGAGTTCGCCGGTCACCAGATCACGGATGGTAATACCTTTGGCCTCGCCGTCCACCACCACCAGATCGAGCATCTCGGTGCGGGGGAACATCTTCACTGTCCCGGCTTTGATCTGACGGGCCAAGGCGGAATAGGCGCCGAGCAGCAGCTGCTGGCCGGTCTGGCCGCGGGCGAAAAAGGTACGGGAAACCTGGGCGCCGCCGAAGGAGCGGTTATCCAGATAGCCGGCGTAGTCACGGGCGAAAGGAACCCCCTGGGCCACGCACTGATCGATGATGTTGTTGGAAACCTGGGCCAGCCGCCATACGTCTGCCTCGCGGGCGCGGAAGTCGCCGCCCTTGATGGTGTCGTAGAAGAGGCGGTAGATGCTGTCGCCATCGTTCGGATAGTTTTTTGCGGCATTGATGCCGCCTTGGGCCGCGATGCTGTGCGCGCGGCGGGGGCTATCCTGGTAGCAGAAGGCCTCCACATTGTAGCCGAGTTCCCCCAGGGATGCGGCGGCAGAGGCGCCGGCCAGGCCGGTACCGACGACAATGATCTTGTATTTCCGTTTATTGGCGGGGTTCACCAGCTTCAGATCAAAGCGGTGCTTGTCCCAGGTTTTTTCAATAGGTCCGGTTGGACATTTTCCGTCGAGTATCACTATGAACCCCCTCTATTTTATGAACTGTGCAAGGATAAGTACGGGAATGGAGCTGTAACCCAGGAGGAAGATCACGGCCAGCACCTGGCCGACCCTGCTGATCACCGGCAGGCTCCGGTCATTGTTCCACCCCATGGTCTGGAAAAAGCTCTGGATACCATGCTTCAGGTGGAGGAACAGCACGATCATGGCGCCCACGTAGATGGCCACAATGGCAGGGAGCGAGAAGCTGATAGTCACCATCTTGAACACGTCAAAACGGTCCTTGGCGTCGGTTGACAGAACGATGTCCGGCATGACCCGGGCGGTGAAATGGAGGATATGGTAGGTGACGAAGATCGCAATCAGCAGGCCGGTCCAGATCATTGTCTCGGAAGAAAAGGTGGCACGCTTGCGGTTTTTCAAGGCGTAGTTCGACGGGGTCGCTGCGGAGTTCTCCAGCGAGACGATGATCCCAAAAATGCCGTGCACCAGCACCAGAGTGAGCATGACGAGACGAAAAATCCAGACAATCGGCCCGAGGCTGTGCAGATGCTCCGCATAGGAGTTGATCCCGTTAGGACCGATAAAGATGGAGGAATTTCCCAGCAGATGAACGATGACGAACAGGACCATCATCTGGCCGGTGATCGCCATCAGGATCTTTCTGCCAACAACGCTTTTCAGTAGTTCCATAATTTTATCCCTTTGAAGTGATTTGTTATTACTGACAATTGGTCAATGCTAAATCGGTAATTGTCCATGGTGACTTCGAATCCTCTGCTGCTCCGAGGTGGCCCTCGCCAAGAACTGAAAAGCTGCATCTTCGTATTCTCCTTTGAAGGATATTTATGAGCAGACCTGTTACGGACTGGAGTGCAGGACTTTCGAGCAGGCGTATCTATTACCATTGTCTGAGAGCGCTGCTATACTAAACGCCGTTTTAAAAAAATGCAACAAAATTGTGTATACGATTAGCAGGCGTCAAGGTGCGGCACGGCTCGCCATTCCCTGGGCGGCGACCGGCGGTCGGTGCCGCTCTCCGGAGTGCGCAAGATAGTGTATTGTTGCATTTTCTCCCCCATTCTGTTAATAAATCTGCTGACTGACAATTACCCCCACCTGCACCAAAAAGGCGATTACCACCGATGAAATTCACCCTCCTGGCTAAAGATAAGCAGACCGCGGCGCGCCGTGGCACCCTCACCACCGCCCACGGCACCATCGAAACCCCGATCTTCATGCCGGTCGGCACCCACGCCGCCATGAAGGCAATGACCCCGCAGCAGGTGAAGGAGGCTGGCGCCCAGATCATCCTCTCCAACACCTACCACCTTCACCTCCGCCCCGGCGAGGACCTGGTCAAAAAGGCTGGCGGCCTCCACAAGTTCATGGCCTGGGACGCCCCGATCCTGACCGACTCCGGCGGCTTCCAGGTCTTTTCCCTGCCGAACAAGCGGATCACCGATGACGGGGTCTTTTTCAAACACGAGATCACCGGCGAAGAGATCTTCCTCGACCCGGCCCGGGCCATGGCTATCCAGGAATCGCTCGGCGCCGACATCATCATGGCCTTTGACGAGTGTATCCCCTACCCTTGCGACAAGCGCTACGCGGAACAGTCCACCCGGAAGACGTTGCGCTGGCTGGAGGAGTGCAAGAAAGCCCATACCCGCAAGGACCAGGCGTTGTTCGGCATCATCCAGGGGAGCGTATATGAAGATCTGCGCGCCATGTGCGCCAAGGAAATGGTCCAGATGGATCTCCCCGGCTACGCCATTGGCGGTGTTTCAGTCGGCGAGGGGCTGGAGCTGCTAAAAAAGGTGGTCGGCTACACCACCCCCCATCTCCCGGAGGACAAACCCCGTTACCTGATGGGGGTCGGCCTCCCTGAAGACATCCTGGAAAGCGTGGAACGCGGCATCGACATGTTCGACTGTGTGATCCCGACCCGTTACGCCAGGAGCGCCACCCTCTTCACCCGGCGCGGCCGGATCAGGCTCACCCACCGCAACTACCGGCGCGACCTTTATCCGATCGACCCGAGCTGCAGCTGCTACGCCTGCCAGAACTTCAGCCGTGCCTACCTCCACCACCTCTTCGTCTCCAACGAGGTCCTCTCCGCCATCCTTGCCAGCATCCACAACGTCCACTTCTACCTGACCATGATGGCGGAGATCCGCACCGCCATCGAACAGGGGCGCTTTGCCGAGTACAAGCGGGCATTCCTTGATGAATACCTGAAGGAGGACGGCAAAGGGGGGGAAAGGGAAGAGAAGAGTACGGGCCGGGGTAAAAAACCTGGTAGAAAGTAACCGCTAAAGCTTTTGTCCTTTGCACCCCGCCCCCTTAGCGAGGAAATAAGAAAAGAGGATAGACCATGCCTGCTGAAAAACCGGGCTTTGACCGCCTGATGGAAATCATGCGCCGGTTGCGTGCCCCCGGTGGTTGCCCGTGGGACGCAGAACAGACCCACGAATCACTCAAGCGCTACCTCCTGGAAGAGAGCTACGAAGTGCTCGAGGCAATCGACAACAAGGATTCTAAGCACCTCAAGGAGGAGCTGGGGGACCTGTTGCTGCAGCCGGTGTTTCACGCAGCCATTGCCGAGGAATCTGGCGAGTTCACCATGGACGATATCCTTAACAGCATCTGCGACAAGCTGGTCCACCGCCACCCCCATGTATTTGGCGATCAGGAGATCAAGGACAGCGCCGCCCAAGTGGAAAATTGGGAAAAGATCAAGAAGTTGGAAAAGGGGGAAGAGCGGAGATCGGCCCTGTCCGGCGTCCCTCCCCACCTGCCGGCACTGATGAAGGCGCAGAAGATCACGGAAAAGGCGGCCCGGGTTGGCTTCGACTGGGAGCACGTTGATCAGGTCTTTGCCAAGGTGATCGAAGAACTGCACGAGTTCGAGGAAACCATGGCAGAGGGTGATCAGGAACGGATGGAGGCAGAGTTGGGCGACCTGCTGTTTGCCATTGTCAACCTCGGCCGCTTCCTCGCCCTCAATCCTGAGGAGGCGCTACGCAAGACCATTACCCGCTTCACCCTGCGCTTTGCGCACGTGGAGGAAAGCCTTCAGGCCAGAGGGGTGCAGATGATGGACGCGAGTTTGGCAGAGATGGATAAACTCTGGGAGGAGGCAAAGGAGCGGGAAAGAAAGTCAAAAGAATGACTTCTGGCAGGGGTTTTGACACTTTTCGGAGTTATTTCAGGGGGGTAAGAAATTGTCCACACAAAATGTGGATAAACTGTGCATAACGGTGTGGAAAGCTACCTAAATGGATGCAGAAAATAGCCCTTTCTGCCTTCTGCCTATTTTTTACTCAGGGGTTTTGTCCTTATAATTTCAGCCAGTTACACTATGCTTCCCAGTTTGTTCAACAATTCAACCGGCAAACCGCACTTTTTAATTAGAAATATGCACATGCTATCTTTCTGCTGTTCATAACTCCCATTATTTTTCTTTTTCTTTCCGCCGCCTTAGACCATTTTCCCGCTCCGACACCGGCACCCCTTCCATTACAAGCAGTCGCCTTTTTGTCACGACGCCACCAGTGCCCGAATAGCCGGTCATCGCCCCCGTCCTGCCGAGCACCCGGTGGCAGGGAATCACTATTGGGAGCGGGTTAGCGGCCATTGCCTGACCGACTCCTCTGGCAGTAAGGGGCCTGCCAATCTCCCTAGCGATCTCGGTATAACTTTTCACCACAGCAGGGGGAATCTTTACCACTGCTGCGTACACCTGCTGCTGAAAGGGGGTTGTCCCGCACAGATCGAGAGGAAGGTCGAATATAACCGGTTGGCCCGCAAAGTATCGCTCCAACAGGAGAGCTCCCCGGCGCGTCAGATCATTCTCGACAAGCGCTCCGGGGTAGAGCTCCACCATGCGCACCAGCATCTCCTCCCGCCCCACCCCTTCCTCCGGCAGGAACACCTCCAGAAGTCCGATGACACTCGCCACCACCCCACCGGTCCCCCACTCGGTCAGGAATACCGAACGAAACCTGCCTGCCTCTAGCAGCCGTTTCCGGTTCATCGCTTCAGCACCTTTCTCTGAAAAAGTCGCACCGCTTCCTGAGCCTCTTCGCAACGGCAAAGATGGGCAAAGAGGAAATAGACGAGCATCCCCCCCGCCACGGCGCCGCCGATAACCATACCATTATACAATTTATGCCCGGCCAGCGACCAGTTCACCCTCCCCATTACCCAGTAGACGACTACCGCCATCGGCAGCGAGGCAAGAAGGGCCTTCCCTCCCGCCAGTGCGATTCCCCTCCCGCCAAACGGGCCAATTTTCCGCCGTAGCAGCCATAAGAGCAGCACCAGCTGGCACAGTGCCGACAAGCTGGAAGCAAGGGCCAGCCCTCCGTGTTTCAATGGCCCCATCAACAAAAGGCTGAAGACCACATTTATCAGAAAGGCAGCAAAGGCGACAATCACCGGGGTCCTGGTGTCCTTCAGTGCGTAAAAGGCCGGCACCAGCACCCGCACCAGCGCCACCACCGACAAGCCGAGTGAATAAAAGAACAACGCCTCGCCACACTTGACCGCCTTGTCATAGTCGAAGGCCCCCCCCATGAATAGGAGGCTGAAGATCGGGGTGGCGCAAATCAGCAGCCCCACCATGGCCGGAATGGTGACGAACAGGGTGAGCCGCAGACCAAAGCCGAGCGATTCCTTCAGCTCGACCATCTCGCCGGCGGCCGCCTGCCTGCACATGGAAGGGAGCACCGCCTGCGCCACCGAAACCGTAAAGATCCCCTGGGGGAACTCGAAAAGACGCTGGGCATAGTAAAGATACGAGACGCTCCCTTGAGGGAGGAGCGAGGCCAGAATGCTCCCCACCGTAATATTGAGGTAATAAACCCCGACACCGAAGGTGGCTGGCCCCATGAGGAGTGCAATCCGCCGCACTGCCGGATGGTGCAGATCAAAGCGTGGGCGGATGGGGAAACCAAGACGGTAGAGGGTCGGAAGCTGGAGGGCCAGCTGAAGGAATCCGCCAATCAGCACCCCCACCGCTAGAGCAGTGATCGGCACACGGAAATAGCTATGGAGGAAAATCGCGGAACAAATCATGGCGAGGTTGAGGAATACGGTGGAGATGGCCGGGGTAAAGAAGTGGCGGACCGTATTCAAGATTCCCATGCAGAGCGCTACCAGGCTGATGAAAAAGATGTACGGAAACATCAGCCGGTTGAGCAACACGGTCAGCTCGAGCTTGGCTGGCTGCGCGCTGAAGCCGGGGAACATGAGATGGACGATCTGCGGTGAAAAGATGACGCCAAGGAAGGTGACCGCCGCCATTACCACGGTCAGGAGGGTAAAGCAAATGTTGGCCAGCTCCCGCGCCGCCGCCTCCCCTCTTTGGGTGTACCATTCGGAAAAGGTGGGAACAAAGGCCGAGGTGAGCGCACCCTCAGCAAAGAAGCGGCGCAAGAGGTTGGGGATCTGAAAGGCGGCAAAAAAGGCGTCGGTGGCAAAGCCAGCGCCGAACAGGCGCGACACCACCATGTCCCTGACCATCCCGAGGATGCGCGACAGGACCGTGGCAAAACCGAGAACCCCGGCGGCCCGGGCGATATGTTTCTTTTCCGACATGGGGACCCCTGAATAATGTAAGTACAGGGGTGGTTTTTACCACAACTGGCAGGAAATTGAACCTAAAAAATGCATTTTGACATCTCTGCTCAACGCAACACCTCATCCAACTGCCGCTCCAGTTCTTCCACCGTACTTACCGGCGGCCGGCAGGCACCCCTGGCGCAGAGATTGGCGGTGGGTTCCCCTTCGATCATCCTGAAGGAATCTCCTTCTTGCGCATGTCGGATTACCAGCCGCGGAATGAAGCGTTTCTTCACGGCATGCAGCATCCGCCGCAGCTCCTCCGCATCCTGGGGCCCTACCAGGGTGAGCTCTGTCCGAGGCCCGAGGTAATAATCATAGGCCGTCAGTAGCTGCAGATATGCGGCCGGCTGCTGGACCACGCCCCCCATAAAGGCCTGAATGACCCGCTCTCCCTCTTGCCGCAGGGTGTCATCCCCGATGATGCTCCCGAGCCGCAGCAGGTTCAAGGCGGCCACCCCGTTGCCGGACGGGATGACCCCGTCGTGGCACCCCTTTTCCTTTATCAGCAGCTGTTCCGCATCGGCGCCCGTGTCAAAAAAGCCTCCCGCATTGGAATCGCTAAACAACCGAAGCATCTCGCGGGTCAGACCGAGAGCATCCGCCAGATGTGTCTGTGCCAGCGTTACTTCATATAACTCGATGAGCCCCCCAACAAAAAAGGCGTAATCCTCGAGGAACCCAGGAATTACCGCCTCTCCCAGATGGTAGCTCCGCATCAGTCTGCCGGACTTGTCATGCAACCGCTCCTTGATGAAGGCGGCGCAACCCTCGGCGGCGGCCAAGTAGCGCTTCTCCCCGGTGACGCCATACCCCTTTGCCAAAGCGCCGATCATCAGCCCATTCCAGGCGGTAAGCACCTTTTCATCGCGAAACGGCCTGATCCGCTTTTCCCTGGCCGTGAGCAGAACCGTAATTGTACGCTCCAGCTCGGCCTGGAGCAATTCCGGCGTTACCCCCTCCCGGCCGGCGAACTGCGCCAACGACTCCCGGCGATGGAGAATGTTCTCTCCCTCAAAGTTCCCGGCCGGCGTCACATCGAACAGTCTGCAAAAAACCGGGGCAGCTTCCCCGCCCAGCAGCCGCTTCACCTCATCGAAGGTCCAGACGTAGTATTTTCCCTCCACCCCTTCGGTGTCGGCATCCTGGCCCGTGCAAAACCCGCCATCGGGAGCTGTCAGCTCGCGCAGCACAAAGGTGAAGATCTCCTCCGCAACCTCGCAATACTTGCGTTCACCGGTTATCTGGCACATCTCCAGATACGCAATGGCCAACTGTGCCTGGTCATAGAGCATCTTCTCAAAATGGGGCACCTGCCATTGCCGGTCCGTGGCATAACGGTGGAAGCCGAAACCGAGCTGATCGTAGATCCCCCCTTGCCGCATCACGGTCAGCGTCTGCTCCGCTATCCGGAGCGCTGTCTCCTGGCCGGTCCTTCGCCAATAGCGAAGCAGAAAGGTGAGATAGAGCGGCATGGGGAACTTGGGCGCTTCCCCAAAGCCGCCATAAATTGGATCAAACATCTGTTCCAGTTGCTGGCCTGCCGCTTGCAGCAACTCCTCACCGGGCAGAGCTGCCATCGAAGAGGTCTTCATACCTGCCAGGGCTTCCAGGACCTTCTCGGTATGCTGCTCCAGCATGTTCCGCTCACTCCGCCACAAGCCGGCGAGCTTTTCCAAAACGGTGATGATCCCCGGTATCCCCATGCGCGACTGCCGTGGTAGATAGGTGGCGGAGTAAAACGGCTTCCGCTCAGGCGTCATAATGATCTGCAATGGCCAGCCACCGCTGCCAGTCATTATCTGTGCCACGGCCATATACTGCGAGTCAATGTCGGGGCGCTCCTCCCGATCCACCTTGATGGCTACAAAATGCCGGTTGAGGACCTCTCCCACAGTGGGGTCCTCGAACGATTCATGTGCCATGACGTGACACCAGTGGCAGGTGGCGTAGCCGATCGACAAAAATACCGGCTTGTCCTCGGCCTGGGCGCGGGCGAAGGCCGCGTCCCCCCACTCGTACCAGTCCACTGGGTTATCGGCGTGCTGCAGCAGATAGGGACTGTTGGCAAAGATCAGCCGATTGAACTCCGGGCCGCCGTCCGCCGGCAGCGTGCTCTTGTCCAGTTCCATAAAACATCTAATCCGGACCGTTTCATCCTTTTCCCTGCAGGCACTCCCCATCTGCCGCTCCCTGCGCCGTGAGCGCTGCTTGACCTTACACATTTTACGGATACGCGGTTGTAAATAAGTCAACCTTCACTTATCCTATAATGTCGGACCATTGTAGCAAAAGGTTTCGGGACCCGTTTCATTCCCCAGACGTCAAGGCAACCATGAAGCGCTACCTGATCCCTCCTGCTGCTCTTCCTGTTTACTGCCAGCTCCTCTGCCGAAGAGATGCTGGTCAGCAAATTCAGCGCTGCAGACCTGTCCGGCTGTGAGTATCAGACCCTGCGCTAGTCATGGAAAAACGAGCTCACCCTGAAAAATGAGGATGTCGAAACCAAGCACGGGGATGATTTCGCGGCACGAGTCTACGCGGTATTTCCCCGGACCTTTTTCTGGCGGACCAGGGCCATCTGCTACGATGGACGAGTAAACTGCCGAAGGACACCAATGTGCCGAGTCCGTACACATCCAACTCCATTGATGTGGCGGTCGAATCAGGAGATGACGAGGTGGGGAGCTGGGTCACGGAAGAGCAGAACATCTATGAGGATTACCGGAAGTTTTTCGGCGAAGAACCGCCGGCCCTCGGCGCGATGGCGATGATGACCGACACCGACGATAGCCAAGACGAAGCGACCGCTTTTTATGGGGATATCACACTGGTGAGCAGCAGACAGCAGCAGACAGCTGCTGCCCCCAGCCGCGCCTGGCGTTTCGTCACCTCTATTAGGCCCGGTAAAGAACCCGGGCCGATTACCCCTTGCATTAACCACCACCGCGAAACCGGCCCGGTAGCAGGCGACGCTGCGCAGCGGCGCCTTATTAATCAAACAGCTTCACCAGTCTGGCCCGCTCCTTCTCCAGCCTCGACTTTCCATCATCGATGGCCCGCAGGAGCTCTTTTTTCGCGTCACGTGCCGCGGCTTTCCCCTGATGGGTAAGTTCGGAGGTCTTGTCGCTGACCGCATCGGCCATGGCAGAAATCTGCTCGGCAACCTCTTCCGCCACTCCTTGCGCCCCCTGCTTGGCCCTTTTGCCGAGGCGACGGATGTCTTTCCGAGTCTCCCTCCCCGACTGGGGCGCAAACAGGAGAGCAAGTCCAGCCCCGACAAGCCCGCCGGCAACCAGCATCAGCGCCCCCACCATGACGGTGTTGGTCGAATTAGTCCCATTCTCATTTTCAGCCATACGAGCCTCCCCCTGTTGCAGTTTTATGTACTCAAATAGTACCGCAAAAAAATGCAATGGAAAGGGGGGGCCGTTTCAAAACCGTTAACGCCGGGATTATTTCTTTAACTCCTCCTTGAGCCCCTCCACCACCGCCTTCACCTCGGCCACCATATCCGCCGCCTGGGGCGATTTCTCCTTTTTCAGGTAGAGCTCGAAATAGCGGCGGGCATCGCCGATGCGCTCCTCATCCAGATAGAGGTTGCCGAGGGTCAGATAGGCCAGGGTGAAAGACGGATCAAGGCGGATTGCTTCCAGGCATTCCTTCTCCGCTGCATCGAACTCCTCCAGGTCATAATAGAGGTCCCCCAGATTAAAGTGGGACGCCGCATCCTCCGGGTCGAGCTCAACCCCCTTTTTGAAAGCCCCAATGGCTTTATCCTGCTCGCCGAGACCGTACCAGGCGTCACCAAGGGCGTTATAGGCAAAAACGTTCTTCGGGTCGAGCTCCAGAGCGGTATTGAATGCTTTGATGGCGGCATCGACCCGTTCCATGCTGTTATAGACCAGGCCGATGCTCACATATCCGTCTGACTCCTTCGGCTTGAGATCAATGACCTTTTTATAGGCGGCGATGGCCTCTTTGTGCCTGCCTAGCTCAAAATAGATATCACCGAGAGCCGTTAGTTCATCGCTATCTTCGGGGGTGAGCCGCAACCCTGCTTCATAGCATTTGGCTGCCTCTTCCAGCTTGCCTTGCTCAATCAGGGCAATACCGAGACTGAAATGCCCCTCGGGGTTTGCTGGCACCAGCTCCACGCAGCGCCTGAACACACCAGCAGCCGCACCATAATCCCCCGTTTCCATGAGCGCTATCCCTTTTTCCAGTTCCGCTGCAAACTGCTTATCCATGACCACCTCCCTTGCTTTCGTTGTATTAACGGCAAACTATAACAGAAAGGCGGGTGAATTTCCAGCAATCCGGGGAGAAATCAAAATATTTTCATTGAGCGCTTCCCTTTGCTGGCACAATACCCTATAATTCGGAAAAATCCGGGTAAAGGCACGGTCAATGGCAGAAAAACGCATGGAAACCCTCGGTTTGCGGACCCTGGAAGACATCAGCACCCTGATTCTCCAATCCCACGACCTGCAGGAAACCCTCGACAATATCGTCAATCTTGTCGCCAAGCGGATGCAGTCGGATGTCTGCTCCATCTACCTACTAGGGGATGACGGCGAAACCCTCACCCTCAAGGCGACCAAGGGTCTGTCCAGAGGTTCGGTGGGGAAAATCACCATGAAGACCTCAGAAGGCCTCACCGGTCTGGTTATCGAGCAGCGCGGATTGGTCAATATCGAAAACGCCCCGCAACACCCGCGCTACAAGTATTTCCGGGAAACTGGAGAAGAAAAGTTTCATTCCTTTCTTGGCGCGCCACTCTTTGAACGCAAGACTCCGGTAGGAGTCATCGTTGTCCAGACCAGGGAACAGCGCGCCTTTACCACCCAGGAGATCAGCACCCTCTCCACTATCGCTTACCAGATCAGCAGCATTGTCATCAACGCCAAACTACTGGACTCCATCCAGATGAAGGAGCAGGAGCGGGCATTTTTCGAACGGGAACTGGATAAGCTGAAAGAGATGGGGGTAATCAAGGAAGGACGCCCCAGCCGCCCCGGCAAAAAGGGGAAACAGCCCCAGATGCTGAGCGGCATTCCGGTATCGCCCGGCTTTTCCTGGGGGAAAATCTATATCCTGAGTCGACGCGGGGCGAAGAGCGCCATCGAGCTCGAGCTTGCCAGGCCCCGTGCGGAAGAAAAAAAACAGTTCCAGCTCGCCCTGGAAAAGGCCAAGATCCAGACCCTGTACCTGGAAAAACGGGTTGCCGAAAACCTTTCCAAGGAAGACGCCGCCATCTTCCATACCCATCTGATGATCCTGGAAGACCGGGGCTTCATCGCCAAGGTCCTGGCGCTGATCGATGCCGATTACAGCGCTGCCCGGGCGATCAGCGAGGTAGTTTCCCACTATGTGCAGGCCTTTTCCCGGATGGAAGATCCCTATCTGCGTGAGCGTTCCGCGGATATGGAAGACATTGGCCGGCGGATCATCGACAGTCTGGACGGTACTAGCCAGAGTCGGGTCAGGCTCAGAGAAAAGCGGATTATCGTTGCAAAAGAGATTCTCCCTTCCGATCTGGCGACGCTGGACAATGAAAAGATTCTGGGGATCATCACCGAAAGCGGCGATGTGAATTCGCATGCCTCGATCATGGCCAAATCGCTCGGCATTCCGGCGGTGGTCGGCATTGAAAAGATTTCCCAGCTGGTGGGCCCCCGGGACGAGGTGATCATCGACGGCGATACCGGGCACATCTATATCAATCCCGACAGCAAAATCAAGGGGGAGTACGAACGGCTGCAGCGCGACTACAGTAACAAGCAGCGTGCCCTGGAAGGTCTGCGCGACGTCCCTGGGAGCACTGCCGACGGGACCAGGGTCTTCCTGCGGGCCAATATAGGCCTGTTGAGCGACATCCGGATAGCGCTAGCCAATGGCGCCGAAGGGGTCGGTCTCTACCGGACCGAATTCCCTTACATGGCCCGCACCTCATTTCCCGACCAAAACGCTCAATACAGCCTGTACAAGCGCATCCTGGAGGGTTTTCAGCCCCATCCGGTCAACATCCGCACCCTCGACATCGGCGGCGACAAGGGGCTCCCCTACTTCGACTATCCCAAAGAAGACAATCCCTTCATGGGGTGGCGTTCGATCAGGGTTTCCCTGGACCGGCAGGATATTTTCCGTGACCAGCTCGCTGCTGTACTGATGGCCTCCCCCCACGGCAGGGCCAGTCTCATGTTCCCGATGGTATCAAGTGTGGATGAGATCCGCGAAATCAAAACCATCCTGAACGAAGTGAAGGAGAAGCTAACCAGGGAGGGGAAACCGTTCGATCCGGCCATGCCGCTCGGGATCATGGTGGAACTCCCCGCCGCCGTCCAGACCGCCGAGATCCTCATTCGGGAGGTGGATTTTTTCAGTATTGGGACCAACGACCTGATACAGTACACCCTGGCGGCGGACCGCAACAACCCGAAGGTGAAGAAATATTACGACCCATACCATCCGGCGGTGCTCCATTCCATCAAACGGGTGGCCGACGCGGTGCACCAGGCTAACAAGCAGGTCTCCCTCTGCGGCGAGATGGCAGCCGACCCGGTCAACGCCATTCTTCTCCTTGGCTTGGGGATCAGCGACTTCAGCCTCTCTGCCCCTTTAATTCCGGTGGTCAAGCAGGCGTTGCGCATGGTGAGCCTGGCAATGGCAAAGGAGATGGCGGCACAGGTCCTGCAATTGGAGAGCGGCAAAGAGATCAAGGCGTATCTGGAAGGGATCAGGAAGGAACTGGGGCTTTAAGAAGAGCTGGCAGGTTTTAGAAACCTGCCAGCTCTTTTCCATCCGTACACCTGCAGTAACAGTTCCCATCCGAACTTATGCATGGCTCTTCTGCCATGCATACAGCCTAAGTAGATTATCAATGCATAACCCTGATGGTATCCACCCCTTCAAAGGTCATGGTCCCCACCTTCCCTGTCACATGCACAAGGACATGCTCGCCGACCGGTAAGATGGCAATGACGTCGCTTCGCTTGAACTTGACCATGAGTTCAGGTATCCCGTCGTGGTCATGATCACAAATACCGTAGGGCCATGGTTCTGCTGCAATAGCCCCTTCGAGGCGGATTGAGGAGATATCGATTGTTGCCGGATTGTAGCCAATCGGCAGTTCGATATAGACGACGACCCAGGTGCCCTTGCTGGTGGTGTTCAGGGTATCGGGGTCGAAGTCGATAGTGGCGCCGATGCTTGTCTGCGGAATATGGGTCGAGAATGTCGCCATGTCCATCCACGGGCCGTAACTGTCGCCATCATTGGCTCTTGCCCTCCAGCGGTAGGAGGTATCGTCGGCAAGAGGATTCGTAAGCGTAACGTTGGTGATGCCCGAGTTATCGCCAGGAACTCCAGGCACGGTCGCAACGAGAACATCACCATTATAGACCTCGAAGTCGTAGGTCAGCTTCGCACTGTCGAGATCGGTGGCATTTACCACCGAGAGTGTCGGAGTGAGCGTACCTATGCTGCTTCCCTCTGCTGGCGCAGATAGTTTGGGAGCAGTCGGCGGATCATTGGCGGTATTCACCATGAAGGATGCTACCGGCATCCAGGCGCTGTAGAGTTCTCCATCGAAGGCACGGGCACGCCAGTAGTAGGTCTGGTTCTCGGTGAGAGAGACGGAGGTGGTCCATGAGGTTATCTGCGGCGTCTCAGGAACTGCCGTTGCGCTTGCAACCAGGTTGGTCAAAGCCTGGTCAGAGTAAACTTCAAAGTCGTAGGTCAAGGTATCTCGGTCTAGGTCGGTGGAATTGTGCACCGAAAGGACCGGAGTAAAGACGTTTACTCCTGCCCCGTTGGAAGGGTTAGCCAGTATCGGTACTGTCGGTGCATCGTTGACTGTGTTGACGAAGAAGCTGGTTACGTTAGACCAGGCGCTATCGGCAAGGCCATCATTTGCCTTTGCACGAACATAGTACAATGTGTTGTCTTGGAGGTTGCCGATATTCCAAGTTGTCGTTCCCTCCCCTTGCGGAACTGCTCCGGAGCGGATGACGCTGGATGAATCGAATGTCGGAACGGTATCCACCTCGAACAGGTAACTGAGTGTGGATGAATCGGGATCTGTGCCGTTGGTTACGGTAATGTCTGGGTTAAGAGTGGTCACCTCGGAGCCATTGGCCGGTGCTATGATGGTTGGCGCGGTCGGCGCATCGTTGGCTGTGTTGACGAAGAAGGTGGCTGTCGCCCATGGCCCTTCCACGAGCCAGTCGTCGGCCTGGGCACGCCAGTAGTAGTGCTGGTTTTCTTCGAGATTTACCGTTACCTGCCACGACGTGGTCGCCTCTCCGCCGGGGATACTTTGGCCGGATGCTACGATGTTGGTAAAGTCCGGATCGAGGGAAACCTGAAAATTGTAGGTGAGGCTAATGCTGTCCGGATCGGAGGCATTATTGACCGTGAGGAAAGGTCTCAGCGTATCCACCATTCCGCCATTGGCAGGACTCGATAGTGTCGGCGCCGTGGGCGAATCATTGACGGTATTCACCCGGAAAGAAGCCAACGTCATCCATGGACCATAGAGGCGGCCGTCGTTGGCCCGGGCTTGCCAGAAGTACCTCGCGTTTTCCTGGAGACTGACCGACACCTGCCAGGAGGTCATTCCGGTCTGTTGAGAGATGGGGCCGGAAGAAGCGACAAGTTGGGTAAGGCCGCTGTCGCCATAGAGCTCGAACTCGTAGGTGAGCCGGTCGTCGTTGGGATCGGAGGCGTTGTTCACAGTCAGGATTGGAGTAAAGGTCTCCACATCGGCGCCGTTTGCCGGCAGGGAGAGCGACGGGGCCGTCGGCGCCCCTTCCACCCGGAAATAGCTTCCAGCGATGGTTTCTTCCACGTCCCCAATCTTCGCCCGCAGCACCACCAGGTAGTCCTTGGCGTTGTAGGTGCCGGTGTCGATCTGAGCGTTGGTGCTGAAGGTTCCCCCCATGGCGAGCGAGGTCTGCTTGGTTATGCTACTGTAGACGGTCTGTTCGACAACATGGACAGTCTGGACAGTGAGAGTGATGTCTGCGAGATCGGCGTTGCCGACGTTGGTGACGCTATAAGTGACGCTGACCGGCTCACCGGCAAGCACGCTCTGCTGGGCCACGGCGATCTCCCCCCTTAACAGGAGCGATGGCTTGACCACGCTGCTGATGGTGAGGGTCTGCGTACCAGTGGCGAGAAGCGTGCCGGTGGCATCCCGGACTTCGAGGGTGACCGGGTAGGTGCCGGGTGAAACGGTGCCGGTGTTCCAGGTGTGCTTGAAGGTAAAGAGCGCCTCCGGCATGAGCGCGGAGATGGGCCGGCTTTCACGGGAGAGCACGGCGCCGTTCGGCTCGGCGATGGTGAGCTGGGCCGTCAGGCTGTCGAACAGGTAGTTGGCGCTGAGACTGCTGATGGTGGCGGTGACGGTCGCGGTCTCGTGCGGATTATAGGCGATCTTGTCGGTCGTCAGTCGGCCGGCGAGGCGCTTGTCCGGGGTAATGCCGAACCCGGCGGCGCTGCGGCTGATGACGCGCCCCGCTTCCTTGAATTCGGCGGTCATGGTGTAACCGGCAGCCAGGGCCTTGCCGGTGTTCCACCCCTTGCTGATGGTGACGACGGCATTCGGCCCGACCGTCAGCGGCTCGGCCTGGGTAATGGTGGCGATCAGGTTGCCGGCGCTGTCTTTGACTGTGAGGTCGAGGGTCAGCGCCCGGGCGGTGCCGGTGCTATTGGAGGTGGTGATGGTCGCGGTTACCGGCTCGGCCGCCTGGTAAGCGGACTTGTCGAGGACGACCGACGCGGCAAGCCCGGCCGCCTGGATGAAGAGGGGGCGGGCGGCGTTGTTGTCGGTTTTGCTCGATTCGGCAATGGTATTGGCCGGGTCGATCTGCACGAATATTTGCTGCTGGCCACTCCAGCCAGTGGTGTCGAAAGATGCCAGAAGCGTGGCCGCCTGGCCGAGACCGAGGAGCGGATAGCTGGTCTGGCTGGAGATGAGCGTTCCTCCTGCCGCCGGGTCGCCCAAGTAAATGCGGACCGGGATGTTCCCCACCGCTGCGCCGCGGTTCCTGATGGTGGCGGCGATCTGGACACCCTCCCCTTCCTGGGGCGCGGCGGGGGTTATAACGATATCGTCGGCGATTATGGTCAGGTTCGGCTGGGTCGGTGCCTGGACCTCCAGGGTGAAGGCGGCGAAGTTGTTCGCCTTGCTCGTTTCGCCGATGCTGTTTGCGGGATCGACCTGGAGGTAGAGGACATTGGTGCCGCTCCGCCCGAGGGTGTCGTAGCTGAAACTGGCGCTGGCGGCGCCCCCGCCGCCGATGCTGCCGATCATTTGATCGGGGCCTATCTGCACCCCGCCGCTTGCCGGATTACCCTGATAGAGGCGCACCGCCACGTTGGCGGCGGCAATCGGTCCGAGATTCTTTACGCTGACGCTGATCGGCAGAAGGCTCCCTTCGCCATAGGGACCTAGCGGGAGGGAGATATCCTCGCTGCCGACTTTCAGGTCGGCAAGCCCAAGGCTCGTAGTGTAATCGAGCTGAGCCTGGTTGTCGCTCTTGCTGCACTCGGCGATGGCGTTGGCGCTGTCCACCACGGCATAGAGGTGATGGAGGCCCGTAGCCGCGCCGCTCCAGCTGTAGGTGACCTCCTGATAATCGCCTGGCTGGAGAGTCTTGGTGGTGGCAACGGTGGCGATGGCATCAGCCTGGAAGGGAAAACTGTCGTAGAAGGTAACCGGGATACCGGCCGGGGCGGGAATGGCCCCGCCGTTTCCGATCCGGACGGTGATATTCAAGCCGGTGCTGTCCTGGAAAGCCCGCAGATAGGAGGCGGTCAGGTTGGGGGTGAGGTAGGGATTCGGATTCAGCCCCACCGGTATTTGACAGCGGTATGTGTTGTTTAATAGCCAGCTTGGCGCCTCATGCTGGGGAATCGTGCCGTCGTCGTTGACGTTGGTGACGTGATAGGAGGGCTCGTTCCAAATGCGACGGGTATTGACCCAATCGTTGTTTTTGGCGCCATAGACTCGCAGTGAATCGTTATTACCTCCATATCTCGTATCACTGTTTCCTACAGCAACAATCTCCGCATGGCCGTCCCCGTCAACATCGGCCACTATAACGTTCTGGAACATACTATACAAGTCTCCAAACTTTTCTTTGTAAAGTAGCGTCCCGTTTTTTCCGTCAAAGATTTTAAAGTAACTGTTATTATTAAATATAACCTGCGGATGACCGTCGCCGTTCAGATCAAACACCGTCGGCACATTTCCTATATTATCTTCAGTATACGGCATTACAAGTGTATTTTTCAGGTTTCCATTCCTATCCAGTATAAAGTACTTATTAATCCCTCGGACACCGATTTCCAACGCACCGTCACCATCAAAATCAGCAACGAGCGGTATACCGCCAAAACCAGAAGTAGATGGGTCATGTTCAAGATCATTTACATATATTGGCCCCCACTTCACATCGCCTTTGTGGTCTAAGAGGTAGATCCTTCCGCCGCGAGACTGATTTGGATACTGGCCTATACTTGCAACAAGCACTATTTCCGGATAAGGATCATCATCAAAATTACCGATTGCAATAACCCCGTCAGGGACAGATTTATTCCACCATTTTGTGGTGCCATCGGCGTTATAGGCGGTATTTCCTGCAATGATCTTACTCGTACCGTCTAGGTCCAGATCGGCTACTACCGAAGAATAGTTAATATTATAATAAGAGCCGACACCGGAACCGAACTTCACATCGTTTCCTACCCATCTAATTGCCCCATCAGCATTGATAACAGTCGCCCCCACTACTATGACCGGTCTTCCGTCGCCATTAAGATCCACTATCAGCGGCATACCTTGCTCGCCAATTGTCGCGTATGGAGATGTGACCAATTGCTGATTGTCCCATTTAAGGGTTCCGTCATGGTTAAATGCTAGAACTCCTTTTCCACCCCAATTAACTCGCGTAACGACAAGCTCGGGAACCCCATCACCATCGATGTCGCCTGCTGCGATATATGGTAATGCAGCAATTGGGTGGATGTAATGATCAAAAGATGAAAAAACCTCTTGCCCGGTATCGCCTCGGAAAGCCCTGATTCTTGATGCTGATGGGTTGAAGACTGTTTGATTGTAAGGCGCAACAACGATAGTAGGTACATCCTTTTCATCTATTTTTCCATCGCCGTTCGTATCGGATAGGTTCATCACAACCGGTGGCTGCGTTAGTCTGTCACCTTTCCAGCTCCACTTCACCACCGGCTCGATCGGATTGGCCGGCCGCGCTTCACAGTCGCTGCCGGAACGGATCAGGTTGTTGCCCTCGTTTTGCTCCAGGACTGCATCGGTGGAGTCGACCAGGGCATAGAGTGGCGCATGGAGGAAGGTGACCTTGCCCGAAAGAGGGACAGTGAGCATATTCGCGCCGTCGGGCCAGAGGGAAAGACTATTGGTGGCGGTGCCAAGGAGGGTATCGACCCCTGCCGTATAGCGGCCGTCGCGATCTATGTCCTCGAAGACCAGCACACTGAAGGGGGCGGTGATCTTGGCGTCCCCCTTGTTCTGGAAGGTGACCAGGGCCTTGCCGCCGACCGCCAGGGTCTGGGGATCGGTGGTTATGGCGGAGAGGTCGAGCTCCGTCGGCAGCAGATCGGGACCCAGGGTCTCTCCTGGCCCTTTGACGGTTAGGGAGCGGACCGCCAGGTTGTTGGTCTTGTCGAGCTCGGTAACGCCGTTGTCCGGGTCGGCCACGGCGTAGAACCGGTAGGTCCGCGCCTCGGCGGTGAAGGTGTAGGTCAGGGTGGCGCTGCCGTCGCCGGCGATGGTGGTGATCGGGAAGGTCCGGAGCAGAACGCCACCGGCAGCCGGGTCGCCGTCGTAGAGGGCGAGGTTGAAGGAGCCGGTTTCCCTGATCCCCTGGTTGTGGGCGGTGACGGTCAGGGCCACGCTGTCCCCCACCACCGGCCGGGGTGGCGTCAGAACCAGATCGGTGGCGGAGATGGCGATATCGACCATGTCGGGCATGACTTTTACGGATGCCCGGTTGTTGGTTTCATCGGTCTCGATGACGCTGTTTGCCCGGTCGAGGACGACGAATATTTCATGGATGCCGCTGCCGACGGGCCAGTTGGCGGTGATGGTCTGTTCGCTCCCTGCGGCCAGGGTGAGGGTCTGGCTGGCGATGGGCACGCCTCCCGCTTCGGGGGCGCCGTCGAAGATCTCGGCGGTGAAGTTCTGGGCGGGCTCCATCCCCTGGTTACGGAAGCGGGCGGTAATCTGCACGGTCTGTCCAGCCGCGGGACGAGCCGGGGTCAGGGTGATATCGGCCGGGGTCACCGCCAGGTCCACGTAGGCCTGCACCCCGCCCACCTGGACCGTGACCGGGGCGGTGTTGTTGGCCTTGCTGATCTCGGTTATCTGATTAGCGGAATCGGCCACAAGATATAGGGTATGGGCGCCATTGCCGGTCAGGGTGACGCCGACGGTGCCGGTGCGGCTTGAGGTGCCGGCAATGCCGGAGATGCTAACCGTCTGGAGGAGCACACCACCTTGCACCGGGTTGCCGTCATAGAGGGCAATGCTGAAGGAGTCTGCGGCGGTTTCCCCAAGGTTGCGGATGGTGTACTCAAGGGTAAAGGGGGTGCCGGCCACTGGGACGAAGGTGGCGGGCTTCAGGTCGCTGGAAGATACGGCCAAATCGGGCGCGGTGGCTACCCAGAGGCGGGCCGAAGCGACGTTGTCGGCTTTCGAGGTTTCGGAAATGGTGTTTGCCGGATCGACCAGCATAAAGACGGTTCGGCTGCCGGTGCCGGTGAAGGTTGTGGTGATGGCGGCCTGGGCTGAGCCGCCAGCAGTAAGAGTAGAAATTGTCTGATCGCTGCCGATCTGGACGCCGCCTGCGGCGGGGTCGCCGGAGAAGAAGCGCACTGTCACATTGGCGGCGTTGTCGAGGCCGGTGTTATGCACATTGGCGGTTATGGTTATTTGTTCCCCCTCTTGGGGCATGGTTTTGGAGAAAGTAATATCGGCGGGCACAATGGTCAGGTTCGGTCTGGCGTTGGCCAGGGCGCGGAGGGCCAGAGCGGTGGAGTATGGATCGTCGTTCCAGGAGCCGTTGGCACGCTGGGTGGTAGTGAGGTAGTTGATGGCGTTCTGCAATGGCTGGACTTGCCCCTGCCCCGCTTCGATCAAGGCGATCAGGGATAAGGCGGTTTCGTAGACGGTGGACGGGCCGGTGCTGAAGCCGCCGTCGGGGTTTTGGGTGGAGAGAAGGAATGAAGCAGCTGTTGTTAGTTGCGAATCCATGATGTACAGGTTTTTGAACTTGGCAAGGGTAGAAAGTACCTGTGCCGTTACGTAAATGTTGCTATCGTCATCCTGGGTGAAGCCCCAACCGCCATCACTTTTTTGGGTGGAGAGGAGGTAGTTGATGGCAGGGAAGATGACGGATTGGTCGGGGTAGTTGGCGGCTTTCAGGGCCTGGAGTGCGAGAACGGCATACGATACTCCGCTAGTGCCCCCGACATATTCTCCGAACCCGCCATCTAAGTTCTGATAGCTCAGGAGATTGCCTAAATCGGATGAAATATCGGCCCATGAAGGTACAATCGTAAGAATACGCAAGGAAAGGTAACGTGTATTATCAACCTCTTGGGCGCTGACCCAGTTTAGCGAAGTGGTGTAAGGTGCACCATTTGCAGATAATAGAAATAAGTCATCAGCAACTGCAATGGTTGAACTATAAGCTGTATTGGTATTTCCACTCCAGCTCCCGTCAGCATATTGCTGACTCGTCAACCAAGAAAGCCCATTTGAGATTTGTTGAGTTGGCTGAGAATAGCTAGTGCTACCGATACCAACAAGCCATAAAAGCGCTAATAGGCCGACGATTGTTTTTATCGTCATAATAAACCCCTTTATTGAGTCAATGCTGATTTGACATAAATGATTTTATTGGCAACGTATAATGCGTTTTTTTACTTTTTAACAACATTACTGAGATATTTTGCAATTTTTGCAATAAACTCATCTTCTGGGAATCTAGCAAATATGTATGTAACACATATAATCCACAACAATGTTTCTATTTCAATAAGGTATATATTATGCGTAATTGTTTTACTATAAGCATGCAATAAACCGATAGGTGTTAGGTATAAGCATGACAACAATATGAATACAACGATTGATATGCCATATCTTTTATTAGTGTTGACTATTTTTGAAGATATAATTCTTGACGCAACAAAAAATATAGTAATAAACGCACCAAACATGATAAATATCTTGATTAAGTGAACATAGGTTATTGATTTAATACTCAAGTAAAACAATGTACTATACTGTATAGGAATTATAGTCGGCAACAAACAAATTATTACCATTAGCCACATTCTTACATTGTCACGATTGCTAAAAGCCCAAACAATAAATGTAGCAGGGAAAAATAAAAGTCCTAGACATGAAAGCAATACAATTTTTATTGTGATTTCAATGGAATTAGTAAATCTATTTTTGTTATTATGCAATATATACATATTTTCTCCTTTTATAATTATAGGAATTATTATTCATATTCACAAGTAACTCTCCTATTAAAGTCACAATTCCTGAGACAGCAATACTTATAATTGACCAATACAGAGGAAATATTACCCATGCAAATGGACCTGTAAAATAAATCAATAAACCCGCAATGACTGCACTTATTATAAACATGCCAACCATCAAGCCTATTAAAGAACCTCTTTGGTTATCAGTTAAATTCATTTCGTTCAAACTACAAACTGTTGAATAAGTACTTATGGCACTGACTAGCACAGAGATTGACGCCAGCATAACTGGATTCACCAGACTAGAAATACCTAGAAAAGCTAAAAAACAATTTATTATGAATTCAACGACAGGATTAAACCCAAAGCAATTACAAGCGTATCCTCCTCCTGAAAGCCCGCCACTTATCCTATATGCACCTCCTCCCGTGGTGGAATCAAATACCAGGTATCCGGTTCCTCGCCAGCCGTCTTTCGTTATGTTCGTTTTGGGAATAGTCACCGTCTTGCCACTGGCAACAGCGTTCTGAATATCGGTTTTCACCTCGGAGTCAATTTGGAGTTGTGGAAGAACAGTATTGACGTTGCTCGCGTTGACTGTATAAATGGGTATGCCTTGCTGGTTCGCATATTCGAGTATGTGGGCCGTTGATACCCCCCTGCCGGTGAATGCCTTGTTGAAGGTAAGATCGTAAATGCCCGCCTCCATTTTCGACGCCAGCATGCCTATCAGTGCCATGTAGGACACAGATAATGCGTTATCCCCATTTCTGCCACAGACAACATGATTATCGGCATCTATGTCGGTTGTGAAGCCGGTTGGGGTTGCCGATATCGGAACACCGAAGGCATAACCAGTGCTCAGATCGTAGGTAAAAATGCCTTCCGACGGCAAACGCGTATCAGCAACTCCATTCAGCGATGCTGCAATTTTATTAGTTAGATCCACCATGCCCCAGTAGCCAAGCCCAGCACCATGGAGAAATTCCCCCATGATGTCGTCCTTCGTAATACCCGAGACGTTGTTAGCTTCGAGCTTTGCTTTCGCTGCAGTTGCCCGAGCGGCGCTCTCGTCCAGTTGGGCAGCAGCGATTGTCCCAAGGTCCAGCACAATTGCGCTATAGGTTCCTGCGGTCAGTTTGTTAGAGATGATATTTGTATTCAAAGTAGGGGCAGTCATGGTCATATCGAAACGCTGTATTTGTCCCATTGTAACACTGTCGCCAGAGGCAACAACCTGCCCTTCAATCCTGAATTCCGGTTTCAGATTGATGAGATACGCAGGGAGAGAGGTTGAGCCTGAATCTACATAAGACAGGAGCAGTTGTGTATCAGAACTAGCTGCCGGGGCATAACTTAGCGTTATCTTCTTTCCGGCAATCTCAGGCAAAGACTTGGTAATTGTGAATTCGGGGCTTGTACCTTCGTTTGCAGAGATAACGAAGGTTATCTTGTGGCGGACGCTGTCCGGCAATTCCGGAGATTTCCAGGCTTTGACTATCGTCTTGTACGGCATCGATTCGGATAAGACGGAATAGTTCTTGATGACGATGCTTTTCTTACCAACGATATCCCCGAAAGTAGCATTAGGCTTGACTAGGTTGACATATCCCTGGAGTTGGGATTGAAAATTGAGCAAGTTGGCCTGGATAAGGTTCGCATCCACATTCGTGACGGACCCGTCGGCTTCGTTTATGGTCGCCGATGACTTGAGCTGATCGACAAAACCCTGAGCGTCAAACGGAAGAGCAGATTTCAGGTCAATCCCGTTTGTATATGCATACTGCTTAAAAGCCGCATCAAGCGGTATCCAAGTATCGCCCTGCTTATGAACAGCACCAAAGGACGGAACCATATCCACCCAGGCCTCGACCCAGACATGCTCCAACTGGGCCTTTGTTATCTTTCCCCCGGAGATTCCAGCCTTGATCGGTATTCCTCCACTTGCCATGAATTCAAGGGCGGCCATGGGGTCCGTAAATCCCCCAGCCCAGTTCATGACCTTATCGATGGGAAGCTCGATGGTGCCGTAGACATAACGCGCATGGATGCCCGAGGCACGTAACAGGGCGATGAGGAGGGATGCGGTATCGAATGCATTCCCCTGCTTAGTGAGCAGGGTCATCTGCGCCCCCTGGATGGAGCCATAGGTGGGGACAAATTCGATGTTGTTCCTTACCCACTCGTAGATCTTCACCGGGTTGTTGCCGAGCTCCTGGGCCTTGGCTCTGATCTCCGGGGTGAACTGGACCTCGACGGTCTCCGCCAGATCCGCAGCGGTGGGGAGATTGGCAATGGTCGCGCTGCTTGGAACAAGCAACCCGGCCAAGGAGCCGACCGAGGCGACCATAATTGGTTTTTGCAGGTCGGCCCTCTTCCCTTTGCCGAAATCCCGCTCGAATTCCTCTTTTTTGAGCCGCGGTTCCCGCTTCTTCACCTTCGGCTGCCGGTGCGGCAAGTTATTGGGATCGAGCGGCTGATGGTGGGATGGCGCCTTGACCCGCTCCAGGTGCTTCTTCGCTTTCTCGATATCCGCTTCGGCCTGTTTCTGGTCTTTCGCCTTCTCTACCGCATCGAGGTTTCCCTTCAGCTCGGCGAGGTTATCTTCATAATGTTTGACGAACTTATAATGCCGCTGCAGAATCTCGTCCGGCAGCTTGGCGGCCTTGAGCTTCTGCTCCGTCGCGGCGAACTCCTTCTTGATCTCCGTATCGAGCGCCTCGATCTCCCCCTTCTTGACCTTAAGCGCCTGCTTCTTGGCTTCTATATCCATTTTGGGATCGGCAAGAACAGCGCCAATCTCCTCCGTAGCCTTGCCAAACCGCTCTGCCGCCCCATCAGCCTTCTCCTTGAGCGGCGCCTTCGCCTTCTCCTCCTTCACCACCGCCTGCGCCGCATGGGCAAAACTGAACACACCGGCTGACGTCCAGCTGAAGAAACCCAAGGCAACCGCGGCAATGACCCTCAACTTTTTCGAAAACATGCATCCCTCCACATCAATCAAATAAATGAAAAGCAGCGGTAACTATTCAGCTGACAGTACAGATGACAAAACCTTCCAGCCATATAACCCCTCCCGCCCTCCCCTTAGCTTAAGGGGAGGAGAAAGTCATGCAGTTTCCCTCTCTTAACTTAAGAGGGGGCGAGGGGGAGTGAAAAACAAAAAAGCCCATATTTCAGGGCAGTTCGGTCACTGAAAGACAGGCTCCATTACCCCCAAAGACCAAAAAACACAAAAAATTACAAACCACGTTTTATTCGGCTCATAAACTATTCCTTAGGCCGTTGAATGTCAATATATATTTGAGGGGGATAATAACTGTCGCTTCAGAAAAGAAAACCCTCGGCTTTCACTGGCGACGGCGGTGAAAGGCCAAGGGTCTTTTGCTGCGGACTACTCAATATTGCAGATGCTTGCAGAGGGAGCAGGAAGCGAAATCCGCCCGATTCAGCCAGCTCTGTTCAACGCAATCAGGCGAAGACGATCAGCAGTTCATCCTTCTCTACCTTATCCCCCTCCTTGAGCCGCACCTCGGCAATTGCACCATCTTCTTTTGCCTTTATGTTGGTCTCCATCTTCATCGCCTCGGTCACCAGCAGGATGTCCCCTGCCTTTACTGCATCGCCTGGCTTGACGTTCAACTTTTGGACTTTGCCCGGCATCGGTGCCCCCACATGTTTGGGATTTGACTTGTCGGCCTTTTCCCTCGCCGCCTTGTCGCTCACCACCGACTGGTCGCGCACCGTCACCTGGCGGGCGTCGCCGTTCAGTTCGAAGTAGATGTTGCGGGTGCCGTCGGCATGGACACGTCCCACCGCAGTCAAGGTAATAATCAGGATCTTCCCAGGCTCGATCTCCACCGCGGTCTCCTGGCCCGGCTCCAGCCCGTAGAAGAAGATCGGGGTCGGAATCACCGAGGTGTCGGAGAAATCATGGCGATGCTTGTGGAATTCGGGGTAGACGTGGGGGTAGAGTATGTATGACATCAGGTTTTTGTCGTCGATGGGATGCCCCACCTTTGCCTCGGCCTTTTGCCGCTCGATCACGAAGTCGGCCGGCTCCAAAAGCTCGCCGGGACGGCAGCTGATCGGCTCATCTCCCTTGAGGATAATCTTCTGCAGCCGTTCCGGGAAACCCTGATAGGGCTGGCCGATCATTCCCTTGAACATCCCGACCACCGACTCGGGAAAGGTCAGTTCATCCCCCATGGTGAAGACGTCGTCCACGTCGAGATTGTTCTTCACCAGGAACATCGCCATGTCCCCCACCACCTTGGAGGAGGGTGTCACCTTGACGATGTCGCCGAACAGGAGGTTCACCTTGTGGTACATCTCCTTGCATTCCTCCCAGCGATCAAGCAGGCCGAGACCTGCCACCTGCGGCTTGTAGTTGGAATACTGGCCGCCAGGAATCTCATGGTGGTATACCTCCGCGGTGCCGCTCTTGAGCCCTGACTCAAAGGGGGAGTAATAATCGCGGACCGTTTCCCAATAATTGGCCAGTTTCTGCAGGCCGTCAATATCGAGCTGCGGATCCCATTCTGTCCCTTTCAGGGCCGCCACCAGTGCATTCAGATTGGGCTGGGCGGTGAGGCCGGAGATGGAGGAGAGCGCAGCATCGACGATATCGACCCCGGCCTGACAGGCCATCAGGAGCGTGGCCCCGCCGTTACCGGAAGTATCATGGGTATGGAGGTGGATCGGGATGCCGATCTCCTCTTTCAGAGCCTTCACCAGTTTATAGGCGGCAAACGGCTTTAACAGCCCTGCCATATCCTTGATGGCAAGGATATGCGCCCCCATCTGCTCCAGCTCTTTGGCCATGCTGACGTAGTAGTCCAGCGGGTACTTGTCCCGCTTCGGATCGGTGATGTCACCGGTATAGCAGATGGACGCCTCGCAGATCTTCCCCTGCTTGCGTACCGCCTCCATCGCCACCCGCATCCCTTTGGTCCAGTTGAGGGAGTCAAACACCCGGAAGATATCGATCCCGGAGTTGGCCGCCTCCTCCACAAATCGTTGAACCACATTGTCCGGGTAGTTGGTATAGCCGACCGCATTGGAGCCACGCAGGAGCATCTGGAAAAGCACATTGGGGATCGCCTCGGAGAGTTTATGCAGCCGCTGCCAGGGACATTCCTTTAAAAAACGCATGGAAACGTCGAAGGTGGCACCACCCCACATTTCCAGGGAAAAGAGGTCAGCGGCCAGGTATGAAGTCGGCTCGGCGATTTTCAGCAGGTCGTAGCTCCGCATTCTGGTGGCGAGGAGCGACTGGTGGGCGTCACGCATGGTGGTGTCGGTGATCAGGAGCCTTTTCTGTTCCAGTATCCATTGGGCAAAACCGTCTGCCCCCTTTTTCATGAATATGTCACGGCTCCCGGCCGGGCGGGGCTTGGTAAAATCAACCGCGGGAATATGGGGTTCGATGAGCTCGGCCGACCTGAGCGGTTTGGTAACGCCTGGCGAGCCATTGACAATGACTTCGCCAAGAAAATTGAGAACTTTGGTGGCACGGTCTTTCTTCTCCGGCAGGTGGAGCAGTTCCGGATGTTTTTCGATAAAAGAGGTGTCGCACTTGCCGGCGAGAAAGACCGGGTGGGTGACCACATTCTCCAGAAAGGCGATGTTGGTTTTGACCCCCCGGACCCGGAATTCCTGGAGTGAGCGGTTCATGACCCGGGCTGCTTCCTCCAGCGTCAACCCCCAGGAGCTGACCTTCACTAGCAGGG
>JANXYN010000199.1 GCA_025356035.1 Geobacteraceae bacterium
GCAATGGCGTCACTATCGAAAATCTCTCCCTCGACACCTTTTCCCTCGACTCGGTGGCCGAGGCAGCGACCAACACGGTCAAGGCCTACTTTGTCATGGATGAGTCGCTACAGGAAAAACTCCGGCAGCTTGCCGCGTTCCTCGCTGACAATGGCCCGGCCTTTGCCGGCTTTACCTACCTGGCACCGGTGGTTGCCCCCGTAAAAGAAGAGGACTGGGCGAACAACTGGAAAGAATACTTCAAACCGGTCAGGATTGGCAGGCGCGTGGTAATCAAGCCGAGCTGGGAGGAATACGCAGCAACGGCCGCCGATCTGGTGCTGGAGGTTGACCCGGGAATGGCCTTCGGTACCGGCACCCATCCCACCACCAGACTCTGCCTAGCCGCACTGGAGCAAATCGCCTGCCATGAAGGAAGCTTCGCCGGGTTGCAGGGAGGCAAGCTGGAAACAGTTCTCGATGTCGGTACCGGCTCCGGCATCCTCAGTATTGGGGCGGTAAAGTTTGGCGCGAGCAGGGTTGTCGCCATCGACATCGACCCCCAGGCGGTGGAGGTTGCCGCGAAAAATCTGTCCCTTAATCAGGTGGCCGGGGTGGTGGAAGTCTCAACAACGCCGCTCGAGCAGGTAGCCGGCACATTCGATCTAGTGCTGGCTAACATCCTGGCCGAAGAGCTGGTCAGGCTCGCCCCTGAACTGGTAAAACGACTGGAGCGGGGTGGATTTCTGGTACTTTCCGGCATCCTGATCGAGAAGGAAGCCCTAGTCAGCACCGGCTTCGCCCGGTTTGAGCTCACTCCTGCCATAACCTTCCGGGACGCCGAATGGAGCTGCCTCATCTTCCGCAGGGAGCTCTAATCGTGCGTCGGTTTTTCGTCTACAAGGGGACATTGGACGACGACAGCGTCACCATCGACGGCGACCTGTTTCGACACCTGGCGAAGGTCTTGCGGCTCAAAACCGGCAGCCGGCTGCTGCTCGCCGATGGAGCCGGGATCGAATGCAGCGGCCGCATCAGCCAAATCGGCAAGGAGCAGCTCACCATCACCATCGAAGAGCGAACGCAGCTGACTGTCACCGAGACCGGGCCACTCATCACCCTCTACCAAGGGTTGGCTAAAGGTGACCGGATGGAACTGATCCTGCAGAAATGTACCGAACTGGGGGTTGCGGCGGTGGTGCCACTGCTGACCAGCAGGTCCATCCCCCGCCCGGGAGAGCGGGGCTCGGACCGCCTGGAGCGCTGGCGCCGGATTGCTCAGGAGGCGGCACGCCAATCTAAGCGGATAGCCATCCCCCACATCGCTGAAATTACCGGGTTCGCTGAGGCGATCAACCAGGCCGAGCAGCCGCTGAAGCTGCTTCTCTGGGAAGAAGAACGGACCAATCGGCTAAAACCGCTGCTGGCCGCAACCACTTTACCGCCAAGTATCGCCCTGCTGGTCGGCCCAGAAGGAGGGCTTTCCGCAGAAGAAGCAGAACTAGCCATAGCTGCAGGCTTTGTCCCGATAACCCTCGGCCAACGGGTGCTCCGGACGGAAACCGCTGGCCTGGCCATGCTTGCCATTCTACAGTTCTACTGGGGCGATCTGGGCTAGATAGAGGGGCTCAGCCCAACAGCGCCAACAGCTCCGTGCCGAACTCGCGCCGTTGCCACATCTTCATCCCGGCTATCGTCTCCAGTGCCGCCTCATCCGTCGGCGCCAGATCTGCCAAGGTTTCGAGCAGGGTATTATTCGCCAACACCCCCGGATCAATCCCCAGTTTCTTGGCCGTTTTCTCGCGCCAGAGCTTCAAGCGCTGCAAACGGTCCTCTGCACCACGATCCCGTTTGTCCCTGCGCCGTTCCGGAAAACGGGGGAGCTCGCTCTCGGCCAAGGCAGTCCCTTTGCTGACTGCAGCCAGAATTTCCCGACCATGGCGCTCGGCCAGCCGTTCCGATAAGCCGGCTATCCCCTGCAACTCCGCAACGTTTCGCGGCTTTCGCTCGGCCAGTTCCCGCAAGGTTTCATTCAGGACGATTTTAAAGGGTGGCACATCCCGCAGCCGCGCCTTTTCGTCCCGGAACTGGAGCAGCTCTTCCAGCACCGCCAAAGTACGGGGATCCAACCGCGACGCCCCCTTGAAGCGGATGAACAACGGCAGGTTTTCCCGGTCGACCATCCGCACCCTGGACAAAAGCGCACACTCTTCCTCGACCCAAGCGAGCCGGCCGCGCTCTTCCAGTTCGCTCTTGAGCTGCCGGTAAAGGTCGATCAGCAACGTGGTGTCGGTCACCGCATAGGCGATCATCTCGCTTTCCAGCGGCCTTTTGCTCCAATCCGCCCGCTGATACTTCTTGTCCAACTCCGCGCCAAAGCGCTTTTTCAGCACCGCTGCCAGGCCAAACTCTTTCTCGCCAAGGAACTGACAGGCGATCATGGTGTCGAAGAGGTTATTCACCTCCAGGGCAAAATCCCGGTGGAGGGAACGGATGTCATAATCGGCGCCGTGAAAGACCTTGCGGATCGTGGAAGAGGCCAGGACCGGCCCCAGTGGAGAAAGATCGGAAAACGCCAGCGGATCGATGAGGACCGACTCAACCGAAGTGGAAACCTGGATCAGGCAGACCTTTTCGGTGTAATGATGCATGGAGTCGGCTTCCAGGTCGAAGGCGAGCAGAGCTTCGCGGTTCAGCCTCTCCACCAGGCATTCAAGGGCGGGACGATTGGCAATAATTTCCGGAGATGTTGTTAGATCACTCATGCTCGTTCTTTCATGCTGAAGCGTCGGCTTCAGCTCGTTAGTACTGCTGCCGCTGGCAGAGTTCAGCGGTCAGTAGTCCCGGATAATATCATAGAGGGTGGTCCGCTGGGCTGGCCGGAAGCCACAGCTGTGAATAAGCTCAACCATCTCTTCCCTGCTCATGCGGAAGGTGCAACCCGCTGCGGCCACCACGTTCTCCTCGAGCATGGTACCGCCTAAGTCATTGGCGCCGAAGAACAGTGCTACCTGCGCCATCTTCGCCCCCTGGGTAACCCAGCTGGCCTGGATATTGGGGATGTTGTCGAGGACGATACGGGACAGGGCAAGCACTTTCAGGTATTCAACCCCGCTGGCAGTCGTTCCCCCCAGCTCGGTGTTGCCCGGCTGGTAGGTCCAGGGGATAAAGGCGGTAAAACTCCCCTCCTCATCCTGCAACGCGCGGACCCGGAAGATATGCTCCACCACGTCCGCCGGCTGTTCCCTGCTGCCAAACATCATGGTGGCGGTGGTCGGAAGCCCTTGCCGGGCCGCCTCCTTCATCACCGCTCCCCACCCTTCCCAACCGATCTTGTTCGGCGAGATCTCCCGCCGGATAGCATCCACCAGTATCTCTGCCCCCCCGCCAGGCACCGAATCGAGGCCTGCTGCATGGAGCCTTTGCAACGCCTCGCGTACAGTCAACTTGGAAATGGCGGCAATATGGGTAATCTCCGCGGGCGACAGGGAATGGTTCTGCACCCCGGGAAAGCGCCCCTTGATCTCGCGAAACAGCCCCTCGAAGAAGTCGATGCCGAGGGTTGGATGCAGTCCACCCTGCATCAGCAGCTGGGTCCCCCCCTGGGCCACCAACTCGGCAATTTTAGCATAGATTTCTTCCGGGGCGAGCACGTAGGCGTCCGGTGAACCGGCGTCACGGTAGAATGCGCAGAACTTGCATTTCGACTCGCACACGTTGGTATAATTCACATTCCGGTCCACCACGAAGGTGACCCGGTTGTCCGGATGGAGCCACCGGCGGATGCCATCCGCCAGCTTTCCCACCACCAGCAGCTCTGCATCCGTCAGGAGCCAGAGCGCTTCTGACCGGGTCAGCTGGATGCCGCCGGCAATTTTTGTCGTGATTAAATGTAGCATCTTTATTCAGTAGGTCCTCAAGGCGTTATAGAGCGTATCCCGTTCCACCGGCTCACGCCCAGCCTTCCTGATAAGCGCCGCGATCTCTTCCCGGGTCATGCTCTGCGGCGAGTCGGCGCCGGCGTCGTGGCCGATTTTCTCCTCCACCACGGTGCCGTCCAGGTCGTTGACCCCGAAGGCGAGGGCGACCTGGGCGATCTTCACCCCGACCATGACCCAGTAGGCCTTGATATGGTCAAAATTATCCAGATAAAGGCGGGCGATGGCCAGGGTCTTCAGATCATCCACCCCACCGGTGTTGCCAATCTTCGTCAGCTTCAGCAGGGTATTTTCCGGCTGGAAGGCGAGCGGGATAAAGACCTGGAAGCCGCCGGTCTGGTCCTGCAGCTCCCGCAGCCGGCGCATGTGGTCGATTCGGTCTGCATAACTTTCCAGATGGCCGTAAAGCATGGTGGCATTAGATTTGAGCCCGGCCCGGTGCACCTCCGCCATGATCGCGAGCCAGCGTTCCCCAGAAATTTTTTCCGGACAGAGCTCTCCCCGCACCTGGGGATTAAAGATCTCAGCCCCGCCCCCGGGTAGCGAACCAAGCCCCGCCTCCTTCAGCGTCTGCAGTGTAGCTGCAATAGAGAGCCCGGCAATGCTCGCCAGATAGTCAATTTCCACGGCAGTAAAGGCCTTGATATGCAGCGCCGGCGAAACCGCCCGGACCGTGCGAAGCATCTCCAGGTAAAACTCAAAGGGGAGGTCGGGGTGGAGCCCTCCGACCATGTGGATCTCGGTCGCCCCCTGCGCTGCTGCCTCGCGGGCGCGGCTGGCAATCTCCTCCAGATCATAGGTATAGGCCCCCGCCTCGGAGGCCTCCCGAGAGAAGGCACAGAACCGGCAGCGATTGACGCAGATATTGGTGTGATTGATGTGGCGGTTGACGTTGAAGAAGACCCGCCGGCCGTTCTTCGCTGCATTGACCTGGGCCGCCAGCTCGCCGATGGCAATGAGGTCATGGTAGTGGAACAGAAACAACCCGTCATCATCGGTGAGCCGTTCACGGCGCCTGACTTTGTCGGCTATGGAAGCGAAATCTGTCATGATGAATATACTCGGGTCCTTTGCAAATCGGTTTGGATCCGCCAGCAACAACTCCTTACTGCTGGGCCCCGCCGAAAGGGGTACTTTTCAGCGCCCTGCCCCCCAGCGCTTATAGAGGGTATTGGCGATCCCCAGGGTATCCATGATCTTCCCCACCATGAAGCCTACCAGCTCATCCACCGATGCCGGCTTATGGTAAAAGGCGGGCATGGCCGGTACCAGCCGCACGCCCAAGCGCGACAGGCGCAGCATGTTCTCCAGATGGATGTCGCTCAGTGGCGTTTCCCGAGGGACCAGCACCAACGGCCTGCGTTCCTTGAGCATCACGTCGGCGCAACGCTCGATGAGATTGCCGGAATTGCCGTTGGCAATGCGTGCCAGGGTCCCCATGCTGCAGGGGCAGATCACCATCCGATCCGGTGCCGATGAGCCGCTCGCCACCGGCGCCAGCAGATTGTCCGCTGCATGGAAGACCAGCTGAGGCCCATGACTGTGAAAATATTGCTGCAGGCGCACCTGCAGCTCAGGCTCGCTCCCGCACCAGTCGAGCCCCAGCTCCTCCTGCAGCACCACTAAACCGTTGCTGCTGATGAGCAGGGTAACCCTTACCCCGGCCTGTAACAGCTCCTGACAGAGGCGCACCCCATAAATGACGCCGGAAGCGCCGGTGATGGCTAGGACCAGATGCCGGCCGTTCATGCCCCCCCCTGTCCCGGCAGCACCTCGACCAGGGTGGCAACGAAGATAGTCAGGCTGATGTAGGCGTTCATGTTGAAGAAGGCGGCGTCCAGCTTGGTCAGGTCGGCATCGCGTAACAGCCAGTGCTGGTAGACCAGCATGCAGCCGGTCAGCAAGATGCCGGCCAGGAAGAAGCCACCCAGCGGCAGCAACCAGGCAACAACGCCAAGCAGTCCAACCATCAGCAGGTAACAGAGCCGGGAGGCCCAGAGGGAGCCTCGCACCCCGAGCCGGACCGGAATGGAGTGGAGACCGAAGCTCCGGTCAAACTCCAGATCCTGGAGGGCATAGAGGATATCGAAGCCGGCCACCCAAAAGAGCACCGCCACCCCCAGCAGAATTATCGGCAGCTCGAGTCCGCCGCGGATGGCAATCCAGGCGCCGACCGGCGCTGCGGCGAGGCAGAGGCCAAGCACCACGTGGGCCAGGACGGTGAACCGCTTGCAGTAGGAATAGAGCACCAGAAAAAACAGGGCTAGCGGAGCCAGATACAGACAGAGCCGATTCAACTGAGCGGCGGCAACCAGGAGCAAGGCCACGGCCAGGAGGATAAAAAGCAGCACGGTACCTTTGCCCAGGAGCCCTGCCGGCAACGCTCGATTGGCGGTGCGGGGATTTTCCCGATCAATCTCGGCATCAATCAAGCGATTCAGCCCCATGGCCGCCGTACGCGCGCCGACCATCGCCAGCATGATCCAGCCAATCTGAGCCCAGGTCGGCAACCCTCTGGCTGCCAGCAGTGCGCCGGTGAAGGCGAAGGGGAGGGCAAACACCGTATGGGAGAACTTGATCATCTCCATAAATATGCGCACCCTCCCCATCATCGGCATCTCCCCAGGAAATTCAAAATCCATACTCCTTCCAGCGTTGCTCCACCAGGTAGATAATCTCCCTGGTCATGGTCAGCTCCTCCGGCCACGCAGCCAACGCCCCTTCGCCCGGAAGCTTGCGGGTCGCATCGATCGCCAGCCTACCCCGGCCCGGTAACTCCCCTACAGTCCGATTTTCCGCGACAGACGGCGCCATTACCAGGTCCCGCTGCCAATCGACATTATTCAGCGCCCGCCAGGCTACCGTTGAGAGGTCCTGCACATCAACATCGGCATCGACCACGATCAGCAAACGGGCGGAACGGAGCGGCGCCTGCCTCCAAAGAGTTGTAATCGCACGCCGCGCCTGGCCGGGAAACTCTTTTCTGATGGAAACCAGCGCGCTGTGGTGAAAGATCCACTCGAGAGGCTGATTGATATCGACCAGCTCGGACAACTCCAGCCTGAGCAGCGGCAGGAAGAGACGCTCCGCCGCTTTGGCCAGATAGCAGTCCTCCATGGGCGGCGGTCCGACCACGGTTGCAGGATAAACTGGCTGCCGGCGCCGGGTAATGCATGTCAGCCGCAGCACCGGCACCAGCTCCGGCGTGGAATAAAAGCCGGTATGGTTGCCAAATGCCCCTTCCCGCCGCATCTCAGCGGGCTCCAGATACCCCTCGATCACCAGTTCGGCGTTGGCCGGCACCATCAGCTCGCTGGTCCGGCACTTGACCATCTCCACCGGGGCGTTGCGGAGGAAACCGGCAAAGCCGATTTCATCGAGATCGTCGGGGAGCGGCAAGGCTGCAGCAAAGATCACCGCCGGATCGCTGCCGATGGCGATGGCAATCGGCATCCGCTCGCCCCTGGCAAGGTAGCGCTGGTAATGTTGTTCTCCGCCGCTCCCCGTCCGCCAGTGAATCCCGGCCGTGGCACGGTCGAACTGCTGGACACGGTACATGCCGCAGTTTTGCCGGCCGCTCGCCGGGTCCCTGCTGAACACCAGCGGCAGGGTGATAAAACGTCCGTCACTCCCCGGCAGCCCGTCACCTGGCCAGTTTTTCAACAGTGGGTAAGCGGTCAGATCCGGGGCTTGCTCCACTACTTCCTGGCAGGGCGCCGTCAGCACTGTCCGGGGGGAAAATTCAGTATTGTCGAAGAGTCGTGCCAAGGCAGCCGATTTTTCCCGTCCCGAACCGGCAGGAAGCTTCGCCAGCAACGACTCCATCCGGCGGGTGAGACCGGACAGCTCTTCCACCTCCAAAGCCATGGCGATCCGGCGGGCGGAGCCAAAGATATTGGTCACCACCGGGAGGGAACTCCCCTTCACTTGCTCAAAAAAGAGCGCCGGTCCGCCGCCGGGGAGCTTGCAGATCCGGTCCGTGATGGCGGCAATTTCCAGCAGCGGGTCCACTGCCACCTTCACCCGCGTCAGTTCCCCCGCAGCCGCCAGCGTATCCAGGAATTCCCGCAGGTTCCGGTAGGCCATGCCATCCTCAAATCCCCACAAATCTTACCTGAACCTTAGTTTGTACCATTTTGCAGATAGTGTGACAACTTTTTTCTTCGCCCCGCCCCCGCTAAACAGTTGACAAAAATTCCGCGAAAGGCTATAAAAAACTTATCGGGATGTAGCGCAGCCTGGTAGCGCACCTGCTTCGGGAGCAGGGGGCCGCTGGTTCGATTCCAGTCATCCCGACCATTAATTTACTGGCCCACAGCCAAAAGGGGACTTTCCACGAAAGCCCCCTTTTTCTTATCCTGCTTTCACCTTTTATTATTACTGGGGCGGTTTGTTCGGCAAGTACTGCTCGAACTGTTTCTTGTCGCTGCAGCAGCGGTAGGCCTCCTCCGCCGTGATCTTCCTGGTTTTCAGCAATTCGAGGACGTGCTGGTCCATCAGCTGCATCCCTTCCTTGCGGGCGGTCTGCATGATGGAAGGGATCTGGAAGGTTTTCCCCTCCCGGATCAGGTTGGACAGGGCCGAGGTGCCGACCATGATCTCCAGTGCGGCCACCCGGCCATGGCCGTCTGCGGTTTTCAGGAGCTGCTGGCAAATCACCCCCTTCAACGATTCTGAGAGCATGGTGCGAACCTGCTCCTGGCTGTCCTTAGGAAAGGCATCGATGATCCGGTCCACGGTCTTGGCCGCAGAATTGGTGTGCAAGGTGCCGTATACCAGGTGGCCGGTCTCGGCGGCGGTCAAGGCAAGGCTGATCGTCTCCAGGTCCCGCATCTCGCCCACCAGGATTAAGTCCGGGTCCTCCCGGAGAGCTGCCCGCAGTGCCGAGGTAAAGCTCTCCGAATGCTCACCGATCTGCCGCTGGTTCAATAGCGACATCTTGCTCTCATGGACGAACTCCAGCGGGTCCTCCAGGGTCAGGATATGCTCCCGGCGGGTGGAGTTGATCAGGTCGATCAACGCCGCCAGGGTGGTCGACTACCCCGAGCCGGTGGGACCGGTCACCAGCACCAGACCCTTTTTCAGCATGGTCATTTTACGCACCCCTTCCGGGAGCCCCAACTCGTCGGCCGACAGGATCTTGGTCGGGATAATGCGGAACACTGCCCCAATTCCCTTGTGCTGGAGAAAAACATTGCCGCGGAAGCGTGCCAGACCCGGCACCGAATAGGCAAAATCGAGGTCCTTTTTCACCTCGAAATCGGCCCGCTGGCGTTCGGTCATGATCTCGAACAGGATCGACTTCAGCTCTTCGTGGGTGAGCGTCTTGAACTTCTGCCGCTCCATTTCGCCATGGAGGCGGAATATGGGAGGTGAGCCGGTGGAGAGATGCAGGTCGGAGGCCTTCTGCTCATGCATCATCTTGAATAGTCCGTCGATTCTTGCCATTGTCTCACTCCATCATTGAATTCGTCAGTGCAATACGGACGCCAGATACTCTTCCGGCGTTATCGAGCCGTCTTCCAAGAGCGCCCTCCCCTCATCGATGATGCTGCGATAACCGCACTGCTGCAGAAAAGCCATTACCTCGGCACTGTCTCGTCCCCCCTCGAAAGCATCACGCAGCTTGTCGCCGAAGCGGACCACGTCGAGCAGGTAGTGCTTCCCCTGATAGCCGCTATTGTCACAGACAGCACAACCCGCTGGCCGGTAAAAACTGTCGGGAGGCTTGACCAGGCGCAGCGCAGCGATCTCCTCGGCGGCCGGGGTATAAGACTCTTTGCAGTCGGGACAGAGGATGGCCACGCACTTGAAAGTGACGATGCCATGCAGGTAGGTGGGGATCAGGTAGTTTTTATGCCAGAAATAATGCAGATGCCGTAAGGCACTAGCGGTGTCATTGCAGGAAAGACCGGCCACCACCAGTTTGCCGCGGCTGGCGACCCTACAGGCGGCAATGAACGACTGATGCTCAGTGATGTCTTCGATGACGACGATGTCCGGATCATGGTCCATGACGGCGGTCACCACGCCGTTGAAACCGCCGTGGGGTTGCTCTGGAATGCTGATCCGGGGGAACCTTTGTCGGCCGCGACCTACCCCTTCCCCCAACAGCATCACCGTTTTCCCACTGATGTTGCTTTCTTCCAGGTAGAGGTCGATGAACCGGCCCCGTTCGTCGGGATCCCGCGAGGCAAATAGCACTAGACCGCGGCTGGCAGCAGCCAACTCCTGAAAGGCGCGCACCTTTTCTGCAGAGATCTCCGCTTCTCCGATACGAGCCGGGATGGCAGCCGCTAACGACCTGCGGACAGTGACGTAATCCCCACCCTGGGCCTTGAGCAGGGCTATCTGAAACGCCACCTGCGTCCCTTTGTGGAGGAAGGCCAGGGTCCCCCTGGCGGAAAGACCGGTCGTCCCCTTGATGCTGCTGAGTTGGCGGATGCGCTGCAGCACCTCCGGATAATGTCGCGCTGCCAATCGCCCCACCTCTCTGGCCATGCCGCCCCGCTTCGCCACGATATTGACCACCTCATCAAGGGGCTGCAGGGAGAGGGAGCCAAGCTTCTGCTGAATAATCGAGAGGAGGAGCCAGTCGAGGAGTTTGCCGCCGGTCGGGTCAGCGTCGATGGCAGCCGTCACCTCGGCCGGCAACAGTGTGGAGGAAAAACCGAGCGCTGCCTGCTCCTCCACCTTGCCGTAAAAGGAATCCTGCATCTGCCGGATCTCGCGGAGCAGCGCCACCGAAAGCGAAACCTGACAACCGGTTGCCTGCACGACCGCATCGACCGCCTCCTGATTCAAAGGATCGGCTATGGCGATCTGCAGTTCATCGCCGGTCCGGATCAGCGGAATCAGATTGAACTTGCGGGCCAGTTGGGCAGGCAACAACGCCGTGGCCTCGCTGTCGATCATCGCCTGCTTCAGCCGGACGTAGGGAAGATTCAGCTGATTGGAGAGTGCCCAGTCGATATCCTCCTGGGTCACCATCCCGAGTTGCACCAGCGCTTCACCGAAACGACACCCTGATCGCTGCTGTTCCGCCAGGGCGGCGTTGACGTCTGTCTCGCTGACGATCTGATACTGGCGCAGAATATCCCCCAGCATCCCTTCCTTGACGATTTCGTCCATGGCCACCTCCACCTTCTTTTCTTCGGTCCCAGCGCGCCATCTCTTTAACGATAAATTGGCGCGGCTCTGCCAGCCGCCGTTTCCTCCGCCCGCCCGCATTTCCCTCCTTTACTTTCCGCCAGCCCGTATGGTAGCTTTACCCTATCTATTTCGGTTCCGTAGCAGGACCTGCTCATCCAGACAACTGCTATGGCGCCCCAGGAGGCAACATGCAAAAAAAAGCGCTCGCCCTTCTCTCCGGCGGACTCGACTCCACCCTGGCAGTCAAGGTGATCCTTGAACAGGGGATTGCGGTCGAGGCCCTCAACTTCACCTCCCCCTTCTGCACCTGCACCGGCAAAAACAGCGGCTGTAAATCCGAGGCGGTGCGAGTCGCCAGCGAATTCAATATTCCGATCAAGGTAATGCACAAAGGGCTCGACTACCTGGAACTGGTGCGCAAGCCGAAGCATGGCTACGGCAAGGGGCTGAACCCATGTATCGACTGCCGCATCTATCTGCTGCGCAAGGCCAAGGAGTACATGGCAGAGAGCGGCGCCGATTTCATCATCACCGGCGAAGTGCTTGGCCAGCGCCCCATGAGCCAGCGCCGCGACACCCTCAACCGGATCGAGCGGGAGAGCGGCCTCGAAGGACTACTGCTACGCCCGCTGTCGGCCAAGCATTTCAACCCGACCATTCCAGAACAGAAGGGGTGGGTCGACCGCGACAGGCTGCTGGCAATCCAGGGACGCTCCCGCAAGGAACAGTTCCAGCTTGCCGAGGAACTCGACGTCAAGAACTACCCCTGCCCTGCCGGCGGCTGCCTTCTCACTGAGCTCTCCTTCGTCTCCAAGGTCAGGGACATGTTCGAGCATAGCGAGCAGCTAAACCTGCGCGATTGCCGGATGCTCAAGGTGGGGCGCCATTTCAGAGTCGGTCCGCAATGCAAGGTGCTGTTTGGCCGCGACGAAGCAGACAACCAGACCTTGGAGAATGCTGCGCTACCTGGGGAGGCTTTACTGCGCTGGATGGATGGGGGGAGCCCACTAGGAATGGTAATGGGTAAAGGCGATGCGGGAATGCTGGAGACGGCTGCCAAGATCCTGCTTCGCTATACCAGGGCGGAGCCGGGGAGCGACTGTCAGGTCAAGGTGACTGTCGACGGCGTGGAGCAGTGGCTCACCGTCAAACACGAATTTGATGAAGCTCGCATCGAGGCGTTCCGGATTTAACAGACTGTTGCACCTGCAGGGGCGGAGTGACACCAGCCGCCCCTGCAGTTGAATGTGAGGCAGGACTTACAGTAGCGGAATAAAACCGGTAAAGAACTGCTGGAGGGCCTTCTGCTCGTCCGCGTCGATCCGTCGATCCGCCATCACCGAGCTGACGATGGCTGCTACCTCGGCGTACGGCCAGTAGTTGCGCAGATGATCATGTTCCTTCAACCAGCCAGCCAACCCGGTAAGCTCCTCTGCGGTGACGATACCATCGGCGACAATCCCCCCGAGCAGGGCATGCAGCCGTTGCAGATCCTTGCTGGTCTTGGACAGGTACTCCTCGGACGAGAGTTTCTCGCAGCTCCAGAGGACATCCTGCCGGGCATCTTCGGAGAGGGACCGTTCGTTGACCACATACTCCACCAGCGGCAGCAGCTCATTGAAAGGATGGAGCCGCCGGTACTGCTCGTAGTCGCTGGCCCATTCACGCAACACGCGGATCTCCTTGTCATTGATGGTTCCGTCAATGACAATTCCTTCGATGGTGCCGATCAGCGAATGAAACGCTTTCAGCAGGGTGGCGCGGGTTATGGCGGGCGCTGGATGGGGGTCGTTCTGCATTGGCTTACCTCCTAGGTTGGTGCAGCCTCGTTACAGATTGGTATTGCTGGGTAAACACACCAGGTAGCTCGCAGCATCTCCGCCAGGCCGAGCTAGCGTCGTATAAAACTGTAAACTGTTAAACCCTGGCAGGAGACAGTCAGGGGATGTAGGCCGCGTCTTGCAACAGCTCCATCAACTTCTGCACATTTGGCGGAGGCGCGCCTTTCATCACCATGATCACCGCTGCCTCAACCAGGGGAGTTTTCGGCACCTTCACCGCCGCAGCGATCAGTCCCTGGGGAGCGATGCCGATCGACCCCGGCGTGGCAATCACCCGGGTTCTGACCTCACCATAGCTACTGACCGGCAGCTGCTTGGCAGCTATCCTCCCGCCATCGAGGATCTCCCTGATGAATTGGGCATTCTGCGCCGACTGCGCAGCGTGCCAGACCACCACAATCTCCTGGTCGGCGCCCCCCAGCCGTTTCCAATTACGGATCTTGCCGGTAAAAATCGCCTTCAGCTGCTGTTTCGTCAGCTTCTTGATCCGGTTGCTCGCGTGCAGGAAGATCACCGTACTACCCTTGCCGACGTTGATCTGCTGCAACGTAGCAGGATCAATCGCCCGCCGATCCGCAACCGCTTCCTGCAACAGCACCTGTAAAGGGCGCGCGGAAATGATCGCATCCACCCGCCCCTCTGCCAGATCGGTCAGCTCCTGCCCCGGTCTGCTCTGCACCAGCTGCAGGGCGATGCCGTTCTCCGCTTCAAAGGTCTCCTTCACCGGCAGGATGAAGCTGCTGATCGCCGCATCCTCGCCACCGATCCTGACCACCCGTGGAGGGCTGGCACAGCCGGCAGCGCAGCCGACAACCAATACCAGTACCACTCTTAGCAAATTGCGCTGCATCATTACTCCTGCCTACCGGCTAAAGCCTGTAAAAATCGGAAACCACCGGTTTGGCGGTGGCCAGCACGATCGTTTATACCATTTCTCTCCGCCTGGCGACAACCACTTTTCGCTGGCGCCGGGCTGGCGATGGCAAAGCGACCCGGGCCAGGGCAAAAATGAGTTCATAGGACTGGTCGCCATGCAAGGTCAGGTTTGTTGGCCGAACAAGGACTGCCTGGGGTGAGAAATAAGTCGCGGGTGCGAAATGCCGGGCCAGATCACCACGTTTCAGGGAAAAACGCCAGGCGCCTGCCATTCCGGCTCAGTTACTCGGACTGTAGAGAAGGTTGTAGAGCATCAGTTCGTAGTCGTCCAGCTTCTGCTGCAAGATCCGCAGTTCCGCTGGCGTATAAACCGCGGTACCCTTGCTGATCTCCGTCTTGAGCTTGGCAATGATCTCGTTGATGGTATCCTTGCGGTCAGGACAGTTCTTGCCAGCGAGCAGGCAGAGATTTTTCCCGGCGCCGCCCGAGACCTGTTCCTCGGTCGTGGCACAACCTGCGATTGCCAGCGGTGCAAACAGCACCAGTAGCGGCAAGATTTTCATGGCGTTTCCCCCGTGTTTCACTGCCAAAAGAGCGACATGAGCAATCCTCCATAGGCCAAGGCATGGCAGTTTTTCCTTCATTCTTCATAATTCATTCTTGATAATTTCCGCCCCCTGCTCGGCATGGAGAAACCAGCGATCAAGTACTACATGCCGGGTGAACCAGCGGCTGGCGAGGAGGCGGGCGCCGATAAATCTAAGCGGGCTGGAGATCAAAGGGGTGGAGGGAACTGCAGCAAAGCTGCCAAAACGGGCAGCGAGGCTGGCCGGGTAGGGCGCCAGCCGTTCTTCCCGGTAGTCGCCCCTGGCCGCAATGATGGTTTGGGCAGCCAGCTGCGCGGACTCGATGGCAGGGAGGATCCCCTCGCCACTCTGGGGGTGGGCGAGGCCGGCTGCATCTCCGATCAGGAGCGCACCGTCGGCCACCCGCTGTCGTCCCTGCCGCTCGTACAGGAGATAAGCGTGCCCCTGGAAATGGCCGTTGACGCCGGCCGGCAGATAGCCGCGCTCCACCAGGTACCGGCAGAACTTGGCGGTATGGCGGGGGAGATTGGCCTGGTCCTGCCGGCCTAGGCCGACGTTGAGATATCCACCCTTGCGCAGAAGCCAGCCGTAGCCTTTCATGTCGCGGCAAAAAAAGAGCGCCGGCGTCTCGGCCGGGATCGGGCAGTTCCGCTCCTGCTCCGGGGTCAGGGCAAATTCGGCGACCTGGGCGGCAATGACAGGTTCAGCGCCGCGCCTGGCTCCCAAATGGCGAGCCACCGGGCAGTAATGGCCCCCCGCACCCACCAGCAGCCGGGCCCGGATCCGGCCGTTGACCAGCCACCCGCCGGCTTGCCGCTCGATCTTTACCACCAGCTCTCCAAGAGAGTTCGGGACACCGCTCCGCTCAAGGAGGTAGGCATCGAATTCGCTACGACGGATGCCGTAACTGACCGTCTTACCATAGCTGGTGACCAGTTCGGTACCGCCGATCAGGCCTGTGCGGAAGCCGTTAATCTCCTGGAGCACCCGCCCCTGCTCGTATTCCGCGGGCTCTATCGCCAGCGTCGCCAGCACCGCCGGGGTGATCCAGCCGGCGCAGCTCTTCGGCCTGGGAAACTGTTCCTTGTCGAGGAGCAGCACCTCCACCCCTGCCAACCGCAGGTCCCTGGCGCAGCTGGCACCGGCCGGCCCGCCACCGACGATGAGCACCTCACAGCTCTCCATCAGCATTTCCCGGTTGGGAGAGTGAGATGGGCACGGGTCCAGGGGACCCGGTTGTTGTTCGGCCGGGCGAACACCACCTGGAACAGCTGCAGGTTGCCGAGCCGGAAGTTGGCGAGGGAGCCGGACAGGTAGAGGCGCCAAGCCCGGATAAAAGCCGCATCAAACATCATGCTGACCTGCTCCCGGTTGTTCTCGAAGCGCTCCAGCCAGTGCTCGAGGGTTTTGGCGTAGTGGAGCCGGAGGTTTTCCACATCGAGCACGCTGAAGCCGAATGGCTCGAAGATCGCCATCATTTCCCGCAGGGTGGGGGGGTAACTGCCGGGGAAAATCCGCTTTAACAGCCAGGGACCCATGGGTTCTGCCAGGTTCTGACCGATGGTGTGGATAAGACCGAGGCCGTTGGCGGTGAGGGAACGGTCGATCACCTGGCCAAGCTCCCGGTAATGGTCAGGACCCACATGCTCAAGCATCCCGATCGAAACGAAGGCATCGTATTTGCCGGCGATGTTGCGGTAGTCGTCCTCAATATACTCCAGCTGCCCGGCCAACCCTTCGGCCTTGGCCCGCTGCCGCGCATAGGCGATCTGCTCGGTTGAGATATTGAATGCCCGCACCTTGACTCCATAGTGGCGGGCCATGTGGCGAGCCAGCCCGCCCCAGCCGCAGCCCGCCTCCACCACCTGCTGCCCTGCTTGCAGACGGAGCTTGCGGCAGACCAAATCCATCTTGGCTAGTTGGGCCTCTTCCAGAGAGGCGTTCGGTTCGGCGAAGTAGGCGCACGTATAGAGCATTTCCCGGTCAAGCCACAACCGGTAGAACGCGTTGCCGATGTCATAGTGATGGTGGATATTCAGGCGTGCATCTTTGAGGTTGTTGCGACGTGGCTGATTGCGCCGATGGGCGTCCTTGTCGGGCTCGCTGCGGCTTTGCCGTTGGCCGGCCATGGCCCCGTAGATGGTTTCGAGGAAGGCCACCAACCCGCCCTCGATCTCGATCCGGCCGGCGCTGTAATCGTCGCCAAAGTTGAGGAAAGGCCTGGTCACCAGCCGCATCAGAGTCGAACGGTTGCGAAGCCGCATCCCGACCGGGGCGCTGGCGCCGGGAGGGAGGATTTCGCTCCCGTCCCACAACACCACCCGCAACGGTGGCGAGCCGATGCTTTGCAGGAACTTGCGCATCAGCCATTTGTCCAGGCCAGTAACCCGTCCCGCCGTCGCCAGCCCGCGAGCTCCCATGGCAATCGGCACCCCGCAGCTGTTTCCCCTGATTTCGTGCATCGCCCACCCCCGCCGATGAATTAGTGTATACCAATTTTAGCGGGCGTTCGGCAAAAGTAAAGGGGCTTTCTGCTGGGGCTTTTGTAAATGGGAGTGGTCAACGGCCCTCGGCAACACGTAGGGCGGTCAGCGGGGCAGAACCTGGCCCGCGCTTCTTCATTTGCCGCCAGCACCCTCCGCCGGGACCGTCGCATTCCCCGGTTCAACGGGAGCGGGGGGCGGCTCCACCGCCCGATTTTCCTCCCCGGATTGCTCCTTCTCCTCATCCGTTGCCGGGATAGTGGCCCCGCTCAGGTTGACGAACGCCTCTTCCTTGCGAATGCTCTCGTCGACCTTGCTCTGCAGGCGGAGCACATTGGGGACTTCTGCCATCGCCCGCTGGTATTCCTCGGCCGACAACACCCCGTTATTCTGCATCAATCCCAGGATCATCTCCGAACGACGCAGCACCCGTTCGATCTTCTTGTAGGGGTTATAGGCAAGCCGCGGGCCGGGAAGCATCGCCGCGAGGAACGCACACTCCCGCGGGGTAAGAGCCGAGGCGGGTTTGCCGAAGTAATACTGGGCGCCGTGGCCGATGCCGTGCACCATAGGCCCGAGCTCGACGACGTTGAGGTAGAGCTCGATGATCCTCCCCTTGGTCAGCTCCTGCTCGATCCGGCCGGCGAGGATCATCTCCTTGATCTTGCGGGTGACCGTCTTTTCCCGGGTCAGATACAGGTTACGCGCCAGCTGCTGGGTGATGGTGGAGGCACCCCGGGCAAAACGCTTCTTTTCCAGGTCGTACTTGATGGCGTTCTTGATCGCCTTGACGTCGATCCCCTCATGCCGGTAGAAGTTGGAATCCTCGGCGAGGATCACCGCCCACTTCATCTCCGCTGGGATCTCTCCCGCCGGCGTCCAGTAAGGGTTTCGCGGCCCCACCAGCAAGGGATGGTACTTTCCCTGCCAGTCGCGGACCTGGATCTTCATCGACATCCGCCGGTTCTTCAGCCCCTCCACGGACGGGAGGAACATGAGCGACACCCCGATGTACCCCAGATAGATGAGGAGCACTCCGCTCCCGATAATGATCATTCTCTTGGTCTTTCTTACCATACGTCCCCGTTGATCCTTTCACGTGCAGATAGGCTAATAGAAACAGGGATAGACAGGCCTGACCAGCGCGGCAACCCGTAGATCCCTGGGAGAAATCGTTACCTACTTTCCGGCGTGCTTTACCACCGCCATCGCCGCCGCCATCCTGATCGCCGCCGCCATGCTGGTCGCCTTGGCCCGGCCGGTACCGGCCAGATCGTAGGCGGTGCCGTGGTCAACTGAAGTGCGGATGATCGGGAGGCCGAGGGTGACATTCACACCGTCGTCGAAATGGAGGAGCTTCAGGGGGATAAGCCCCTGGTCATGGTACATGCAGACCACCGCATCATACGCCCCCTCGGCGGCGAAGTAGAAGAGGGTGTCGGCGGAGAGCGGACCGACAGCGTCGATCCCCTCGGCCCTGGCCGCCGCCACTGCCGGGGCAATGATCCGGCCCTCCTCATCGCCGAACATCCCCCCCTCGCCGCAGTGGGGGTTGAGGGCTAATACTGCAATGCGCGGCTGGGACTTGAAGTAGCGCGTAAGATCGTGGTGGGTAATCCGAATGGTGGCAAGCACCCGCTCGAAGGTAACGAGCTTCGGCACTTTGGTGAGCGCCTCATGGATGGTGACCAGCGTCACCCGCAGTCGGTCGCCGGCGAGCATCATGACGAAGTCGTTGCTGCCGGTCAGCTCCGCCAGCAGTTCGGTATGCCCCGGGTAATGGTGACCGGCCCGGTTCAGCGCCTCCTTGTTGATCGGGGCGGTTGCCATGGCGTCTGCCACGCCGGAGAGACAGAGGCGGGCCGCCTCAGTGATGCAGCGAAACATCGCCTCGCCGGAGGCCACGGTCGGCTGGCCGAAGACCAGATTGGCAGCGCCGAGCGCGGAGAGGGGACGAAGGTAGACCACCCCTAGCTCGGGCTCCACCGGCGGCAAGCGGTCAGCTAACAACTCCAACCGCAACGGCAAGCCGGTGATGGCGATGGCCCGTTCGAACGCGCCAGGATCGCCTAATACCATCGGCCGACAGAGCGCAGCCAGCTCGTGATTAGCCAGGGCCTTGCAGATGATTTCAGGGCCGACTCCAGTCGGGTCCCCCATGGTGATGGCGATGAGTGGTTTAAACATGTGCGGCAGCTTCTCCTCCACCAGGCGGCGTGCTGCTTAGCGCCACAACAGTGCCGGCGGTCTGGAAATCGTTCGACAGCCCCTACTATATATCCGACCGGCCACTTTTTGCAACTGCAACAACGGACTTCCCCGGTTTTCAGCGTCGCGGCGCTTCCCCAGCGCAAAACTGACGACGCTCACTGCTCCCGACAAAAAAACTCCCCTCCGGGGCAGGAGGGGAGTTGGAGTGGTGCAGGTTTATCGATAACAGGGATGAGCTAGTACCTCGTAACATTTGGTATTTCGCAACGTCACCCACCCTACCGACCTCCCCCCGCTTGGGGGAGGAGTTTGTCTCCCTCCCCAGGAGGGGGAGGGCTGGGGAGGGGGCTTAGACGTTACGTTTTACTAGTGGCGTTCCTTGAAGTCGAAGATCGGCAACACCCTGGCAAAGAGCCAGAACAGGACAAACGGCGTGACCCCGACCATCAGGGCGCCGAAGAGTCCCTCCTTGAAGGTCTCCAGATCGTGCGGCCAGATGGGGAGGTGGTAATGCATGAACCCTTCAAAGGAGGAGGAAAAGGCCTGACCACCTATCACCACGTTCCAGCGCATCATGAAGACACCAAGCAGCACCAGCAGCGTTCCGGCCACCGCCCTTCTGATAGTGGGGCGGGGGAGGAGCAGGATGATGAAGGGGACCAGATTGCCGAAGCCGTACTGGAGGACGAAGATGCTGACGAAATCCCTGCCGTAGATGACGCTGCGCAGGATGTCCCAGGACTTGACCGCGGTGTAGCCGCGGAAGATCAGGTCGAGGAGTTCCAGGGAGATGGCGAGCACCAGGAACATGAGCAGGTAGCGGGTGGTCATGGTGACCACCTGGATCTCCGCGCTCTTCAGCTCCTCGGTGGAGGGGAGCTCCGGGTTATGGCGCCGTTTCCAGGCCAATAGCAGCTTGCGCAACTCCATGGTAACGATGTAGGTAAGCATGCAGAGGGCGATCCCCGAAACCACCGCCGAACAGATGAAAATCACCGGCATCAACGGTGTCATCCAGAGGGCGTTGGCCTTCACCGAACCGAAGATGAAGCCGGCGTAGCCGTGGAGGAAGCAGGCCACCGGAATCCCCAAACCGGCCAGCACCTTCACCCCCTTTTCATCCTGCTCCAGGGCGTGCTCGCTCAGATCCCAGGCCCCCAGCGTAAGTATTGCATAGAACAGATACTGGAGCATCTCAAAGAGCGTTTTGTCCCGCTGCTCCTTCAAGGCGAGCGCAGTTTCCACGAAATGGGCCCGGTAGACGAACCAGAGCTCCGAACCGACGATCATCGCATAGGTGGTAAAGACGATGCCGAATGCAGCGATGGCCGAGGTGAAGTGGGGGGTCATCATCACCTCGATGCCGCGCTGGGGCTGCAGCAGATGCAGCAGCAGCGGCATCATCGCCACCGGCAGAAGGGCGAAGGAAAAGACCAGGGAAAACCTGGCGATTTCCTTCAGCTCCTTGACACCGAAGACATGGTAGAGAGAGGAAAGGACGAACGCCCCGGCCACCAGGCCGGTCATGAACGGATACATGACGATCTGGATAGTCCAGTAGATATATTCGTTCGGGTAGACAAACAGTTCCTTTACGGTCCAGGCTTCTCCATGCACCATGACTATCTCACCTCCTTAGGCAGTCCACCAATATAGGAGAGGCCGAGATAGTAAACCTGCGGCTTGGTCCCGTACTCTTCCTTGAGGACGCTGACGCGCTCGGTCATGATGATCTTGGTCACCGGATCCTCGGGGTCGTTGAGGTTGCCGATCTGCCGCGCCTCAAAGGGGCAGGCATCGACACAGGCTGTTTTCATCCCCTTGGTGATCCGGTGGTAGCAAAAGTTGCACTTCTCCGCCACATGGAGTTGCGGATGGAAGTAGCGCACCCCGTAGGGGCACCCCATGATGCAGTAACCGCAGCCGATGCACCAGGTCCGGTCGACCAGCACCACGCCGTCGGCGGTCTGGTAGGTGGCGCCCACCGGGCAGACCTGCACGCAGGGTGGGTTGTCGCACTGGTTACAGAGCTTCGGCACAAAGTAGGCCTTGTCGATGTCGTTATTGTCGATCTTCAGGAGCCCCTTGGACCCCTGATCGATACTGCTGCTGGTGAAACCGTCCCGCGCCGCCTTGGGAGAATCGATATGGGTTTTGCCGTCCTTGGTCAGCACGTAGCGCTCGACCCAGGTCCGGGAGACGTTGGCGTCGTACTCAACTTCGTTCTCCAGCTTGCACGCCTTTACGCAGAAACCGCAGCCCGTGCATTTGTAAGTGTCCACCAGAAACACCCAGCGGACCTTAGCGGGGTTAGGCTTTTCCGCCAAGAGCTTGCTCGGATTGAACAGCTCAAAGGCGGTGAGCGGCAGGGCCACTCCCCCCACCAGCAGCAACCCCTTCTTGCAAAAATCTCTGCGCGTGATCATCTTTTCGCCTCCCGTTTCGGATTGTGCGGGTAATGGCACATGGTGCACGCCGCTTCCGGATGATGGGTCGCCGGGTCAATGCCGCGGATCTTCCCGCGGCCGCTATTTTTGTACGGGAGGTAGAAATGACACCTGATGCAGAGCGACCTGCTCCGATCGATGGTGAGGGTCGGCGGATCAGGCGGATGACCCATGGCAGGGCCATGGCAGTTTTCGCACATGATCTTGGCGTGGGGCGAGCGTTTGAGGTCGTCATACTTGTCGCGGTGGCACTCCTTGCAGTATTCGGCGGTCCGGTACTTGACCTTGACCTGCTTCCAGTCGGCCTCGTTTGCCAGGCGATGCCAGCCGTACATATAGCCGCGCTCTTGGATGCCGAAGTCCCTCGGCACGAACCACACCCTGGCTGCCAGGATGAGGACGACGATTGCAATAACCACATACAGTGGCCGCCAGACATGACTTTTCACCGATCACACCCCCTTGATGCTCTCTCAGCCTCAGTATAACATCACTCCATTTGATAGCAAGATCTGTTAGCAAAAAAGGCCCGGGGCGAACCCCGGGCCTTTTTTGCGCACGCTTAAGCGCCGAGGGTTGGCGCGGTTTGAAACTAGGCCGGGAACACCTGTCGATAGGCGACTCCCCAGGCGGCAAAGACCACCGGCAGAACGAACAGCACGCCCACGTAGCAAAAAAGCATGCCGACCACGGAAAAAACGGTGCCGAGCAGCAGCAGCCCCACCAACCCGCCGAAGTTCGCCCAGGAGGCGCGGATACTGGTCTTCACCGCCGCCACTCCCGACAGACGCCGATCCACTATCAGCGGGAAGCTGAAGTTGAACATAGCATTGACAATCAGCACCCCCACCACCATCAGTAGCAGCAGGAAGACCAACGCGACCACCCCCTTGTAGCCGAAAGCCGGACCGCCCACACCGTTCGCCCCGCTGCTGATCGCCCCACCGACCATCAAGGCCACCAGCACCACCCCAGCCGGTATCATCAGTAGGATCATCGCCCCCATCTCGATCAGGGCCGCGATCAGGCTGTCGCTGAAGTGGTCGAAACCCTTGAACAGCTGATCAAAGACCATCGGTTCGCCGCGCAGCTTACCGAGCAGGGCGATGAAGATGCCGCACATCATCGGTCCGAGCAGGATCGCCAGTGGCACTGCACTGGCTATCAGCATGCCGACCACCGCGATGCCGAAAAAGAGCCAGTACTGGTCTTTAATCAGCTTCCAGCCGTCCTTGTAACACTGCCAGGGGCGAATTACCCCGCTCCTGAATTCCGTCACCGTTCCGTTCACTGTCTGCTCCTCCCTTGTCTGATAGATGCAAGAAATTTAATGGGTGGCTTGTCAATACACCCCGCGGCTCACTCTGTCAATAGTTATCGGCGCCCCGGCGGCAAACCTGAGCGATAGAGTATACAATGTTGCCTGTCGCCATTTCTTCAGGCTATACTCTTAAGCTGCAGGGTTACTTGCCATGACTCAAATGGCAAGAGAGGGGACTCAATCGATGTGCAAGAAGGTTTTCATCGCTGCCACCGGCCAGAACTGCGGCAAGACGACCATAAGCGTTTCGCTCATGCACCTGGCACGGCAAAAGTACAGCCGGGTCGGCTTCATCAAGCCAATCGGGCCGAAATGCATCGAATTCAACGGCATCACCATGGACAAGGATGCGGCGCTGATGGCGAAGATTTACGACCTGGAGGCGGACGCCCGTTTCATGTCGCCGATGGTCCTTGGCAAGGGGTCCACCAAGGAGTTTCTCGACGGCAAGATCCCGGCCGGCTACCCTGCAGAGCTGATTGCTGAGGCCTGCCGCGAACTAGAAAAACGCAATGACTTTTTGATCATTGAAGGAGCAGGCCATGGCGGGGTCGGCTCGGTCATCGGCCTGAACAACGCCAGGGTGGCGAACCTGCTCGGGGCGCCGGTCGTCATGGTGAGCGGCGGAGGGATCGGCAGTGTTATCGATTCGGTGCAACTGAACCTGGCCCTCTATGAACGGGAGCAGGCCGACATCCGGATGGTGCTGGTGAACAAGCTGATCACGGAAAAGCGCGCCTCGTCGCTTGCGTATCTGCAGAAGGCCTTCCGCCAGAGTGGGCTGAAAATCGCCGGCGCCTTCGATTACTCGCGGATTCTGGCCAATCCGACCCTGCAGAATATTGCCCGGCTTCTGAAACAACCACTGCATGGCGACCCGGCCGGTCGCAGCCGGATCATCCACCATATCCAGCTCGGCGCCGCTTCGTCGCAAAAGGTAATCGACGCCCTGATGGAATCGACCCTGCTTCTCACCACCAGCTCCCGGGACGAGCTGATCGTGACCATCTCTTCCCTCTACAATATCCCCGTTTACCGGGAGAAAATTGCAGGGCTGGTCATTCCCGGCCACACCGAGGTCTCGGCCATCAGCCAGAAGATCTTAGACGACAGCGGCATCCCCTACATCCGCATCGAGCAGACCACCGCTGAAGTTTTCACGGCACTCACCGAGCATGTTTCCAAGATCAGCGCCGAGGACGAGGAAAAAATCAACCTGCTCAAATCCTCGGCAGAGGAGTTCATTGACTTCGCCGCCATCGACGCGCTGCTCTGATAACCTGTAGAATCTGCCCGCCCCTTAACCAGCAGGCCGCTTTCGGAACCGGCTGGTTGCAGTAGCACTGCTTCAGCCTCCCTGCCAAACCACCATGTCATTTTTCTGACAATTTTATTAAAGTTCTAGCGCCGCGGACCGAAGAGTGTAACAGTCAGTGACGATGAAGGGGGGCAGCACATGGACAAAGATGACCAGACCGTGGTAAAGGGACGCCTGGAGATCGACGGGGAGGTCTGTTATTACATGATGAGTGTCGGCACTACCGACCTCTACAAAGCGGAGAGCGGGACCGAATATGTGGTCAATAACAACCTCGGCGCGATCCCCCTCGGCAACCTCCTGCGCTCGAGGAGCGCGAACATGACCGTTAAGGCAAAGCGGCAGGCCTGATAAATTCTTGCCAGCACTGGCGGCGATGGCATACCGCAAACCAGAACGAGCCCTGGCAGGGGGCGGGCAGCTTCCGGCACAGAGCTTGCAATTTCGGTGTGAGAGGAACGCAACTCCCTGCTGCCGGTGCACCGGGAAGGCAAAACATCAGGGGAGGGACTCCGGAAGGAGAAAGACGATGGATATTAATAAAATTTCGGACGCCGAAAAATTTTATTCCACGTTTGCAGACCAGCAGAGCCAGCGGGTGACCATTTCGAACTTCACCTATAGCAGGGGAATAGACTTCCTGCAAAAGGGGAAATACGACCAGGCCATTGCCGACCTCAAGCAGGTGGTCGCGGTGCAGCCCGATAATGTCGACGCCTACAACTACATGGGCAACGCTTACCTGAAGCTGAACAAGACCAATGAGGCGATTGCCAGCTTCACCCTGGCGGCCCGGTTAAACCCCGCCGCCCCAGATTCTTTCAATAACCTGGCAAAGTCATATCTGCAGGCAAATAACTACGATGAGGCGGAAAAGCAGCTAAAGAGAGCCGCCCAGCTCGACCCAGGTGCCACCTATGCCCCCTATACCCTCGGCCACCTCTATGTTCAGACCAACCGGTTTCAGGAAGCCCAGGGACTTTTTGAAAAGGTAGTGAAGCTGGCACCCACCGATGCCAATGCCCATTACGGCCTTGGCCTCGTCTATAACAAACTCGGTCGCCCTGAGGATGCCGAGCAGGAACTGAATAAGGCGGTCAGCCTGAAAAAGGACTTTGCCGCCGCCTATTATGAGCTCGGCATTGCCCAGAGCGCATTGGGGGATAAGGAAGGTGCCCAGCAGCAGGTTGCCACCCTCAAGGACCTCGATTTAAATCTGTATAGCGATCTAAAGAGCACCATTGCAGCCCCCCAGATGCTGATGAGCCTCGATTATCTGAGCAACTTCCCCGCCACCCTTGGCGCCGGCACCGATCTGGCCAAACTCTACGGCGCACTCGCCACCCCCAATACCTCCAAGGATTTCACCATGGCGTTCCAGTTCAGCCGGGAGATGGATGTGGCGTCGGTACAGAACCCTGCCAACTGGACAATCGGCAGGGCAACCGGCGGCGCCGGCGGACTTTACAGCAACGGGCTGGTTCTCCACCCGGAAAACGAGGTCGGTGTCGCTCCGCTGCCGACCATGGTCAGTTACGACCCACTCAACCAGCAGGCCACCGTGACCTTCTCCATCACCCAGAACGCAGCCGGCACAGGGACCATCGATCCATCCCACCTGGTATTCAAGTTCAACGGCAAAGACGTGGGGGGCAAGACCATGGACCCTGCGGCCAACGAGTATGACGGCTTTGCCGGCACGGTATTCTGATCGCCCCACCGCTTCTCCAGTTCTATGCCCCGCCTCACTCTTCGGGTAGTTTACCCACGGCTGCCGCTCCGTCATGAAAATTCTGCCAGACCGAATTTGCTAAAGCTCCGTTCATTCCTGGTGCAGCCAGCAGCTCGCTGAGCGACGCTTCCTGCAGTTTTTTAAGACTGCCGAAATGCTTCAGCAGTGACTGCTTGCGTCTTGCCCCGATCCCCGGCACCCGATCCAGCACCGAGCTGAGGCTCGCCTTGCCGCGCACCTTGCGGTGGTAGGTAATGGCAAAGCGGTGCGCCTCATCGCGGATGCGGGCCAGCAGGAGGAGCGCTGCCGAGTTTTGCCGGAGCACCACGGGGTTTTTCCGCCCCGGCAAAAAGATCCGCTCGGCGCTGCGACTCACTTCCTGTTCCGTCATCCCCTTTGCCACCCGCGCCTTGGCCAAACCGGCCGCGGCCACCCCTGTCACGCCCAGTTCCGCCAGTACCTCCAGCAGCACATTCAACTGGCCGATCCCGCCATCGACGACGATGAGGTCGGGGAGCTCCACTTCCGCCTTTTCTGATTTGAAACGGCGGGAGAGGACCTCCTGCATCATCCCGAAATCGTCGGCCTGGACAACGGTCTTGATCCGGTAGTGTCGGTAGTTTGCCTTGTCCGGCTTGCCGTCATAGAAGGAGACGCGGCTCCCGACCGCCTGCTCCCCCTGGATATTGGAGATGTCGTAGCATTCGATCCGGCGGGGCAGTTTTGCCAGCTGAAGCCGTTCCTGTAGTTCCAGCAGGGTGGCTGCCGAACCCGCCTTCGCCCGTTCCTTGTCGAGACTGGCGGTTGCGGCGTTTTTGCCGGCGAGCTTGACCAGCTCCAGCCTGGTGCCGCGACTGGGGCACGTGATGGCAACCTTTTTCCCGCGCTTTTCAGCCAACAGCTCGCCGAGCGCTTCCGGCTCGGCAATGCGCAGCGGCAGCAGAACCTCTTCGGGAATGAAGACCTCGCGGTTGTAATACTCATTAAGAAAAGAGGCGATCCCTTCGGCATCGTCCAGCTCCCAGCTCAGAGTAAAACTGCGACTGCCGATCATGGTGCCGCCACGGATGAAAAGGAGCGCCATCTCCAGCTGGTTCCCCTGCCGGTAATAACCGAGCACGTCCTGGTCACCCCCCTGGCTGACCATCTTCTGTTTTTCCACGGTAATGGCGATGGCGTTGAGCAGATCCCGGTATCTCCCCGCCTCCTCGTAGTGGAGCTGCATCGCCGCCTCGGCCATCCTCTGTCTATACAGCTTGACCAGATCCTGACTCTTGCCGGCCAGAAACAGCGACGCCCCCTCAGCCAGGGCGGCATAATCCGCTACGGAAATCAGGCCGTGACAGGGACCGGAACACTGCCGGATCTGGAAGAAGAGGCAGGGTCGGCCACGGCGCCGACACGACTCCAGCGGGTAATGGCGTAACGGGAAGATCTTGTAGAGCTCCTTCAGCACCTCGCGGGCCGCGGTGGCGGATGAATACGGGCCGAAGTAGCGGGCGCCATCCTTGGCCACCCGCCGGACGATGGTGAGGCGTGGGAACGGTTCAGTCGGATCCATCCGGAGGGAAAAATAGGTCTTATCGTCGCGCAGGTTGAAGTTGTATTTGGGGCGATGCTGCTTGATCAAGGTATTTTCGAGGATCAGCGCCTCTTTCTCGGTGTCGGTGACGATGAACTCAATGGTCGCAACCTTGGCCATCAGGAACTGGATCTGATAGCGGCTGTCCCGGGAGGCGCTGAAATAGGAGCGGAC
>JANXYN010000004.1 GCA_025356035.1 Geobacteraceae bacterium
CCGGAGATCCTTCATCACCGCGAACTGTTCTTTCGGGTCCATCATGAAGTGCTCGTTGCTCGCATCGGTGTTGGTCATCCGGTAGAGAGTCGTCACTTCATCGGGAGTACCGCCGAGGATGCCGCACACTTCCAGAGGGAATCCCTCCCGGGCGTGGGCGACGATGTCGTCGTGGATCTGCTGCGGGACCTTCAGCATGGGGCACCTAGCTCGATTGCAGGTCGCAGACGTTCAGGGCGTCCACTTCATCTTTCAGTTCGGTGATGGTCGGGTTCGGGCCGCAGACCGGGCAGCTTTCCTTCCTCCTGATCGGCACCTCCCGGAACTTCATCCGGAGTGCGTTGTAGGTGAGGAGTCGGTCCGTGAGGAGGTCGCCGATCCCGAGGAGGTATTTGATCGCTTCCGTGGCCTGGATGGTGCCGAGGACTCCCGGGAGGACGCCGATGACCCCTGCCTGGGAGCAGGACGGGATTGCATCCTTGGGGGGTGGCGCGGGGAAGATGCAGCGGTAGCAGGCCGACTCTCCCGGCCTGACGGTGATGGTCTGGCCGTCGAACTGGAGAATGCCGCCGTGGGAATAGGGTTTGCCGGCCAGCACGCAGGCGTCGTTGATCAGGAATTTGGCGGCGAAGTTGTCGGTGGCGTCGATGACGAAGTCATAGGCGCCGATGATCTCCCGGATATTGCCGGCATTGATCCAGGTCTGGTGGGTGTTGACCTGGACATCCGGGTTCATGGCCACCATCTTCTCCTTGGCCGAGACAACCTTTGGCCGACCGATATCCTTGGTCTGGTGGGCGACCTGCCGCTGCAGGTTTGATACATCCACTGTGTCGGCGTCGGCGATGCCGATGGTGCCGACCCCGGCCGCCGCCAGATAGAGGGCGATGGGGGAGCCGAGACCGCCGACGCCAATGACCAGGACCCGGCCGTCAAACAGCATCTGTTGCCCCTTCTCCCCAACTTCCTTGAGCATGATATGGCGGGAATATCTGGCAATTTGTTGCTCTGTAAACATAAAAACTCCTGTTTAATCGGCACGAGGAGCGAGGCATGAGGAACGAGATTGAACCTTGAACCTTGAACCTCGATATTTATACATTGTCAGTTTTGACTACGTCAACAAGTATTGTGGTGTATAAACAAAAATATCACAAGATATACACCACTAAACAACCAGGGTACTGTATTGAGAAATACAGCGACATGTAAAGGATAAAGGGAGACATACGAAATTTCAACTTTCTTAATTGCATTAGATAAATTGACCAATGGGTTGTTCAGGTGCGGGGGGAGTGGAGCGTAATTGGCAGGTGGGGCTGAAACAACGTAAAATCGGCATCGGTGGTGAGTATGGGGAGCTTGTGCCGTGCTGCTATGGCGCAGATGAGAAAGTCGGTATTCGATCCCTGAATTCTCTTACCACGACAGAGGTTGAAGAATTCAGCTGCCGTCTCGTAATCACGGGTTGTCAGATCAAGATCGGGAAATGTCCGCAGGTGATTGCGCAGCTTCTGGAACTGGGCTTGGTTCTTGACCCCGGAGAGGAGTTCCTGACGCACCGGTCCGATCATCTGGACCCGGACCTCCTTGATCAACTCGATTAATTCCGTTACCTCGGGGCCATCATCGGGCAGATTGCGCCGCAGAGCCAGTGACCATACAGATGTGTCAACAAGGATCTTCATTGCTGCTTTCGCTGTTTCTTGTAGTCGTAGTCGGGATCATACTCTACCGAATGGAACAGGTTAATAATTTCGGCCTGTTTTCGGCGCTGAATGTATTCCGCAAGTGCTTCGTTAACCACCGCCTTTTTGGTCGCATGTTTGCCGACTATGCGGGCTTCTTCGAGCAGGTTGTCGTCAATAGCCAGGTTTGTTGCCATGGGGCACCTCCGTTACACAAACATTTACACCTCAAATTGTGTAAAGTCAAGCAGAAGCTACTATAATTGCAGGGAAAGATGGCTTGGCTGGAGTGACTCCAGTGGATGCCTGAAAACCAGGGGAAATACGCATGAACGAAAAATGGCCATAGGGATAACTGTGGCCATTTAACCGTCGCAAACTTGAACTATAGTCAGACCGTCCCGGCTTCCGCAATCAGCGGCGTCAAGGCGTTCCGCATTTTCTTCAATGCGCCTTCCTCGATCTGCCGCACCCGCTCCCGGGAGATGGCAAAATGGTCGGCAATTTCCTGGAGGGTCATGGGGGTGTCGGCGGTGACGCGCTGCTCGATGACAAAGCGCTCCTTGTCGTTGAGACGGACCATGGCGCCGGCAATCTGGCTTTGCAGCAATGCCTGTTCCTGGAAATCGGCCAGCTTCTCTTCCTGGTTTTGCCGGTCATCCGCCAGGCTTTCCAGGAACGTAAGCCCCTCGCCGTCGACGATCGCGGTGTCCAAGGAATAATCACCCCGCAGCCGTTCACCCATTTCCGCTACTTCCGAATCTTTGACATCGAGTGAAAGCGCGGTCGCGTGGAGGTCTTCGGCGCCAGTCAGGTTTTTTATGGCGCTTTTCGCCTGATTCAGCTTGAAGAACAGCTTGCGCTGTGCCTGGGTGGTGCCGATCTTCAGCAGGCTCCAGGCCGAGATGATGTAGTTCTGAATATAGGCCCTGATCCACCAGACCGCATAGGAAATGAGACGGAACCCCTTGTGGGGGTTGAACTTGCGTACCGCCATCATCAGGCCGATGTTTCCCTCTTGGATCAGGTCGAGCATCTTCAGTCCATAGGAGCGATATTCACCAGCGATCTTCACGACGAAGCGGAGGTTTGCGGTAATAAGCGCTTGGGCCGCCTCCAGGTCCTTCTCCTCATAGAACTTCAACGCCAGCCGCTGTTCTTCGTCGGCCGTGAGAATGGGGAAACGTTTGATTTCGGCCAGATACCGGGACATGCTGTCGGTGACAACTGGTAGTGCCATGGTAGACATGCTAATTGACCTCCTCGAAGCAATCCTAAAATTTCAAGTGGCTGAATATACAACTCATTGGCACTCGCTGCCAATGAGTGCTAATACACTATAACAACTATGACCCGAAATTTCAAGCGGGGAAAATAGCGCCGGTATTTCCCGGTTCTTCCCCCGCGGAACCTGAAAAAACCTTGCCCGCTAGGCGTTTATGTGATAAATGTTGAAACATCGATAATCTGTTCAATCCGACGCACTGCGCCGTAACCCGGAGGTTTTTCCATCATGGAGATCAAAGTTCTACCGCTTCCCGCCGACAAAATGAAACCAAAATGCACTGACGAGTCAAAGCTTGGCTTTGGCAAGATTTTTACCGATCGGATGCTGATGGCGGAGTGGAAGGTCGGGCAAGGGTGGGTAGATGCGAGAATCCAGCCGTACGCCCCGTTTGTCCTCGATCCGGCCTGCCTGGTTTTCCACTATGCCCAGGAGATCTTCGAGGGGCTGAAGGCCTATAAGTGGGCAGACGGTAGCATCGCCCTGTTTCGGCCGGAGATGAACGCACGTCGTTTTAACCATTCCGGGGATCGGCTCTGCATGCCGGCGGTACCGGAAGAGCTCTTTCTCCAAGGCATCGAGCAGCTGGTGAAGCTGGAAAAAGGGTGGATTCCGTCGATGGAGGGGACCTCCCTCTACATTCGCCCTGCCATGATTGCCGTGGAGCCGGTGCTTGGGGTTAAGACCTCTGACCATTACTATTTCTACGTCATCCTCTCGCCAGTGGGGGCTTATTACGCGGCAGGGTTCAAGCCGGTTAAGATCCTGGTGGAAGACCTGTACGTGCGGGCGGTTTCCGGCGGCACCGGCGAGGCGAAGACCGGTGGTAACTATGCCTCGTCGCTGAAGGCGGGATTGGAAGCGAAACAGAAGGGGTTCGATCAGGTCCTCTGGCTTGATGGCGTCCACAGGCGTTACGTGGAAGAGGTGGGGGCCATGAACATGTTGTTTGCCTACGAGGACCGGGTGGTAACCGCCCCCCTGGCCGGCTCGATTCTGAACGGGGTGACCCGCGATTCGGTGATCAAGCTGGCAGCTGCCTTGGGAGTGAAGGTCGAGGAGCGGCAGATCGATATCAATGAACTGATGGCGGATATCCGCTCTGGCAAGCTGAAAGAGGCATTCGGCAGCGGCACCGCAGCGGTCGTCACCCCGGTCGGTACCATGAGTTACAAGGGGGAGGCGCTGACCATCGGTGATGGCGGGGTGGGGAAGCTTACCCAGAAGCTGTACGATACCCTCACCGGCATTCAGCACGGCAGGATTCCCGATACCTTCGGCTGGATCAGAAAGATTGCGTAATATATCCCGGCAAAGCGTTTATCCACGAAAGACATGAAAAAACCGAAAGTAAACATGGAGCAACCGATTGTAGGCGTATGACCTGCGCCCTTGCGGGAAACTATGAAAAGAGCTCCCGACTTCAATAGACTTTGCCTTTCCTGTCGCAGACATTGCAGACAGCCGGCGCTGGCGGTGGTCGCCGCCTGCCCCCGCTACTATCCTGGTCCGGTCCTGACGAAACAGAACTGGAAGCAGCAGGATCTTCTCTTTAACCGGGGCGACTGACCAATCCTTGGTCGCCCCGGCTCTTTGCAACCAGAGCCACGTTTTAATTCCCCTATGAATAGCCCGCAGTTTACCCTCGAAATTGATGCGCAGCGCTGTACCGGCTGTGGACGATGTGTGGCTGCCTGCCGGCAGCGACTCTTCACCCTTGAAAGCCAGGGATACCGTAAATGTGCGGTGCTTCTCACCCTTGAGCAATGCACAAAGTGCTGGGAGTGCATCAGGTCCTGCCCGGTCCGGGTCATCGAGTTTCGCGGGAGGTAGCGGCTTTCGCGCTGCTGCAATAAAAAGAGGCTAAGAATTTTGTCCTTAGCCTTAATCACAGTCTGATTTTCGTGCCCTGCTTATTTTCACCTCCCTTCCCATAATCCTTTTTTCGCGTATTTCCTTGTTTTAGCCGGGGCTGCGTTTTGCTTGGTATCAGCCATGGCTAGGACTGTTCTCTTGCCGTTAGTGCTAATCAACTGATCGTCTGTTTGCCGGTAGGAAGCCATTTCGACGTTGATGGCGTTTGCATTCAGTTCGGTAAATGCCGCTTTGCCTATGATTTGTAACTCGCTGCAGCCGGTCAGGGTCGTGATGCAGAGTGCTATGATGATTAATCGTTTCATGGGGCACCTCCCGGATTCATTTCTCTCGTTTGTTATTATCATTACGAGATTCATGCCAGCCGGAACGTCATGTAACATGCAGAAATGACAGACAAAAAAAACCAGGGCTCGGCCGGGTGCTGTGCAAAACCTTAACAGCGTCATCCCCCCGCCGAGCTAAGTCCCACATTTTGCAGGCCGTTCAGGCTTTCAACAGGGATGCAGCAGTTGAACAGCAGCGCAGGAAACCCAGTAGAGTTAAAAAATAATTAACCACCAGTTTAGCCGGCTGGAGTCCACCGAAAACGATATGGCAGGCTCAGCCGCCTTGACAGCAACGTTTCTCATCCCTATTATTTAGATTATCAGAGATGCAGGAAGGAGCAGTGCATGATCAGACCGGAAAAAATGACGATAAAGAGCCAGGAAGCCCTGGCAGAGGCACAGCAACTGGCGTCCCGGATGGGCAATGGCGCCATCGAGCCCGAGCACCTGCTGCAGGCATTGCTGGAGCAGGAGGGAGGGCTGGTCGGGAGCTTGCTGCAGAAAATCGGCCTCAACCTCGGCTCCGTACGTAGCAGGGTTGATGCAGCGTTAAAGAAACTACCCCAGGTAAGCGGTTCGACGGCCCAGCTCCATCTCTCCCAGCCCCTGCTGCGTGCCCTGGAGAGTTCCCAGAAGGAAGCGGACAGCATGCAGGACGGTTTTGTCTCCACCGAGCACCTTTTGCTGGGGTTAGCGGCGGGAAAGGGGAACGAGGTGGCGCAGTTGCTGGCCGACAACGGGGCGACCCGCGAGGCAATCCTGGCAGCCTTAAAGGAGTTGCGGGGGGAGGAAAAGGTTACCGATCAGAGCCCGGAAGACAAATACCAGGCTCTGGCCAAATACGCCCGTGACCTGACCGACCTGGCCAGCCGGGGGAAGCTCGATCCGGTCATCGGCAGGGACGAGGAGATCCGC
>JANXYN010000063.1 GCA_025356035.1 Geobacteraceae bacterium
CAATTGCAGAGGCTGTTGAACGGCTGAACCACAGACCTCGTAAATGTCTCAGTTACCAGACTCCACATGAGGTTTTCACCAAAGCTCTACATGGTGCACTTGCAATTTGAATTCACCCTACAACAGAACCTTCTCCACCTCCATAAGCGTGAGCAGACGAAACTAAGCTTGACCATAGGCTAGTTCCGCCGATAGTGACCGTAAATACGAAAACAAGGGCCATCTGATGTAATGCATTCACCCGCATATCGTTCCTCCTGATTTAATGACTTTTGCAAATTCAATCTGGTCTGTCAGGAAACATCTTTATCATATTTGAGTGGCAAAATGAAGAAATTTCCATACACATCACCCAGAGTTAAACTCCTCGGCCAACAAAAAGAAATCGTCTGCATCACTAGACTGCGGCCAAGGCATTTGGGCGAGCTAGTTTGATAGGGAAGTTGCTCAAGGAGCTAAAGAGGTGAGAGAGGGTGGAAATGTTGCAGTCCGTTTCATCTCTGTCCTATGCCTACTTGTAGTATTTGGGTTGTTGACAAACAAAAGACCCTCCCAAACCGGGAGGGTCTTTTGTTTGAGACAGGGCTAGCAAAGGTTAGTCAAACGTCCTGCGCAGCAGATAGAAGAGGAGGGCGGCCAGCAGGGCGCCTCCTACTGCTACGCCGCCGATGATCTTCCGTTTGGTGCGTTCTACTTCGAGCTTCGTCAACGAAACCATTATTTTTGCCAACTCACTCCTGGTCTGGGCCGATTCCCTGGTTACCCGTGCCACATCCACGTCATGGAACAGGGTGTGATAGCGGTTACGTGCCGAGAACAGCCCCTTTTCTAGCAGGTCGGTATCGACCCCTTCGCCCTTGAACAGCTCGATCTTGCCGCTGATGGTGCCGATCAAGGCCTCGGTCTCCTGGAGGGCCTGCTTCATCCGCGCGGCCCGCTCGTAACTGTGGCAGCGGCTGCAGCTGGTCTCGTTGATCAGGTCGATTGTCGCTTTGATCACTGCGTGGTTGCCGTGACAGGTGACACAGGTCGGTCCCCCCTTGGCTAGTGCCTTGCCGTGGGCGCTCTGCAGATAGTCCTTTTTAACCCCCACGTGGCAGCGGCCGCAGAAGGCGGGGATAGCGGCCTCCTTGGGCGCGCCGAGGAAACCCCGAGCCGGACTCATGGCGTTGGCGGCATCTTTTGGGTCACCGCCATGGCAGTCGTTGCAGTAGACCGCGTTTTCCGCATGGATGCTTCTCCGCCAATCCCTGACCGGTTCCCCCAGCTTGCCGGGGAGATTGCCGTGGCACTGGATGCAGACGATTTCAGCCACCCCCTGGGCGTGCAGAGCAGTGGCCGGCAGGAGAAGCGCCAGGGTAGCGGTGGCAAGAAGAGAGCTGAGCCATTTATTCATGTGTAACCCTGCCTTGTTGTTCATGAGTAGTGCCCCCAGATGGCTAGGGCGATCCAGAGAGCGATGCCGCCGCTGGCGCAGACCAGAAACAGCGGCCGTTTCAGGGGGTGCTTTTCGCTACCCCGGTCGAGGAACGGCAGGATCGCCAGCAAAGTCATGGCGATCCCCTGGACCAGCAAGCCAAGAAACTCACTGGGAAAGATCTTCAGGGTCTGGTAGTTGGCGAGGAAATACCATTCCGGCTTGATGTGGGCCGGGGTCTGGAAAGGGTTGGCCGTCACAAACGCGTCCCGGGTGAAGAACAGCGTTGGGGCAAAGGATAGCACGGCGAAGAACAGCCCGAAATAGAGGGCGATTGAGGTCAGGTCCTGGAGGAGGTAGTTGGGGAAGAACGGGATGCCGTCCGGATGGGCCTCGTAGCGGAAGGCGTTGCCCTGCCATCTGTTTTTCGTGTCGCTCAGGCCGAAGGGTGGGGTGGAAACGCCGATCCGCTCCAGCAGGAACAGGTGCAGACCGATCAACGCGGCAATGGCGAGCGGCAGGAGCGCCACGTGGACGGCAAAGAAGCGGCCGAGGGTTGGCGGCCCCACCAGTTTGCCGCCGCGCAGGAACTCGACCAGAAAGTCACCGGCATAGGGGATTGCGCCGATGCTGTTGGTGGCGACAGTGGTGGCCCAGAACGAGAGCTGGCTCCAGGGGAGGAGGTAACCGGTGAGGGAGATGGCGAGCACCAGGTTGAAGAGGATGAAGCCGGAGAGCCAGTTCAGTTCCCGGGGGCTTTTGTAGCTCCCCATGAACAGCACCGAGAGCATATGGAGGAGGAGGAACAGCACCATCATGTTGGAACCGATCGCGTGGATCAGGCGAAACAGCCAGCCGTAGGGGACCACGTTCATGATGCTGTTCACGCTCTGGAAGGCCTTGTCCGCATCCGGGACATAGTAAATCAGGAGCAGGATGCCGGTCACCACTTGGACCAGTAAAATCACCAGCAGGATGCTTCCCATGGAATACCAGAAATTGATGTTCCGCGGCAGGAGGTAGCCGGTCAGCTGTTTTTCGACCAGTGCCTTGACTCCCAGCCGTACTTCGAACCATTCATAGATTTTCCCGAACAATGCCATGTAATCTCCTGGGGCAGCTTGCGCTCGTGAGGGGGAGCGCAAGCCATAGGTCAGCCGACGGTGATCGAGCCGTTACTTACGGTAAAGGGGATTATTTCCAGCGGACGGGGTGGGGGGCCGGCGATGACAGTGCCATCTGCAGTGAATTGCCCGCCGTGACAGGGGCAGAGAAACTGTTCCTTATCCTGCTGCCATTGCACGACGCATCCCAGGTGGGTACAGACCGCTGAAAGGGCTATCAGTGCGCCGCCGGACTTCCTTACCAGCACCGCGGTTCGTCCTTCTAACTCGAAGAACTTGGCGCCGCCGACCGGCACGTCGGTCTCGGCGACCACCACCTTTTGCCGCGCATCCTCTCTCTTTCGCGGCGCAAGGTATTTATAGAGCGGGTAAGTGATGGCACCGGCAGCCGCAACGAGCACTCCGCCGATGGCAAACCCCAAAAACTTGCGTCTGTCTGTCTCCTGCATAGCGCCTCCGGTATTGATAATCTCCTGGTCATGCAGGATGGCTGGCCTGATAGTCGACGATCTCTTTTTCCTTGGCCGCAGCCTCTTGGCAGAGCAGCTCGATCCGGGCCAGGGATCTTTTAATCTCATCCCGGTCAAGGATGAATGTCCGGTCCTCGGTCCCGCGGGCTCGGGCCTCATAGACAGCCTTGCCAAGGTCGGCATAGACCAGGTTCGTTCTCCGCCTGATCGCAACCAGGTCGAGCTTTTTCTGGACCAACACCCCTTCCCGCTTCAGCTTGGCGCCGGTCCGGGAGATCTTCTCCTTGGCAATCCGCAATAGTTCTTCGGTTTTGTGCTTCACTTTGTCCCAGTCAGCCATATGCTATTACTCCTCAAGTTTGGATGTCTGCTAATAAATATCATGAAACAGACTAAAGTCAAGAGATTAGAGGGGTTGGCGGTAGTTTTTGCTTGCCTTATCGCTCTGTTTGCATTAGTCTTTTGCACGCTGCAGTTATTTTCAGTCACCATTTGCGGAGGTTATAGGGATGTTTGGAGAACCGGGCAAGACCAAGTTTCAGATCGACCTTCGGCGCCATCTGCGCGGTCAGAACATCTGTGACAACCTGATTCATCTTATCTGTGAGGTAGCCGAGGCGAGCAAGTACGTGATCAATGCCGTGCGAACCGGTGATCTGGGGGTTGCCGGTACCTCCAATCTCTATGGCGAAGAGCAGCTGGCACTGGATGTACTGTCTGACCGGATCATCAAGAAACGACTGGTCCACTCCGGGGTAGTCTGTAGCATTGCTTCGGAAGAGATGGATGATATCTACAAGGTGACCTCCGATACAAACGGGTTTTATTCGGTTGCCTATGATCCGCTCGATGGTTCCTCCCTGGTGGACGTCAATCTTGCGGTCGGCACGATTGTTTCTATCTATGCTGGCTGTGATCTTTTCCAGGAGGGGCGCAAGCAGGTGGCGGCCCTCTATATCCTCTACGGGCCGCGGGTTTCGCTGGTTTATTCGGTGGGCAACGGCGTCCACGAGTTTACTATGAACCAGCTGATGGAGTTTACCCTGACCCGGGAAAATGTCCGGATGCACCCCAATGGCAACATCTATTCCCCCGGTGGCCAGCGCAACAAGTACAGCCCGGGGGTGGAGAACTTTATCCGGCACCTGGAGGAAAGGGGGGCAAAGCTCCGTTATTCCGGCGGCTTTGTGCCGGATATCAATCAGGTACTGATGAAGGGGAAGGGGATCTTTATGTACCCGGCCTTGAACGGCTCCCCCAATGGCAAGCTGCGGCTCCTGTTCGAGTTGAATCCTATGGCCTATCTGGTGGAGAATGCCGGTGGCAGTGCCACTAACGGCACGACGCCGATCCTCGACCTGAAACCGGAAACCCTCGACCAGCGGGCACCGATCTTTATCGGCTCGACCGAAGACGTGATGAAGGCCATGGAGTTTGTCAACAGCTAACAGGCTGTTGAATGCCCTTGCAGTGCCGAAGATAACCTGCTAAATTGGATTCAGGCCGGATACTTTCGGCGCAGGAGGTAAGTTATGGCAGAAGAAAAGAAACCACTAAGGCTTTGCAGCGAGATCCAGCTGTTTGATTTGTGCGATAGGGACGTCTGTGCCCATAAGGACGGCCGGTATTGCACCAAAGGGGAGATCCTGGCAAGATTCGAGGCGATCAAGGACGAAGAGCGTTCCCCGGAACAGTACCTGGCAGAGGAGTTGGATGACGCCGAAGGGGCTGATGACCTCGGCTATGATGAGGCCTTTGGCGTAGACGAGTACGGCGAGGAAGATGAGCATGAAGACGAGTCGTGAGCCAGCCTCGGCTGGCAACCGGCAGTCGTTTCGGCAGCTATTTTACATGGTCGCTATCTTAATTGGTAGCGGCCATTTTTATTATGTTCTCCGTTAAAGCCGTGGGGGCGGAATGCCGATAAACTAACTGAGCGCGCTTTTGCTGAGGATGGCAGGAAGGGGAGAGGCATGGGAAACAAACTGCTGATTGTGGATGATGATCATCTGATTCTAAAAATGCTAGAGGATTCCTTTGCGGGCGACGAGTTCGAGCTCTTCCTGGAAAAGGACGTTGATGCGGCGCTGCGCCGGATCATGTCGGACCGGCCCAATGTGGCCATCCTGGATATCTGCATGCCGAAGAAATCGGGGTTGGAGGTGCTGCAGGAGGCCAAGAAGATCGATCCGGGCCTGGCGGTCATCATTACCACCGGTTTTTCCTCCACCCAGAATGCCATTGAAGCGATGAAGCGGGGGGCCTATGACTATCTGACCAAGCCGCTCGATTTGCATAAACTGAAGAGTGTGGTCAATAAGGCGCTCGAATGCAACCTGCTCAACCGGAAGGTTCACTATGCTGGGAGGCCGGAACAGATAACCGAGGCGGAGACCGCCGAAGACATCATGATCGGCTCTTCGCCGGAGATGATCGAGATCTGGAAGATGGTCGGCCAGGTGGCTGATTCCGACGCGGCGGTGCTGATCCAGGGGGAAAGCGGCACCGGCAAGGAGCTGCTGGCGCGGGCTATCTACAATAACTCCCGGCGCAAAAACCGGCCGTTCCTTGCGGTAAACTGCGCAGCCATCCCGGAGAATCTGCTGGAAAGCGAGCTGTTCGGCCATGAGAAGGGGGCGTTCACCGATGCTCACGCCCGGCGGATCGGCAAATTCGAACAATGCAACGGTGGCACCATTTTCCTCGACGAGATCGGCGAAATGAGTCTGGCAAATCAGGGGAAGTTGCTGCGGGTCCTAGAAGGGCAGGAATTCCAGCGGGTCGGCGGCAACGAGACCGTCAAGGTCGATGTCCGAGTCGTCACCGCCACCAACCGGAGTCTTGTCAATTCAGTGAAGGAAAAGCAGTTCAGGATCGACCTATTTTACCGGCTGCGGGTGGTATCCTTTTTTCTCCCTTCCCTCCGGGACCGGCATGAAGATATTCCCCTGCTGATTAATCTGTTCCTCAAGAAGTTTTCCAAGAAATACGGGAAAAACATCAAGGGGGTAGCACCTGAAGCGAAGGAGCTCCTGCTGGCAAATCCTTGGGAAGGGAATATCCGGGAACTGAAGAATGTTATCAACTCGGCAGTGGTATTCTGCAAAGGAGATATCCTGCTGGCAGAGGATTTTTCCTCATTCCTCCAGGCCAGAAGCGGTTTTCGCGAAATAGACCTGGAAACAGCAGGGGATGACTACTGTGCGGTGTTCGGCAAGATGCTGGAACCTCTATTTGATACGATTTGCCATAAAAACAACGGGATGGTCTACGAGAACATCAACATGGGGCTGGAAAAGGCCCTGATCCGGATGGCCCTGGGCAAACACAACAACAACCAGGTGTTGGCGGCGAAATTGTTGGGAATCAGCCGTAACACCCTCCGTGACCGGATCGAGCGTTACAATATTGCATAAACCTGGAAAGGGCGTTTGACCACGATGGGGCTGCAGAATATCAGCCAGCCAGTAACTACCCCGCTCATCATTTCGGTGATTATCAACAAGCCTGTAGCGCTATGAATCTCCCGGTTAAACGCCTTGGCCAATTTAGGTTTTCAGGATTATACAGGGTAAACCGCTGCAGGTGGGGAAACCATTTCCATTGCTCTGGGATGATCGTGTCCGATCTAGGGGGTTGACTTTGCAGTTACAGGTGGGTGCCGGCGGCTTCTTCCCACCTAGACTGGGGAATGGAGAGAAATTGATCGGCAATGGCGGGGTCAAACTGGCTGCCACTGCACTTCTTGATCTCGGCGGTGAGGGTCGCGAAGGGGAGGGCCTTTCGATAGGGGCGGTCGGAGGTCATGGCATCAAGGGTGTCGACCAGGGTAAAGATCCGTGCCCCCAGCGGGATATCCTCTCCTTTCAACCCCTTTGGATAGCCGGTGCCGTCAAACCGCTCATGGTGTGAAAGGATGATCTCGGCGGGGCTCTTCAGGTATTTTATGTCGGAAAGAATCGAATAGCCCATCAGCGGATGCTTCCTCATCTCATCCCACTCGGCATCATCGAGCTTTCCCGGTTTCAGCAGGATTTTATCGGAGATGCCGATCTTGCCAATGTCGTGCAGCAGTGCCCCCTTGGTCATGATAGAGCGCTCTGCTTCCTTGATCCCCAAGGTCTCTGCCAGCAGCCCCGTATAAGCCATGACCCGTTCCGAATGTGAACCCACCTCTTTTTCCCGGGCATCGAGCGCCTTGACCAGTGCTGTAAGTGTCTGTTCATGGGCACGATTCAGTTCGTACATGGTCGTCAGGATCTGTTTGGTCTGGGCTAGCACCTTTAGCTCCAGATCTGTTTGATAGGCGCGGTTTTCCAGGGTGAGCCGCTGCTTCTCCAGGGAGTTTCTGACATTCAGCACGACCCGTTCAACATTGAACGGCTTGATGATGAAGTCGTCGGCCCCCCGGTGAATGCAGAACATCGCCGTTTCAGTATCGCTGATGGCGGTTGCCATCAAGACCGCTGTATCCGGGCTGATCTTTTTGATGTCATTCAGCAGTTCAACGCCAGAGCGACCCGGCAGCATAATGTCGAGGATGGCGAGATTTATCGGGTGCTGGGAGAGTATTTTACAGGCTTCATCGGCATTCTGGGCAGTGTAACAGGGATATCCCTCCCGTGACAGGGTTGACACCAGCAACTCCCTGATCATCTCCTCGTCATCGACAATCAGGATATTCACCTCCCGTGTGCCGTTCTTGAGCGGAGACGCTGCATCATCCTCCGCGGGGGGGGGCGCCATGTGGTGGAATTTGGAGTTTGCCTGCATGGGGAGCTCCTTAATCAAGCTATGTCGCGACAGACGTGGGGCGTTGCCACCGATTGACGCGGAATAAATTTTCATGGAGGTAATCCCTGCGCTAAAAGAATTGGTACTTTAGCATTTTTTTTGCTGTTTGTCTCATAGTATGAGCAGAACGCCTGCCGTCACGCCTTGCAGTGTCGGCAGGTCTCCATTTATTTTATTCGGCAGTTCTTGGGATTACTTGATTGATTTTTTGCTGCAGGCTGCAGTTACTGCTTGTGGGGGAGGGTGGGAGGCGTCAGCAGTAGGGAGGGATAGGTGGAGAGAATATATATTTGTTTAGATAGGGAAGATGGGGTGTTATTCAAGATTAGGATGTGCTATAAATCTGGATGGGTGGTCCCATTCCGGAGCCCACCGCACAATCGGAGACGGCTATTTACCAGCAAACCAGCAAAACGCAGGTGGAGTGATGGAGCGGCCACTGTTTCTCCCGGTGTTATCGGCAATAACCGGCCTCACCTCAGCAGGGGTGCTCGGCTGGTCTCTGTCTGCCAGCATGCTGTTGCCACTGTTGGTGCTCGGTTTTCTGGCAATCTTCATCAAGCACCGGTTTTACTTTTTGTCGGCGGTGGCACTGCTCTGTTTTTGCTGGGGCAATCTGGCGCTGCAGCCATATCTTGCGCCGCAACTGCCGGCCAATCACATCGTCCAATTTTTAACTGAAGAGCCGCTGCAAGTCGAAGGGATTATCGACAGCCGGCCGGAGGTGACGGAACGGGGGAGCAGGGTTACGCTGCAAACGGAGCGGATATACCGCCAGAAGTCCTACGCTCCGGTAACCGGCAGGCTTATTCTCTATATCGGCGAGGGGAAAACCGAGTTATTGACCGGCGACCGGGTGCTTTTCACCACCCGGCTCCGCCGGCCACGCAATTTCGGCTTACCGGGAGAATTTGACTATGTCAGGCATCTCGCCTATCAGAAGCTTTATGCAACCGCCTTTGTCAAGCGGCAGCAGGAGCTGATCCTGATCAGGGAGGGCGCTGACTATCGATGGCAGCGACGGATTGATGCCATGGCTGCCCGGATCGGCTCCTATATCGGGGCAACCATTCCCGGCGAGGAAGGTGGCATCCTGCGAGCCCTTCTGCTCGGAGAGCGCGGCTACGTCAGTAAGGCGACGACCGACGCCTATAGCAGAACCGGCGTCAATCATATCCTCTCCATATCCGGCTTTCACATCGGGATCATTGCGCTCTGTCTGTATTATCTGCTCCTGGCGGCAGCCAGCCGCTCCGAATGGCTTCTGCTGCACCTCAATTTGCGTCGGATCCTGCTGCTGGCGACCTTTCCGGTAATCGTCTTTTACCTGCTTCTATCCGGCGCTGCACCGGCCACGACCCGTTCGGTGATCATGATCGGCGCCTACCTGGTCGCCCTTTTACTGGAGCGGCAAGGTGACCCGCTCAATTCGCTGCTCCTTGCCGCTCTAGTCATCCTGGGTCTGTCTCCGCCGGCACTGTTTGACATCTCCTTCCAACTCTCTTTCCTTGCCCTCTGGGGGATTGTGCTGCTCACCCCTTTGCTGATGCAGCCGTTTGCCTCGCTCCGGGAAGGGGTGGTGCGCAAGCTGCTCCTGTTTTTGCTGGTTTCAGCAGCCGCCACCGCTGCCACCATCTTCCCGGTGGCCTATTATTTCCACCGGACCACCGCCACCGGTCTGCTCAGCAATTTCTTCATCGTGCCGCTGATGGGGTATGGTGCGGTGGTGGCCGGCTTTGCCGCGCTCCCGTTTATTGGAGTCGTGCCACTTGTGGCCAAGTGGTTGCTGCTGCTGGCGGCCCTTTTGGTGAAAATCTCCAATTATCTCATCTACTGGCTGGCCAAGCTGCCGCTGCTGCCGTTCTGGAACCCAAGCAGGCTGGATCTTCTGCTGTTCTACCTCTTCCTGACGACGCTCACCTTTGTTAAAAACGTCCGGGTCAGATGGTGGAGCTGCGCTCTACTGGCGGCGCTGTTCGTCTGCGCGGCATTGCTGCAGACCGACCCCGCCAAAGGAAGCCTGCAAATCACTTTTTTCAGTGTGGGGCAGGGGGAGGCATCGCTCATTACCTTTCCCGACGGCAGGCACATGCTGGTGGATGGCGGCGGCAGTCCACGGGAAGGGGGAATGGATGTGGGCGAACGACTCCTGGCACCGGCACTCTGGCGCATGGGGGTCGACCGCCTCGACTATCTGGTACTCAGCCATCCCCATCCGGACCATCTGCAGGGGCTGCTCTTTATCGTGGCGCATTTCCCGGTAGGTGAATTCTGGGAGAGCGGTTGCTGCTCCGATTCTGCTGATTATCTGAAACTGCGGCAGATTCTGGCCGAGCGGCAGGTGCAGGTGCGGCGAATCAACGCTGCAACTTCGCCACTGACTGTGGGCGGGGTCACCATCGAGCCTCTGGCACCGGCTGCTCCTCAATCGGCCGGGGCAAGCGGACGATATCAGGATGCCAACGAAGAGTCGCTCGTGTTCCGCCTGGTCTGCGATAAATTCAAAGTGCTGTTCACTGGCGACATCGGCGCGGCCAGAGAGCAACAGCTGTTGCAAGACCCTGGCCGGCTTGCTTGCACGGTGTTGAAAGTGCCGCACCACGGCAGCCGTTTTTCCTCCTCAGTGCCGTTCCTGGCCGCCACCTCGCCGGAAGTCGCCCTCATTTCGGCTGGTTACCGAAACAGTATGGGGCTTCCTGCCGGCCAGACCCTCGGCCGGTTAAAAGCCCGTCACACCACTGTGTTCAGAACGGACCTCGACGGGACCGTTGAAGTCCGCTATGATTTGCAGGGGTACAGGGTGTCAACCTTTGCCGCGGCGGGGTATTTTCGTTGACAAGGCTGGTTTTTCTCTGTTAGTTATAGAAATTCGAGCAGGGTAATTGGTCTGCTGACCACTGACTCAAAGATGAGGAGCCACCCGATGGAGAGGATTCTCCTAGTTGACGACGACAGGTTTTTTCGGGAGATCTATGCTGACTTGCTCCGGGGGGAAGGTTACGCCGTAGATACGGCTGCCTGTGGTCAGGATGCCGTTGATGCCCTGGCAGAAGATGCCTACCGCCTGGTCATCACCGATCTGGTCATGCCCGATATGAACGGCCTGGATCTTCTCTCCCGGGTCAAGCGGCATGATCCGAATATCGAGGTGATTATCGTCACCGGCAACGCCAATGTGGAAACGGCCATCTATGCCTTGAAAAACGGCGCCCGCGATTATCTGGTGAAGCCGTTCAATCATGACGAGTTCAAGCATACCGTGGCCCTGTGCATCGAACAGCGGCGCCTGCTGGACGAGAACCAGGAGCTGCGGGGATTGGTCAATCTGTTTCAGATCGGCCAGACCATAGCCAACTGCCTTGACCTGGACCGGCTCTATCTGCTGGTGCTCGATCTGCTTGCCAAGCAAATCGGCGTGTCGCGGGGGGTTGGTCTGTTTCCGGGTGAGGGGACCGAGCTGGAAATGAAGGAGCTGGTGGGGCTCACCAACGAAGCCGGCACGCTTCTCAGCAACTTGCTGCTTGCCCATTATGTAACAACTGACGGGATTGCCTGCACTATCGAGCGGCTGGAGAATTTCGTCCCGCCGGAAACTGCCCTGCTTCATCCGGATCTGGCCGGGCTCAAGGAGTCGTTGCTCCTTCCCATCCGATCAAAAAGCGCCTTTCACGGGGTAGTGGTAATTTGCAACGAAGCCGGCAAGCCGTTGCCGGAGGAGATCAGTTTCAGTAATCTCAATTTCATCCTGGAGCAGGCGGCCATTGCCTTTGAGAATGCGGTCCGGTTTGCCAGTGCCAGGAATCTGCTCTATATTGATGATCTCACCGGCCTGTTCAATTACCGGTACCTGGACCTTTCCCTCGACCGGGAGATCAAGCGGGCGGAGCGTTACGGGTCTATGCTCTCCGTGATCTTTATCGACATCGACCTGTTCAAGCAGGTCAACGACAGCTATGGTCATCTGATCGGCAGTGCGGTGCTGAAGGAGTTCGGTGCGCTGGTGAAAAAGTCGGTCCGCGAGGTGGATACGGTGATCCGCTATGGCGGGGACGAGTACACGGTGATCCTGGTGGAGACCGACGTCGACGAAACTGCCATGGTAGCTGAACGGATCCGTGCCGGGGTTGAGGCGCACCGCTTTGTGGAGAATGAGGGGTACGACATCAAATTGACCGCTTGTCTGGGGCATGCTTCCTATCCCAAGGACGCAAGCAACAAGCAGGAGCTGCTCGATATGGCGGATCAGGCCATGTATCGGGGGAAGAGCGGCGGCAAGAACCTGGTGTTCGCCGCGGCTCCCAAAAAACTCGAAGCTTCGCGCCGCACCTGAGCGCGCGCGGAGAAACTCTTGGAGACGCTTTCGAAGCGTCTCTATAATTTTTAGAGGAGAATTAGCGGTGGCAATTACCGGCATCAAGGGGTTTAACGATATTCTCCCCGGCGAGGTGGAGAAATGGCAGCATATTGAAGCGACCGCTCGGCGGGTCTTCGAACTGTACGGCTTCGCCGAGATCCGCGTGCCGATCATGGAAAAGACCGAGCTGTTTGCCCGCTCCATTGGCGACGCCACCGACATTGTGGAAAAGGAGATGTATTCCTTTACCGACAAGGGGGAGAACCAGGTCACTCTCCGCCCGGAAGGGACCGCCAGTGTCATGCGCGCCTTCATCGAGCACAAGCTCTATGCCAACGACCCGGTAGCCAAGCTCTACTACCTGGGCCCCATGTTTCGCTATGAGCGTCCCCAGAAGGGTCGTTACCGCCAGTTTCATCAGATCGGCGCCGAGGTGACCGGCGTCACCGACCCAAAGGTCGATGCCCAGCTCCTCACCATGCTCTGCCACTTCTTTGACGAACTGGGGCTCACCGAGCCAACCCTGCAGATCAACTCGCTTGGCTGCCCGGAGTGCCGGCCGATCTACCGGCAGGTATTGAAGGAGTTTCTCCGCGCCAAGCTCGAGCTCCTCTGTGACGACTGTAAGCGGCGCTTCGAGACCAATCCGCTGCGGGCGCTCGACTGCAAATCGACCGGCTGCCAGGAGGCAACCAAAGAAGCTCCGTCGGTCCTCGACCACCTCTGTGCCGGCTGCGCTGACCATTTTGCCAGGGTCCGCGGCTATCTGGAGACGGTTGGCACAGGCTACAGCATCAACCCGCGAATGGTGCGTGGGCTTGACTACTACACGCGCACCACGTTCGAACTAGTTACCGGTCTGCTCGGTTCCCAAAGCGCGGTAGCAGCCGGCGGTCGTTACGACGGCCTGATCGCCGAGCTGGGCGGCCCCGCTCTGCCCGGCATCGGTTTTGCCATGGGTGTGGAGCGGGTCGCGCTGTTGCTGGCCGAGCAGGAGTTCAAAAAACGCCCTGACCTGTTCATTGCCGCCCTGGGTGAGCCTGCCCAGGCCGAGGCGTTCCGTCTGATGACCGGCCTGCAGCGGCAGGGGGTGTCGGTGGAGATCGACTACGAAGGAAAGAGCCTGAAGAGCCAGCTGCGCCGCTCTGACAAGTTTGACGCCCGCTTTACCCTGATTATCGGCGAGGACGAGCTGGCCAAGGGGAGGGGGGCGCTCAAGAATATGGACCAGGGGAGTCAGGAAGAGGTCCCGCTGACGTCTGATGCAGTTGTACAGAGGTTAAAGATTTAGAGCTTGCCCGTAGATGACCGCGTCGATTCCCCATCGCTCAATTTACCACCGGCTTTCCAAAAGGGGGGTGAGGTTGTCAGCAACAGGACCCCACTTCTGGAGGAAACAACTTCTCCAATTGACAAATGGTCGCAAACTGTATACAGTATACATTTAAATGTTCGCTGGATATTCCTGATTGATTTCCATGGGTTAGCAGTATTAAGGGTATTGGTAGCTACATTAATGAACGGAGGACGTAACGATGATTGAAGCCTATCTGAAACATGAAGCCGAACGGCAGGCCCAGGGGATTCCGGCCAAGCCGCTCGAGCCGGAGCAGACCAGCGAACTCTGCAAACTGCTGGAAAACCCGCCGAAAGGGAAGGAAGCGTTCCTGCTCAACCTGCTGAAAGAGCGGGTCTCTCCCGGCGTTGACCCGGCCGCCGAAGTGAAGGCCGCTTTTCTTGGCAAGATCGTCAAAGGAAGCGCCAAGTCGCCCCTCGTTTCGAAAAAGGAAGCTGTGCAGATCCTCGGCACCATGCTCGGTGGCTACAACGTAGCGCCACTGGTGGAGGCTCTGAAGGATGCAGAGCTTGCCGAGGAGGCCGCCAAGGCGCTCTCCAGAATCACCCTTGTGTATGACGGCTACGATCAAGTTGTGTCACTCGCCAAGTCCAATGCCGCGGCGAAAAAGGTGCTGGAGTCGTGGGCCAACTCCGAATGGTTCACCGGTAAGGCAGGCGTTCCCGAGACCATCAAGGTGAAGGTCTACAAGGTGGACGGCGAGATCAACACCGATGACTTCTCCCCGGCCGGCGATGCCTGGAGTCGCCCCGACATCCCGCTCCACGCCCTGGCCATGGGCAAGACCCGTTTTCCCGATGGTCTCGCCACTATCGCCAAATTCCGCGCCGAAGGGCATCAGGTTGCCTTCGTTGGTGACGTGGTCGGCACCGGTTCTTCCCGCAAGTCCGCTTGCAACAGTGTCCTCTGGGCCATCGGCCAGGACATCCCGGCGGTTCCCAACAAAAAGACCGGCGGCGTCATCATCGGCGGCGTCATCGCGCCGATCTTCTTCAACACCGCCCAGGATTCCGGCGCGCTGCCGCTGAAGGCCGACGTCTCCAAGATGAAGACCGGTGATGTGATCACCATCAACACCAAGAAGGGGGAGATTAGCAACGACAAGGGTGAAGTTATCTCCACCTTCAAGATTTCTCCAAACACCCTGGCCGACGAGTTCCGCGCCGGTGGCCGGATTCCGCTGATCATCGGCCGGGCGCTGACCGACAAGACGAGAACTGCCCTTGGCCTCGGTGCCACCAATATCTTCACCCTGCCGGTCAACCCGGTGCCGAAATCTGGCCAAGGCTACTCCCTGGCGCAGAAGATGGTCGGTAAGGCCTGCGGCGTCGCTGGTGTCCTCCCCGGCACCGCCTGCGAGCCGAAGATGACCACCGTCGGGTCCCAGGACACCACTGGCCCCATGACTGCCGACGAGCTCAAAGAGCTGGCCTGTCTCAAATTTCTGGCGCCGATGTTCATGCAGTCATTCTGCCACACCGCGGCCTATCCGAAGCCGGCCGACGTGAAGATGCATAAAACCCTTCCCAACTTCATTATCGAGCGGAGCGGCGTTCCCCTCAAGCCGGGCGACGGCGTCATCCACTCCTGGCTGAACCGACTGCTTCTCCCCGATACCGTCGGCACCGGCGGCGACTCCCATACCCGTTTCCCGATCGGCATCTCCTTCCCGGCCGGTTCCGGTCTGGTCGCATTTGCCGGCGCCATGGGCTTCATGCCGCTGGATATGCCTGAATCAGTGCTGGTCCGTTTCAAAGGAAAGCTCAACCCCGGCATTACCCTGCGCGACGTGGTCAATGCCATTCCGTTCTGGGCGATCAAGCAGGGGCACCTGACCGTACCGAAGAAGAACAAGGTCAATATTTTTAACGGCCGGATTCTCGAGATGGAAGGGCTTCCCGACCTCTCTGTGGAGCAGGCCTTCGAACTGACCGACGCCGCCGCCGAGCGTTCCGCCGCTGCCGGCTGCATCAAGCTTTCCGAAAAATCGGTGGCCACCTATCTCCGTTCCAACGTGGCGCTGATGAAGAAGATGATCAAGGAAGGGTACCAGGACGCCAAGACTCTGCAGAACCGGATCGACGCCGTCAATGAGTGGCTGAAGAAGCCGCAGCTCCTGGAAGCGGATAACAATGCTGAGTACGCCGCGGTGATCGAGATCGACCTGGCCGATATCAAGGAACCGATCCTCGCCTGCCCGAACGACCCGGACGACGTCAAGCTCCTCTCCGACGTGGCAGGCACCCCGATCCAGGACGTGTTCCTCGGCTCCTGCATGACCAATATCGGGCACTTCCGCGCCGCCGCTGAGATCTGGAGAGGGAAGAAGTTCAACCCCGCAGTCCGCACCTGGATCTGTCCGCCAACCCGGATGGATCAGGCCCAACTCAAGGACGAGGCATACTTCGCCGTCTACAGCGCCATTGGCGCCCGCATCGAGATCGCTGGTTGCTCGCTCTGCATGGGGAACCAGGCCCGCGTACCCGACGGAGTGAACATGTACTCCACTTCGACCCGTAACTTCGACGACCGGATCGGCGATGGCGCCAAGGTATACCTCGGTTCCGCTGAACTCGGCGCGGTGATCACCACCACCGGCAAGATCCCGACCCCGGCCGAGTATCTCCAGGTGTACAAGGAGAAGATCGAGCCGAAGAAGGATGTTATCTATAAGTATCTGCAGTTTGATGAGATGGCCGAGTACAAGTAATCTCGGTAGTATCTGCTGCAAAAAGGCCCGTCGGGATTTCTCGGCGGGCCTTTTTACGTGGAGACCGGGAGTATGCAGAAACTGG
>JANXYN010000079.1 GCA_025356035.1 Geobacteraceae bacterium
GGAGTTTCCCATCACCCCGCAATAGGTCGGCGCTCTTCAGCACCAGGTGATGGAGCACCGCCAGATACCTTTCCCCTTCCGCCAGGATCTCCTCGGCACAAACCAGCGGCACCTCCTCCACCGGGGTGGAAGCTGCGCCGCGATGTCGGATGATCTCTTCCACGGCGCTAAACAAATCAATGTTCTCCGGCAACCCGCGGGCGATGGCACCCCTATCGATGCAATACTGCATGGGCCTCTCCTTTTTTGACGCCTGCTCCCCTGCGTATCAGGCGACAAAACCAGCAGAGGAGAGCCGTTTAACATCAATCGGCGCAACCCTGCTGGTTTATGAATTGACACGCTCTGGTCGGTAGCGACCTAACGGCCGGCTGGTGCGGCATTCAACCCCGCTGCAAGATTCAGGTTGATATTGATGATTGCCGTAAGTTTTTCCGGCGCCGGGTACGCCATCACCTCAAACAGCCTTTTGTCCATGAACAGGCTGAGACTGAGAATGTCCTGGCGCAGTTCCCTGGGGAGCAGATTATCGGGACTGGCAAGTTCGGCCTGGAAGATGCTCCAGATCTGCTGATGGAACTTGATGGCCTTGCTCAGCTGCTCCTCGTGATCGGCTGCATTCCAGTTATCCTGGCAGTTCTTCAGCATCAGCGCCGCCCTGGTCAGGACCGAAGACTCCAGATCACGTCCGGACAGGCTCTCCTTATGGATGTCTGTGTATACTGCCACTTGATTTGCGTACACGGTTCACTACCTCCTGTTCTTGGTCGATTAGCTTTGCGGCCAGCTTGAGTGCCTGATAGTATTTACCGGCCAGGATTTGCTCATTCACCTGGTCAATCAGCGCCAGCATGCTAGGAGCCGCCTGTAGAAGGTCCCGCACCAGCACCCAGTATGTTTGATGATATTCCGTAATATTCTTTTCATCCACATACATGAGTTGGATCAGGAAATAGAGCCGGCGGCAGGGGGTAGTGGCCTGCGTCTCGCTCAGGATGTCCTTGTCGCGCAGGATCGGCACGTTGTTCTCAATGATCAGATCGCTCCGGGTGCTGCCGTTGGTAACGACCGCTCCGCCGATGATCAGTCTTTCATGCGCTTTGAGGGAAATTTTCAGGGCCATAGATTACCTCAACAGTTGGATTAGTTGCGCCTGCATGCCGGTTATGCCACTGAGCGTTTGCTGGGAGAGGGCCTGTCTGACCTCGAGGCTTTTCATTTCCGCAGCCCGCTCGGGTCGGACGGTGGAGGCCTCCGTATCGACTGTGCCGCCGTCATATTTGGATTTCGGGATGGCCGTCATGATACCGGCGGCATCCGCGGCCAGCCCGGCCTGTCTCTCAGTGAGGGTGGCAGCGGCACCATCGAGTTTATGCAGCGCTGCAGCAATCTCCTCATCGCTGGCACTCCCCAGCAGCTCGGGAATATCGAGGCCACGCGGACCCACATGGACTTCCTCCCGGCGGATGGTGAGCGGCTTGCCGATTGCGACAGGCACTTGCCAGTCGCCCTTCTCCCCGGTCACCGCCGGGTCAGCCATGATCTTGCTCGCCCCGTCATGCTGGGCAGGGAAGGTTAACTGCTCGATCTGCTTACGCAACGCACTGAAACTCTGCAAATACTCTGCCCGTTCCGGGCTCCCCAGCGGAAAGGGGGGAAAATTCTTGACGATACCCTGCAAATCCTCTTTCATGGAACTGATCAAGTTGCCAATCGACGCCATGGCGCGATCCGCCACCTTAATGTTCTCAGCAACCAGGTTGAGGCTGCTATTAACCGATTGCAGGGCGCTGAACGCACGGTGGCTGGAGCTTAGCCCGGCCGGTGCTGACAAATCTGTTTTTAAATGGGTGATTGTGCTGCCGGTGCCCGGCTGGTTCCCTGGTTTCGTGAAGCTTTTCTCCACCGGGTAAATCGTCAGCGGGGCCTGATCTGTGCCAACTTTTAGCGTAGCCATAGTGTCCACCTTCTGTGGAACTGGCAGGGGGGTTGCCCCCCCTGCCATCATTCAACGGTTAGCTTCTAGAAGAGCTTAAGTACTGACTGGGCTGCCTGGGCAGACATGCTCAGGGCTGAGGTACCTAGCTGCTGCCTGGTCTGCAGCATCAGCATGTTGGCACC
>JANXYN010000141.1 GCA_025356035.1 Geobacteraceae bacterium
TTACGCCAGGCCCTCGAAGTGCTGACCATTAACCGCTATACCGCCGTCTTAACTGGCGGGGTCCTCTCCTATCTGCTCCAGTCCAGCAGCACCGCCTCCATTCTCGTTATAGGTTCCCTGAACGCCGGACTCATCTCCCTCTATCAAGCCCTGGGTGTATTGCTGGGAACTGCCATCGGTACCACCATTGCGGTGCAGTTGTTCGCCTTTAAAATCACCTTTTTTGCCTTACCAACGATTTTTGTCGGCGTTGTGTTGAAGTTCTTTGGCAGCAGCAGAAGGGCTGTTTATGCGGGGGAGGTGCTCCTCGGCATTGGTCTTTTGTTTCTCGGGCTAAAGATCATGGAGGCCGACTTTGCCCCGATCACGCAGAACACCATCCTGCTTAGTCACCAACTGCACGTCTCCTTCTGGCACATCTCGTTTGTCTTGCTTGGGGCGCTCCTCACTTTTCTGACCCAGTCAGGTTATGCGGCGCTCGGCATCATCATCGCCATGGCCAGCAGTGGTTTTCTCGATTTCGAAGCGGGGACGGCCATGATGATCGGCGAGGGGATCGGTATAGCGTGGATTACCGCCATCGCTTCCATAGGCGGGACCCTTGCCGCCAAGCGTGCGGCTTTGATCTACTTCCTCATCTCTATCCTGGCGGTTGCAGTAGTGCTGCTGACTTTTCCCCTGTTCGCCCTGGCTGTCCGCTCTATCTCCTCCGGCGCCGCCCCTTCCATCAGCCGGCAGCTGGCCAATGCCCACACCCTGTTCTGGTTGATGAATCTCCTTATTTTCCTGCCGCTCCTCGGATTTTTCACCAGGTCGGCGTCTCAATTGCTTCCTGGCCGGGCGGGGAGGGTGGATATCGAGACCCGGACCAAATATATCGACATAAGGGTTATCAATACCCCATCCATTGCCTTTTTGCAGGTACGTAACGAACTGCAGAGGATGGCGGAAGTGGCCCATTCCATGTACGGTGACATGGTGGAGCTTTTTTACCGGTATGACGCCCACCGAGCAGGATTGATCAAGCAGAAGGAAGAGGTGCTGGATGTATTGCAGCGGGATATCGCGAATTTTCTGGTGGCGCTCTCCAGGCCCCCCCTTGCCGCGGATATTGCCGTAGAAATCCCCTATATGATCAACATTATCAACGATCTTGAGCAGTTCGGTGACCATGCTGAATCGATACTTGCCTATCTGCAGCGTAAAAAAGAAGAGAATATCTTTTTTTCCGACATCGCCATGGATGAACTCAAGACCATGGCTGCCCAGGTGGCTGAGATTGTTGCACTGGCAGTGCAGACATGCGCGGAGGTTAGTGAGGATTCCATGGAAAAGGGCCTGATGCTCAAAGAGGGCTGCAACCAGCTCTATCGTGCCATGAAAAAAAACCACATCAACCGGTTGCGCAGCGGCAATTGCACGGTAGTGGCCGGTTTGGTCTATGGCGATATCTTGGCTGCCTTCAGCAAGATTGGCGAAAACTCGTTTAACATCATCGAGGCGGAATGGGGGCTGCATTAATGGCAGAAATCGTTGCCGCCATCGATTTGGGGACAAATACAGCGAGACTGCTGATCGGGAGCCTTGACCCCCAAGGGGGGATTGTTCAGCTGCACTTGCAAAGGCAAATCATCCGGCTTGGCGGCGGTTTCAGCAGAGAAGCCGGTCTGTCCAATGAGGCCATAGAGAGGGCTCTTGCGGCTCTCATCTCCTTTGCCGCAGAGATCAACCGGCATCGGGTGACCAGGGTGCGGGCAGTTGCCACCAGCGCCGTGCGTGATGCAGTCAACGGCAAGGCGTTCATAGCCCAGGTCCACGCTGCAACCGGGATCAGTTTCGAGATCATTGGCGGCGAGGAAGAAGGGCTGCTGACGTTACGCGGGGTACTGGCGGGACTGGACGATACCGCCGGCAATTTTCTGGTGTTTGATATCGGCGGCGGGAGCACCGAATATACCCTGGCTGCAAGTGAAACGCCGCTCTTTACCAACAGTCTGCCGCTGGGTGTTGTCAGGCTCACCGAAGGGAAAACCACCCTGCCCGCCATGGAGGAGAAGATTGGCCGTGAGCTTGGAGCCCTCAAAACGGAGCTGACGTCCGCCGGTCTTATCAGCCGGTTGGACGGCGCTACTCTGCTCGGCACTGCCGGCACGGTCACCACCCTGGCCGCCATCAGCCTGCAGATGACCGATTATGACTACCGAAAAGTGAACAATTATACCCTGGCCCTGGCAGAGATCAGGGAAATCTTTGGGCGGCTGCTCCCCATGACTCCAGCGGAACGGCTGCAGGTACCGGGACTGGAGCAGGGGAGGGAGGATCTTATCATTGCCGGCATCCTGATCACCATCAAAACCATGGAGTTATTCGGGTTTTCCCGGCTGAAGGTGAGTGACTTTGGTCTGCTGGAAGGGTTGCTGCTGCAACTATGCAGAGGTGCCGAATATTAAACAGGGGAGCGTTTCGCGCCCCCTGTTTAGTTTCTGGCAACTGTAACAGTTTACGATCAATAGCCGGGGCCGGCAAAGGATTTTAGGTACATGAGTAACGAGCGCATGTCATCGCTGACCGGGTCGAGCGGTTTTCCCTTGAGAGACTGCTCAATGCATTTGTTCACGATGTTCGCCAGTCTGCTTTCCTCGAAGGTGGCGGCCCATTCCAGCCGTTTTCCGCCGGGATGGCAGGTGGCGCAGCTTTTGCCGTTGCTCCCCAGTTTGTCATTTTCAAACAGTGCTTTCCCCCGTTCCAACGAAGGTCCTCCCTCTGCATTGGCCACTGCTGCGGATAAAAGCAGTAACAAACAGATCGCCATGATTTTCATGTTATGCCTCCTTGCAAGTTTATGTTCCGCTCTAATAGTAGTCAATCTTTCACGCCTGTCAATAACCAACGAGGAATAATTTTACCGCTGTTAATAGAAAAACGTTTTACAAATCAATTGACATAGATGGCCATTCTATGTATATTTCCAAGACATTACAGGGGGTAAACCCCTCATTTTTCAGGGAAGTGACTGTTGATGAAAGAAATTCTGTCTGGCAATGAAGCCATCGCCCGTGGGGCATACGAAGCAGGTGTGCGGGTGGCAAGCGCTTACCCGGGCACTCCCTCCACCGAAATCCTCGAAAACATCATCCAATATAAGGAGATTGACGCCTCTTGGGCCCCCAATGAGAAAGTGGCGCTGGAGGTGGGGATCGGTGCTTCCTTCGGCGGTGGGCGGGCGTTGGTCACCATGAAGCACGTGGGGGTCAACGTGGCGGCCGACCCACTCTTCACCCTTTCCTATACCGGCGTTCGCGGCGGTCTGGTGCTGGTCACTGCCGATGATCCAGAGATGCACTCATCCCAGAACGAACAGGATAACCGCAATTACGCCAAGTTCGCCAAGGTGCCGATGCTGGAACCGGCCGACTCCCAGGAATGCAAAGATTTTACCCGGCTGGCCTTCGAACTTTCCGAACAGTTCGACACCCCGGTCATGCTCCGCACCACCACCCGCACCTCCCACGGCAAATCGGTGGTCACCCTGGCAGAGCCGGTGACCGGTCTTCCCGCACCGCGACTGGAGAGAAATGCCGCCAAGCTGGTAATGCTGCCGGCCAACGCCCGCAGGCGCCATCCGTTCGTCGAAGAGCGGACGATCAAAATGGGCGAATTCGGTAACGACTTGGCCGTCAACCGGCTCGAACTTCGCGATACCACCACCGGCGTCATCACCGCCGGTATCTCCTATCAGTATGTGCGGGAGGTCCTCCCCGAGGCATCGGTACTGAAGCTCGGCATGGTCTGGCCCCTGCCGCAGAAGCTTATTCGAGAATTTGCCGGCAAGGTACAAAAGCTTTATGTGGTGGAAGAGCTCGATCCGTTCATCGAAGAGCAGGTGCGGGCCATGGGGATCGCGGTCATTGGCAAGGAGATCATCCCCATCTGCGGAGAGCTCACCCCCGGCATCTTGCGTAGGGCCTTCAATCGCCCGGAGCCGGCTGTGACCACGGTGGAAAAGCTCCCCGGCCGGCCACCCAACATGTGTGCCGGTTGCCCTCACCGGGGGATTTTCTACACCCTCAACCAGCTGAAGGCCTATGTCACCGGCGACATTGGCTGTTACACCCTCGGATTCTTCCCGCCGCTCAATGCCATGGACACCTGTGTCTGCATGGGGGCCAGCATCGGTAATGCCACCGGCATCACCAAGGTCCTTTCAGCCGAAGAGCGGCAGAAGGTGGTTGCGGTCATCGGCGACTCCACCTTCCTTCACTCCGGCATCACCGGCCTCCTCGACATGGTATACAACAAGGCGCCTGCCACTCTGATAATCCTGGATAACCGAATAACCGCCATGACCGGCCGGCAGGAGAACCCCGCCTCTGGCTTTACCCTGATGGGGGAGGAGACCTTCCAGGTCGACCTGCCGCAGCTGGTAAAGACCCTCGGCGTCAGGCACGTACAGATTGTCGACCCCTATGACTTGGCAGAATCGAAACGGATTCTCCAGGAAGAGATGGCGCGACCGGAGCCGTCGGTGGTCATTACCCAGCGGCCGTGTGTGCTGATCAAGCGGGCCGGGGTTTTTGAGAGCGGTGAGCCGCTCGAAGTAAAGATCGAGCTCTGCAGCGGCTGCAAGGCGTGCATGAAGCTTGGCTGCCCGGCCATTGTCTGGCAGGCGGGGGAAGGGGGAAAGGGGAAGGCAACCATCGATCCGCTTCTCTGCACCGGCTGCAACGTCTGCGAGCAGGTCTGCAAACTCTCCGCGATCGGAGAGAAACAATGAGCGATAAGATCACCAACATCCTGATGGTCGGTGTCGGCGGGCAAGGGACCCTGCTGGCGTCGGAAGTTCTTTCGGAAACCCTGATGCAGGCCGGTTTCGATGTGAAAAAAAGCGAGATCCACGGCATGTCCCAACGGGGCGGCAGCGTCGTTTCCCATGTCCGCTTCGGCAAGGAAGTCCATTCTCCCATTATCCCCGAAGGGGATGCGGATATCATCCTCGGCTTCGAACTCCTGGAGACCTACCGCTACCTACCGCTCCTGAAAAAGGGGGGACGGGTGGTGGCAAACGACCTGCGTATTAATCCCTCGGTGGTCTCAACCGGTGGAGAGAAATATCCGGAGGGGATAGCGAATAAGCTTCGCCAGCTGGTCCCTGACTGCATCATCCTCGATGGACTGAAACTGGCCACCGAGGCGGGAAACCCCAAAGCGGCCAACACCGTCCTGATCGGGGCACTGTCAAAGCAGCTCAACGTGGACGAGAAATACTGGCTCGCTGCCATCGGCAAGATGGTGCCGAAGAAGGCACTTGATGTGAACCTGCGGGCATTCCAGCTGGGGAGAAGCGTGTAGATAACTATATTTCCCTGGTGCCTCTTGTCTCCGGGGTGGACTAAGAAGTTGATGAGGTGGCCCCATGTTCTACAACGAAGAGTTTGAAACCCTCCCCAGGCCCGCGCTGGAGGCGCTGCAACTGAAACGACTGCAGACCATGGTCGCGCGTGTTTACGCGCGTGTTCCCTTTTATAAATCTGCACTGGACAAAGTCGGGATCAAGCCGGCGCAGATCACCTCCTTAGCCGACTTACAGAAACTCCCCTTCACCTACAAACAGGACATGCGCAACAGCTACCCCTATGGACTGTTCGCTGCCCCCATGGAGGAGATTGTCCGCATCCATGCCTCCTCCGGCACTACCGGTAAACCAACCGTGGTTGGCTATACGCAGAAGGATATCGACACCTGGGCGGAACTGATGGCCCGTTCTTTCGTTGCGGCGGGCGTGCACAAGGGCGATATTATCCATAACTCCTACGGCTACGGACTCTTCACCGGCGGGCTGGGTGCCCACTATGGCGCCGAGCGGCTCGGCGCATCGGTCATTCCCATGTCGGGGGGGAACACCAAGAAGCAGATCATGATCATGAAGGACTTCGGCTCCACGGTCCTTACCTGTACCCCGTCCTATTCACTCTATATGGCAGAAGCGGCCCGGGAGGAAGGGGTTGATTTCCAATCGCTGAGCCTGCGGGTCGGCATCTTCGGCGCCGAACCCTGGTCCGATTCCATGCGCCAGGAGATCGAGGGGAAGCTTAACCTCTCGGCCATTGACATCTATGGCCTGTCCGAAATCATGGGGCCCGGCGTCGCCATCGAGTGTCTGGAGGCGAAGCAGGGGCTCCATATCTGGGAAGACCATTTTATTCCAGAGATCATTGACCCGGATAGTGGCGCTCTCCTCCCGGCCGGTACTAAGGGAGAACTGGTCATCACCACCATCACCAAGGAGGGGATTCCCCTCATCCGTTATCGGACCCGTGATATCACCAGCCTTACCTACGAGCCTTGCAAATGTGGCCGGACCCATGCCCGCATCGCCCGGATGAGCGGCCGCAGCGACGACATGCTCATCATTCGCGGGGTCAACGTCTTCCCGTCGCAAATCGAGGCGATCCTGATGGGGATCGAAGGGGTGGAGCCCCACTACCTGCTCATTGTCGACCGGAAGGAGAATCTTGATATTCTCGAGGTGCAGGTGGAAGTTGACGAACGGCTCTTCTCCGACGAGGTAAAACATCTCCAGGCCCTGTCGCAGCGGATTGAGAAAGAGATCAAGGACCTCCTCGGCGTCACCTGCAAAGTAAGGCTGGTGGAGCCGAAGACCATCGCCCGGAGCGAGGGAAAAGCCACGCGGGTCATCGACAACAGAAAGGTCCAATAGAAGCTGCTCTGGGCCTTCCGTGTCTGGTGAGATAGAAGCTATTGGGAGGAGGCAAACATGAAGGTCGAACAAATCTCCATCTTCATCGAGAATAAATCGGGCCGACTGGCGGAGATAACCCGCGTGCTCGGCGAGGCAGGGGTTAACATCCGCGCCCTGTCCCTTGCGGATACCTCGGATTTCGGCATTTTGCGGCTGATTGTCAATGATTGTGAGAAGGCCAATGCGGTCCTGAAAGAAAAAGGGTTCACCGTCAACAAGACTGAAGTGGTGGCGGTGGAGGTTCCCGACCGTCCCGGCGGACTTTCCCAAATCCTGCAGGCCCTCGACCGGGAAAACATCAACGTCGAATATATGTACGCCTTTGTCGAGCGGTGCGGCGAGAATGCGGTGATCATCTTCCGTTTCGACGAGACGGACAGGGCGATCAAGGCGCTGCAGAAAAACAGCTTTAATGTCCTGAAGGGTGAGCGTCTTTACAGCATGTGATTCTTATGGAACAAAGGAGTGTTATATGAAGAAACTGCTCGTGGCGTTGTCTGTCCTTTTCGTTTGCTTTGCCGCCACCGCCGTGGTGGCAGCACCTCCCATCAGAATCGGAGGGCTGTTTGCGGTTACCGGCCCGGCCTCGTTCCTTGGTGAACCGGAGAAAAAGAGTCTGGAAATGCTGGTCAATGAGGTTAACGCAAAGGGAGGGGTAAACGGGAGCAAGATCGAGCTGACGGTTTATGACACCCAGGGGGACGTGACCAAGGCGGTCCAACTGGCAACCAAGTTGATCAAAAATGATCAGGTCGTTGCCATCATCGGTCCCAGCACCACCGGAGAAACCATGGCGGTCATCCCGATCGTGGAGAAGGAGCAGATTCCACTCATTTCCTGTGCCGCGGGAATCAAGATCACCGAACCGGCCAAACGCTGGGTGTTCAAGACGCCGGCAAATGACCATGTGGCAGCAGCAAAAATCCTGCTCCATGCCGCGAAGCTCAAACAGAAGAGCCTTGCGCTGTTGACGGTATCCGACTCGTTTGGCTCGTCAGGACGGGAGCAGCTCAAGGTCCTTGCTGCGCAAAAGGGGTTCACCATCGTGGCGGACGAGGTTTATTCTCCCAAGGATACCGACATGACTGCTCAACTGACCAAGATCAGCGGCGCAAAACCGGATGCCATCATCTGCTGGGGGACCAATCCGGGGCCGGCGGTCATCACCAGGAACCTGAAGCAGCTCGGGCTGAAGATCCCCCTCTACCAGAGCCACGGGGTTGCTTCCAAGAAATTCATTGAGCTGGCCGGTGCCGATGCTGCGGAAGGGGTAATGCTGCCGGCCGGCAAACTCGCCGTCTATAATCGGCTAAAACAGAATGAGCCGCAAATGCCGGTGTTGCAGGCCTATGACCAGGCATATAAGAAGTCTTACGGCGTTGAGGCTTCCACCTTTGGCGGCTATGCTTACGACGGTTTCCAGCTACTGCTCGGTGCCGTAAAGAAAGTTGGTGCTACCCCCGAGCAGATCCGCAATGGCATAGAACAGACCCGGAAGATGCCGGGGGTGTCAGGGGTATTTACCATGTCGACCACTGACCATAACGGCCTTGACCTCTCCGCCTTCGAAATGGTGAGAATTGCCAAAGGGGATTGGGAACTCGCCAACTGACAAGGGGCCGGGGTTTTGGTACTTACTGGCGAAGCGACTTAACATCATCCGGAGGGTTCATATGCTCGGAAAAACTTTAGCTGCTGCGCAGATCGCACTGCTGGTACTCGGGGTTGGCAACAGTGCCCTGGCGGCACAGCCGATCAAGATCGGCGCGCTCTTTGCCGTGACCGGTCCGGCTTCGTTCCTCGGCGAACCCGAGCGCAACACCGCCCAGATGGTGGTGGCTGAGATTAACAGGGCTGGCGGCATCAAGGGACAGATGCTGGAGTTGATAGTGTATGACACCCAGGGTGACGCCACCAAGGCGGTCCAGGCCGCCAACCGGCTGATCAAAGAGGATAGGGTGGTGGCGATTATCGGTCCGAGCACTACCGGCGATACCATGGCGGTAATCCCGCTGGTGGAAAAGGAGCAGATCCCGCTTATCTCCTGTGCAGCGGGGATCAAGATCACCGAGCCGTTGAAAAAATGGGTATTCAAGACTGCCCAGAACGATTCGCTGGCGGTGGCCAAGATTTATGAACGCCTTGTCAGACAGAAGATCAGCAGGGTGGCGATCCTTACGGTTTCCGATTCTTTCGGCTCGTCGGGCCGTGAGCAGCTGAAGGCCCAGGCCGCCAGGTTCGGCATCCAGATCGAAACCGATGACACCTACGGTCCCAAGGACACCGACATGACCGCTCAGCTGACCAGGATTCGTGGCAGCCAGGCCCAGGCCCTGATCTGCTGGGGAACCAATCCCGGCCCGGCCGTCATCGCCAGAAATGCCAAACAGCTGGGGCTGAAGCTACCGCTCTACATGAGCCACGGCGTTTCATCGAAGAAATTCATCGAGCTGGCCGGCGATGCCGCCGAAGGGATCACCCTCCCCTCAGGGCGGGTGCTGGTGGCTGAGCTCCTGCCTGAATCGGACCGACAGAAGAAATCACTCCTCGGTTTCGTGAAGGACTATCAGAGGCATTACAATAAGGAGGGGGACCATTTCGGCGGTCACGCCTGGGATGCGGTGATGCTCCTCAAAGGTGCCATCGAGCGCGGTGCAGACACACCAGCCACGATCCGCGAGCAGTTGGAAAAAAGCCGCGGGTTTGCCGGGATCGGCGGGATCTTCAATTTTTCGCCCCAGGACCACGCCGGCCTTGCCAGCGATGCCTTTGTGCTGGTGGAGATCAAAAACAGGGACTGGCTCCTCGTTAAATGAACCTTTCCCAGCAGATTCTGCAGTATATTCTCTCGGGCCTTTCCACCGGCGCCATTTACGGTCTGGTCGGTCTTGGTTTTGCCATCATCTTCAGTTCCACCGCCATTGTGAACTTCGCCCAGGGGGAGTTTGTCATGCTGGGCGGCATGCTATCGGTCTTTTTCCTAGAAGTGGTGAAGCTGCCGCTCTGGCTGGCCGTTCCAGTCGCGATCCTGACGGCCACCATGACTGGCGTGGCCTTTGAGCGGCTGGCTATCAGGCCACTCAAACAGGCAACACCGTTAAGTCTGGTGATCATAACCATCGGCGGCAGTATTCTGCTCCGTGGGCTCGCCATGCTCTTCTGGGGGAAGGATACCCACGCCCTCCCTCCCTTCTCCGGAAACGAGCCGCTTACGCTTGCCGGCGCCACCATTCTCCCCCAGCATCTCTGGATTTTTGCCGTTACCCTCCTGGTAATCACCGGCAATAAACTGTTCTTCTATTACAGTATCAGCGGCAAAGCCATGCGCGCCTGTGCCCATAACCGCCGGGCTGCCAGCCTTGTGGGAATTGATGTGCAGCGGATGGTGCTTTACTCCTTTGCCCTGAGTTCCGCCATCGGCGCCATGGCCGGCATTATCATCGCGCCGCTGACCATGACCTCCTATGACGTGGGAATCATGCTTGGACTCAAAGGGTTCTGCGCAGCCATTATCGGCGGAATGAGCAGTGGCCTGGGCACGGTCATCGGTGGAATTGTGTTGGGGCTGCTGGAATCATTCGGTGCCGGCTTTGTCTCTTCCGGCTACAAAGACGCCATTGCCTTTGTCATCCTCCTGCTCATCCTCATTATCCGTCCCCAGGGGCTTTTCCATCGTGGCGAGTCGGAACGGGTCTGAATAAATCAACCAGTTAGCACGGAAACCTCCTGTGAAACGTGAAGTAGTAAAGTTTATCATCTTTGCCGCTCTGGTAATGCTCGCTCCGCTGCCGTTGAAGCAGAGCTATCTCCTGAACGTGCTGGTTTTTGTCGGGATAAATACCTTGCTGGCCGTGGCGCTGAACCTGCTGCTCGGCTTTGCCGGACAGATTTCCCTGGGGCATGCGGCCTTTTTCGGCATGGGGGCATACCTCTCCGGGATCCTCACCGCCAACTTCGGTCTCAATCCTTGGCTGATCATAGTCCTGGCTGCCGTGACGGTGGGGGGGCTCGCCTTCGTCCTCGGTTTCCCAATCCTGAAGCTCAAGGGGCATTATCTGGCCATGGCCACCCTCGGCTTCGGCATCATCTTCTATATCGTTTTCAACGAGACCATCGGTCTGACCGGTGGGCCTTCGGGGCTGCCGGGGATCCCGAACCTGGCGATCGGCTCCTTGACCTTTGATAACGACCTGAAAAATTACTATCTGATCTGGGGAGTTACCCTCCTAACCATCCTGCTCTGCGTGAACCTTGCCCATTCCCGGATTGGCCGGGCCCTTCGCGCCATCCACGATTCCGAGGTGGCGGCCCGCGTCATGGGCGTCAATGTCCGGCTCCTCAAGGTGCAGATTTTCGCCCTTTCCGCAGCAATCTCGGCCGTGGCAGGAAGTCTCTATGCCCACACTATGACCTTCATCTCGCCCACCTCCTTCGGCTTCAATTTCTCCGTGGAATTGGTCACTATGGTCATCATCGGCGGACTCGGCAGCATCTATGGCTCCTTCCTTGGTGCGGCGCTATTGACTCTCCTACCGGAACTGTTGCGGGCTTTCCGCGATTATGACATCATTGCATATGGTGCGCTGCTGGTCTTCATGACCATCTTCATGCCTGGCGGTTTGGTGCGGGGCATTCCTGACCTTATGCTGTTTCTTTGGTCAAGACTCACGGGGAAACGGGGGGGAAATGCTCAGACTGGCTGATGTGACCATGACCTTCGGCGGCCTTACCGCCCTCCAAGATTTTTCCATGACGGCACGGCGAGGGGAGATAACCGGCATCATCGGCCCGAACGGCGCCGGCAAGACCACCCTGTTCAATATTGTCTCCGGGATCTATACCCAAACGACAGGTAAAGTATTCCTTGAGGAACGCGATATATCCGGGATGCCACCGGAGCGCCTCGCCAGTCTGGGGATGGTGCGGACCTTCCAGAATATCGAACTGTTCGGTCAACTGACGGTACTGGAAAATGTCATGGTTGGCCGCCATACCAGAAGTAACAGCGGCATTTTTGCCTGCGCCTTCAAGCTCCCGAACCATCTGCGGGAAGAGCGGCAGATCCGGGAGCAGGCCTTGAAATGGCTGGAGTTCGCCGGTATTGCCGATTTGTGCCAGGTGACAGCCGCCAACCTTCCTTTCGGCAAAGGAAGGCTTCTGGAAATTGCCCGGGCGTTGGCGCTGGAACCCCGGCTGTTACTCATGGACGAGCCGGCGGCCGGGTTGAACAGCCGGGAGACCCTGGAGCTGGCCCTCCTCATCAAGCGAATCAGGGATATCGGAGTGACCGTGGTCCTGGTGGAGCATGATATGGAGCTGGTCATGGATGTCTGCGATGCAATCGTGGTCTTGAATCTCGGCTGCAAACTGGCCACCGGGACCCCGCGGCAGATCCAGGAGAATCCGGCGGTGATCGCAGCGTACCTTGGAGAATAAAACGTTAAAGCGATGCTCAAGCTAAAGAACATAAATACCTATTATGGCAAAGTCCATGCCCTGAAGAATGTGTCACTGCACCTTGTGGCAGGCGAGATTGTTACCCTGATCGGCGCCAACGGGGCTGGCAAGACCACCATTCTCAACACCCTATCGGCCATTACGCCGGCGGAGAGCGGCGAGATCCTGTTCGAGGGGAATCCAATTCATAATCTGCCGCCTGACCGGCTGGTCCGGCTCGGCATTGCCCAGGTGCCGGAAGGGAGGCAGGTGTTCAAGCCCCTCTCCGTAGAGGACAATCTGGAGCTCGGGGCATATCTCCGATACCGGAGCCGGGAGGCGCGGGGCACTATCAAAAAGGACCTGCAGGACGTCTATACGCTCTTTCCTCGTTTGTTAGAACGGCGCAAACAGCTGTCCGGAACCCTTTCCGGGGGTGAACAACAGATGCTAGCCATCGGCCGCGCGCTGATGACCAGCCCACGACTGCTTCTTCTGGACGAGCCATCCATGGGGCTCGCTCCCTTGATCGTTCAAGAAATATTTCGAGTCCTGGACGGTCTGCGGCGGGAGAGGGGTACCACCATTCTCCTGGTTGAGCAGAATGCCAAGGCGGCCCTCAAGCTGGCAGACCGGGGGTACGTGCTGGAAACGGGTAAAGTAATACTTGAAGGAACCGCTGCCAACCTCTTGGAAAATAAAGAGGTCCAGCGCGCCTATTTGGGGAAAGACAAGAAGGAAATCTGGGAGAGATAGGTTAATCGCGAGGTGATTGCTATGCAACAGATCTGGGACCCGACCCATGAATGCATGCTGCGGGGAGAGCTGGAGCAGCTTCAGCTGGAACGTCTGCAGGCGACGCTGAACCGTGTCTACAAGAATGTCACCTGTTACCGGAATAAGTTCAATGGGGCAGGGATCGTTCCGGAAGATATCCGGACCCTGGCCGATTTGTCCCGGCTCCCCTTCACCACCAAGGAGGATCTGCGGCTCAACTATCCCTACGGCATGTTCGCCGTCCCATTGCGGGAGGTGGTGCGCATCCATTCTTCTTCCGGCACCACCGGCAAGCCGACCGTGGTCGGTTATACCAGAAACGACCTGCAATCCTGGTCCAACCTGGTGGCCCGCTTCATGACCGCCGCCGGGGTGACCCATGACGACGTGGTGCAGATCGCCTTCGGCTACGGCATGTTCACCGGCGCCTTCGGCCTTCACTACGGCGCCGAAACCATCGGCGCGTCGGTCATCCCCATGAGTTCCGGCAACACCGAAAAACAGCTCATGATCATGCAGGACTATCGAACGACCACCCTGGTCTGCACCCCCAGCTATGCCATCACCCTGGCGGACCGGATGGAGCGGATGGGGATCGACCCGAAGAGTCTGTCGCTCAAAGTGGGACTGTTCGGCGGCGAACCCTGGTCGGAGGCGATGCGCAAAGAGATCGAAGCTAGGCTCCTCATCAGCGCCACCGACAACTACGGCCTGTCGGAAATCATCGGCCCCGGTGTGGCGGGAGAATGCCAGCAGAAGTGCGGCATGCATCTCTTCGAGGACGCCTTCATCCCGGAGATCATCGATCCGGAGACATGCCAGCCACTGCCGCCAGGAAGCGTGGGGGAGCTGGTTCTGACGGCACTGACCAAGGAAGCGTTCCCCATGATCCGCTACCGGACCAGGGACATCACCAGCCTCGATTACAGTCCGTGCGCTTGTGGCCGGACGCTGGTGCGGATGAGGAAGACCATGGGGCGTTCCGACGACATGCTGATCATCAAGGGGGTCAACGTCTTTCCGTCGCAGATCGAGGAGGTGCTGTTCGCCATCGAGGGGTGTGAACCGCACTACCAGCTGGTGGTGGAACGCCAGGGTTCCATGGATGTCCTGGAAGTGCGGATCGAGGTCACGGAAAACATCTTCTTCGACGAAATGAAAAAGCAGCGGGCATTCCTGGAGCTGGTAGAGAAGCGGATCGAGTCGATGCTCGGCGTCGGCGTGACGGTGAAGCTTGTGGAGCCGAATAGCATTCCACGTCATGAAGGCAAGGCGGCAAGGGTGATCGACAACAGACAAATTTAACATTGTCTGATCAAGTGATTATCTTAGCCAAGGGTTGAGTTTTCCCTCTGCTTTGGGGGAAAGAGCCGTCTAAGCCGGATTAACGGCTGGGCGGCTTTTGTCTTCTCAATAAGAAAAAATACTAATGTTGACACTAAGTGCATCGGGGTGTAAATAGAAGTCTGATTTTTATTGCTACGAGGGAGTTTTGCGGATGGTTTGAAAAGCCCCATGAAGTTTTCAGAATCATGCCCAGGAGGAAATATGGCCGAACACCTCAAGTTCGAACGGTATTACTGGTTTGACCGCGAAATCCGCCGCCGTGTCTTCCCTAATGCCTCCTCCCTCGCACACCGTTTCGAAATCTCCGCCAAGACCGCCCAGCGCACCATAGATTTCATGCGCGACCGGCTCGGCGCGCCGCTTTCGTACGATGGACACCACAAGGGCTATGACTATACCAAGAGCGGCTTTGCGCTTCCCTCCTTCGAGGTTTCCCAGAACGAGCTCCTCGCCGTCCTGCTGGCGCAGAACCTGCTGGCCGAAAGCGCCGGCGGAATTATCAGCAGGTCGATCCTCTCTTTCGGCCGCAAACTGTTTGCCGCCACCGGCGCCTTCGGCCTTTCCGAGGCCAGGATCAACGAGGCCTTTTCCGCCGTCTGGCACGGCTACGCTCCAGCCGAGGCCGAAACCTTCCGCATAGTTGCCGATGCCCTGGTGCAGAAACAGCAGCTCGCCTTCCACTATTTTGCTCCTTCCACAAACGAACACACGGAACGAATCGTAGAACCCCATCATCTGCAGTATTACATGGGTGGATGGGTGCTCCTGGCCCGCTGTCTCGACCGCGACGACTGGCGTAAATTCCATCTCGGCCGCATGAGCGAGCCTTGCCTTACCGGCTGCGGTTTCGAGCCGCTCTCCCATCACAATTGGGGGCCGCACCTGTACGGCGCCTTCGGCATCTTCCAAGGAGGCTCGCCGGTGCGTGTCATTCTGCGGTTCAACGCCTATCGCGCCCGCTGGGTGCGCGATGAGTTCTGGCATGCCGACCAGACCATCAAGGAAGAGGCCGACGGTTCCATCCTGTTAAGCTTCATGGTCACCGATTTCCGTGAGGTGAAGCTGCGCATCCTCCAGTTTGGCGCCGATGTGGAGGTGGTCGAGCCGGTGGAATTGCGCGAGGAAATCCTAGAGGAGATTGGTCGGATGGTGAAGGTGTACCGGGGCAATTGAAAAATATTTTTATGTAGGACGCCAGGTGTCCCAGGTGGGGTGGTATAGTAGTGGCTGCAGGCTATTATTCCCATCACTTTTCGGGAAATGCAAGGTTATTTTGTAAGTGAGGAATGGGAAAGGAGAAGCTTCTGTGGATACTCAAGTTATTGATTTGGCGTTTCCAGTACAGGGGAAAACGGTTCCGGTTGATCACGGCTATGCGCTTTATGGGGCTCTAAGCAGGATCTGCCCGCACCTGCATCAATCCGAAGATGCGGCCGTGCATTTTATTCGTGGCAAGTATTGCGGGGGAGGACTCTTGGCCTTATCCTCCATCAGTCGCCTAAAACTGAGAATTCCTGCCAACAAGCTCCCCCTTTATCTGACGCTTGCAGGGAAATCAGTCGATGTGGACGGCCATGCATTGCGGCTTGGGGTGCCGAATCCCTATTTGTTACTACCGAAAACGGCGGTCTACAGCCATATGGTCACGACCAAGAATGGCAATGACGAAGAACGCTTCAAAGCGGAGGTTCAGAAACAGTTGGAAGTGCTGTGTGTCCAAGGAAAGATTATCATCGGCAAACGACGGACCTTCAAGGTGCATGACAAGCAGATTGTCGGGTACAGCGTGCTGGTTTCCGAACTTACGGCGGAAGAGTCGCTGACGTTACAGGAAAAGGGGGTTGGGGGGAGGCGGAAGATGGGGTGCGGGGTGTTTGTGGGAATCAAATGAGCGATATTCTTTATGCAAAATCACCAGTTGGCGGGAAATTCGTTACTCTTGCTGAGCACAGCAAGGCCGTATTGGATGCCTCGCGTTGTCTTTATGGTCAAGAACGGCCAACTGTTCTGGGGTTGTCGTGGCTGAGCTTTTTTGGGCTGACGGAAGATGATTTTAAGCCGTTTATAACCAACCTTTTTCTTGCGGCCATCTTTCACGATCTCGGCAAGGCCAATAATAGCTTTCAAATGGCGCTTTCTCGAAAGGGTGAGCAAGTAATCCGGCATGAACACCTCTCTGCGCTCATACTCTGGCTTCCCGAAATGCGGCAGTGGATATCATCATGCCGATCTGCCACATTCGAAATTGTCCTTGCTGCCGTTCTATGCCATCACCTTAAGGTAAACGACTCTGATCATTTCATGCATTACCTTGCACCAGCGAAGGGCTTTAATGTCCTTTCCGGGCACGCCGGTTTCAGCGAAACCTTGGCCCTTGCCGAACCGTTTGTTGGCGCGAATGCTCCCAATTTGTCATTACACAACAAAGAATGGTCTTTCGCAGCAATCGACAGGAAAGGACTTCATAGTTATCTGTACCAGCAATATCGAGCAAAGTTGAAAAAGGATGAAAAGTTTCGCAACCTCTACCTTGCCGTCAAAGCCGGCCTGATCGCTGCTGATGCAGCTGGTTCAGCGCTGGTGCGTGAAGGAATGCAACTGGAGGAGTGGATTGGTAAGTCCATGCAGCAGCCACGTCTAACAGCCAGCGACATTGACAGGCTGGTGATCGCGCCACGGATGCGGCAGATTGAAGAACGGACCGGCAAGTCATTCGAACCGAGGACATTCCAGAATGAAGCAGGCAAACTCGGTCCACGGGCGCTCCTTTTGGCCGGCTGCGGTGCCGGCAAGACCCTTGCTGCATGGAAGTGGGTGCAGCATCAGGCTGAAACGCACCGGTTTTCGCGGGTGCTCTTTCTTTACCCGACCCGTGCCACTGCTACAGAGGGGTTCCGGGACTATGCTTCGTGGGCCGGCGCCGGCGAGTCGGCCCTTCTCCACGGCACATCTGAATACGACCTGACCGGCATGTTCACCAATCCTGCCGACAGACGGGCAGGACAAGACTATTCTGCCAAAGAGGGGCTGTATGCCCTCGGTTACTGGCCGAAGCGAATTTTCAGCGCCACCGTCGACTCGTTTCTCTCCTTCATGGCCCATAGTTACGGTTCACTCTGCATGCTGCCGCTCCTTGCTGGCGCTGCCGTAGTGATCGACGAAGTCCATAGCTTTGACCGGAGTATGTTCACTGCGTTGGAGCAATTTCTTAAAGCTTTCCCCTCTGTCCCCGTTCTCTGCATGACCGCCAGCCTCACTGCCGACCGGCAGCGAACACTGACAGATAGTTGCGGACTGGAATTGTTCCCAAAAGCTGAGATTGACGATCTTCGCTTACAAACAGGCGCTCCCCGTTATGTTGTCAGGCGTGTGGATGAAGATCCTGGTTCTCTGGTCAGGGCCGCCTTGCTGGAGGGGAAAAAAGTCCTCTGGGTCGTAAATACCGTCGACCGTTGTCAGGAAACCTATGCAGCCCATGACGCTTTCTGTATCGAAAGGAATATTCCCATCAATTGTTACCACAGCCGCTTTCGCCTCAAGGACAGGAAAGCTCGCCATGAGGAGGTTATCAGGCTTTTCCGTGAGCATGAGGGAGCGGCGCTTGTGGTAGCCACACAGGTCTGCGAAATGAGCCTCGACCTTGACGCCGATGTGCTGGTTACCGAGATGGCCCCGGTGCCCTCGCTCATTCAGCGTATGGGGCGCTGCTGTCGGGTGGAAAGGCCGGGTGAGCGGCGCGGTATCGTTTATGTTTGCGTGCCAGCCGACGAGAAGCCTTACATGAAGGAGGAACTTGCTCAATGCGAGAATTTCATTCGATGCCTGTCTGCAAAACCGGAAGTCTCACAGGACGATCTGGCCGCCTACCTTGAGGGAATGGCCATCAGCAGACCTCACGTTGAAGGAGGCTTCACCGGCTTTCTTGATTCTGGGTGGTTCGCCATGGGAAGCGATGATACTTTCCGCGAGGGCATTGACTTTACGGTGGACTGCATCCTTGATTCCGACATGAATGAATACATGCGATTGAGTCGAGAGAAGCCGGAAGAAATCGCAGGATTTGTCGTTCCCGTTCCCAAGCGGTTTGCCGACCGGGAACAGCTGGTGGGTAGACGCTTCCCGGTCGCGCCATCAAGTCATTACAATAGCCACATCGGATTCAGTAAACAGGAGGGCAAATATGTCTGAAGAAGCCGTTAAATTGCGCTATGACCTCTATAACCTGCCGTCGGCACAGCACAAGGCTGGACTTGCCGGCTTATGCGTTCTGCACGAAACTCTCAAGAAACGGAAAATCGCGCCGATGCCTGAGATTGCATTTCAGGACGAGGGGATTGTGACGGTG
>JANXYN010000146.1 GCA_025356035.1 Geobacteraceae bacterium
GAGAAGATCCTGGCCGTGGAAAAGCTGCTGACTACCGCTACTGGCAGAACCGTTGGGCTGCTGCCGCGCAGCATCGACCGGGAGCCGGTGGATGTCCTCCACCGTACCCACTACGGTACCGATCATGACCCGCTGTCGCTGCTGCTGCAGGGAATCCGCTGCGCCATGGCCGACGGCTGGGGCGGCTCAATGATCGCCACCGAGCTCCAGGACGTGCTGTTCGGCACCCCCCAGGTGAAGACCGCCATGGCCAACTTAGGCGTTATTGACGAGGCATACGTTAACCTGGTGGTCCACGGCCATGAACCGACCCTGTCGGAAAAGATCATCGATGCGGCCCTGAGTGACGAGATGCAAGAAGCAGCACGACAGGTCGGCGCCCAGGGGGTGAAGATGATCGGTATGTGCTGCACAGTCAATGAGGTGCTGATGCGCAAAGGGGTGCATGTGGCCGGCAACCACCTCCACCAGGAACTGGCGGTAATGACCGGCGCGGTGGAAGCGATAGTGGTCGACGTCCAATGCATCCTCCCTTCCATGGTGAACCTGACCCGTTGCTTCCATACCCGCTTTATCTCCACCAGCGAACAGGCCATGTTTCCGGGCGCGATCCATATTCAGTATGATGAGCAGACCGCCGGCGCAGTCGCCAGGGACATTGTCCTGACCGCCATTGCCGCGTTCCCGCAGCGGAACAAGTCGAAAGTTCACATTCCCAAGCATGCGGTGCCGGCCAAGGTCGGTTTCAGCGTTGAAGGGATTGCCGATCTGCTCGGCGGTTCCCTGGAGCCACTGGCCAAGGCGCTTGCCGCTGGCACGGTGCGCGGGATCGTCGGCATTGTCGGCTGCAATAACCCGAAGGTCACCCAGGATTACATGCATGTGAGTCTGGCACGGGAACTGATCAAGCGGGACATCCTGGTGGTTGGCACTGGCTGCTCCGCCATCGCCATCGCCAAGGCGGGGATGATGGACATGTCCATCATCAGTGAAGCCTCGCCCCGGCTGCGCGGCTTCTGCGAGCAATATCAGATACCGCCAGTCCTGCATATGGGGTCGTGCGTCGACTGTTCCAGGCTGCTGGTGCTGTTCAGTGAGCTGGCCGAACGGTTCGACGTCGATATCTCTGAACTCCCCATCGTCAGCTCCGCCCCCGAATGGGCCACGGAAAAGGCGCTGACCATCGGCACCTACTTTGCCGCCTCGGGGATCCCTGTCCATCTCGGGCTGATGCCCCCCATTGCCGGCAGCAAGGTGGTCACCAGGATCCTGACCGAAGATCTCAAGCCCCTCCTCGGCGGCTATTTCTTCGTCGAAAAGGACCCATTGGCGGCAGTGGCAAAGATGGATGCCATCATCAGCGAGAAGCGAAGCGCCCTGGCCAGCACGGAGACGGTCGCCTTACTCCATACGGATGCCAGCCAGCCGGATGCGCTGCATCTCCCGATTGGACTCGAATTCCCGGAACCGACTGCCGCAGACCGGTTGGCGGCAACCAAAATCCCCCACGGACATGGACACGGTTAGCCGGCGACAAACCCGCCATGCACTGCCTGCTCTCCCCGCAAGGCTAGCAGTCAATCGCTGAACAAGCGCCCAGCACAAGGCGCTTGCCTCTTCACGCTCCCTCTGGTATACCTAAGAGAATCAGGCGCAAGGCTAGGGGCTAAAGGTCTAACTCAGATTGTTTCCTTTAGCCCTTTGCCTTTTGCCCTTAGCCTTCCGTGCAGAGGAGCCCCCATGAACCAGCCACTCTTTGACCCTTCTGGCCTGATGCCCCCTGAGCGGGATGCCTGCGCCATCATCTGCTATATCAACAAGGCGCACCAACCGACCCACGGCAACGTGCAACGGACCATCGAAGCCCTGATCAAGATGGGGCACCGGGCCGGCGAAATCAATGGCGAGGGGGATGGCTGCGGTATCCTCACCGACATTCCACGGCTCCTCTGGCGGGAGGTCCTCGACAACGCCGGATTCAAGCCGGAACTGGCCGAGGCACCCGGCTTTGCGGTCGGCCACCTGCTCCTGCCGAAGGAGGCCCTGGCAGAAGACCCCACTCTGCAGGAAAGGATCATCGCCCGCTGCACCGCTGCCGGTGCCAGGCTCCTGGTTGAGCGCCCCGGCCCGGTCCGCAGCGAGGTGCTCGCTGCCAGTGCTCGGCTGGGAGAGCCACTCTTCTGGCAGATCGCCCTGGAGTGCCCTGAGCCTGCCACCGCCCATGAATTGCTGTTCCAGTTGCAGGTAACGATTGAGGAAGACTTCCCGGTCCATGTGGCCTCGCTTTCCAATGAAACCGCCGCCTACAAGGTCCATGGCGCACCGGAAATCCTCCCCCGCTACTACCCGGAGCTGAAACGGCGCGATTTTCTTTCCGCGATTACCATCGGCCACAGCCGATACTCCACCAACACCCTTCCCACAGTGCTCCGGGCCCAGCCCTTCACCCTTTTGGGTCATAACGGCGAGATCAATACCATTGCCCGCCTGCGGGAAGAGGCGCGGATGCTCGGCATCGTCCTCACCAAGGGTGGAAGCGACTCCCAGGACCTCAACCGGACCCTGGAAGGGCTCATGTGCCGGTTTGGCCTCACCCTGTCCGAAGCGATGGAGATGGTCTTTCCCCCCATCTTCAGCGAAATGGACCAGCTCTCCCCGGAACTGGCCTCCATGTACAACTGGTTTCGCCGCTTCCTGACGGCAAGTGCCCAAGGCCCTGCCGCAATCATTGCCAGACACCGGGAACTCTGCGTCTTCAGTGTCGATGCCATGGGGCTTCGCCCCCTCTGGTTTGGCGAGACGGAAAAAGAACTCTTTGCCTCCTCCGAGCTCGGGGTGGTCCCCCACGAAGAGATCATGGCCGACCCGAAACCGCTCGCCCCCGGCGAAAAGATCGGAATCAGGCTGGCCCCGGGGAAAAAGGTCCAGGTGCTCGATCACCATGAACTGCGCCGGGATGCCTACACCGTGTTCCGGAAGAGGACCAGGCTTGCGACCCATCACCAGGCCCTGGCAAGCGGGGCCATGCTGCCGGACGGGCCGATGGTTGCCCGGAAAGATCTGGGATTCCAGCAGGAGAACCTGCTGGCGGCCCTGGCCTGGAAGAGCAGCGATGTGCAAAACCTCAAGGAGATGGCCCGGAGCGGCCAGGACCCGATCGCCTCCCTCGGCTACGACGGCCCGCTGGCGTCGCTCTCCCTCTCCCGGCAAAACCTTGCCGACTATTTCAAGGAGCAGGTGGCGGTGGTGACCAACCCGGCCATTGACCGGGAGCGGGAGGCGGAACATTTCTCGATCCGGGTCTTTGTGGGTCCCCGCCCCACCCTGCGCGGCCCGGTACAAAAGGTTGTGGAGCTCGGCATGCCACTCCTGCTCGGCGGAAGACGTGGCGGTCCGGCTGCGACCGATCTGGCCATTGCCCGGCAGTTTGGCACCTGCACCCTGGAGGGGCTCCTTGCCCACTTTGGCCCCCGGAGTCACCGCACCCTCGCCTGCAACCTGGAGCGGCATGAGTCAGTCAGCGCCGCCCTGGAGCGGCTCAAAGAAGAGGCCGTTGCCGCGGTAAGCCGCGGTGCCCGGCTCCTCCTCCTCGATGATGGGGCCGCCTTTGCCCCGGGCAAAAGCTTTCTCGACCCGTTCCTGGCGGTGGCCGTGCTACACAAGGCACTCAAGGAAGCGCAGAATCCAGCCGGCGAATGTCTGCGGCGTAACGTCTCTCTGGTAGTGCGATCCGGGGCATTCCGCAACTTGCATGACCTGATATTCGCCCTGGGGATGGGCGCCGATGCCCTCTGCCCCCAGCTGATGTGGGAACTCGCCGACCAGCAGGAACGGGGGGTGCACAATCTCCTGGCCGTCCTCTTCAAGGGGTTGGAAAAGGTGATCTCCACCATGGGAACCCACGAGATTGGCGGGTATGGCAAATATTTTGCCTCCATCGGCTTAAGCTCCGAGCTGGCAGCATTTTTTGAAACACCCAACTTTTGCGGCTCGGAACGGGGGGGGCTCACCCTGACCCGCCTGGAGGAAGAAAATCGGAGCCGCAGCGCCGTCGTGCGCAGCAAGGAGAAGCAACCGGTCCAGGTCCAGTTCCGCCTCTACCCGCGCATCTGGAAGATGGTTGGTGCGGTGGCGAAAATGGATGAAACCTACGCCGACCTCTCCCGCCTGATCCAGCAGCTGGAGGGAGAAAATCCCCTCGCCATTCGCCATCTGGTTGACCTCCGCTTCCAGGAGGAGCTCTCCGTCGACCCCGAGGAGGTGGATACCACCGTGGGAAACCACGATCTTCCCATCCTCATTTCCGCCATGAGCTTTGGTTCCCAGGGGGAGACGCCGTTTCGCATTTACGCCGAGGCGGCCAAGCGCCTCAACATCGTCTGCATGAACGGCGAGGGGGGGGAGATCGCCGACATGCTCGGCAAATACCGGAAGAATCGCGGCCAACAGATCGCCTCCGGCCGGTTCGGCGTCAATATGGAGTTTCTCAATTCGGCCGATTTCTTAGAGATCAAGGTCGGCCAGGGGGCCAAGCCTGGTGAAGGGGGCCACCTCCCCGGCTTCAAGGTGACCGCCAAGATTGCTGCGGCCCGGCATGCCACCCCGGGGGTCTCCCTGATCTCCCCCTCCAACAACCACGACATCTACTCCATCGAAGACCTGGCTCAGATCATCGAAGAGCTTCGCACCGCCAATCCCCGTGCGTGGATTTCGATAAAGGTACCGGCCGTGGCAGGGATCGGCACCATTGCCCTGGGGATCGCCAAGGCCGGCGCCGACATCATCACCATCAGCGGTTACGACGGCGGCACCGGCGCCGCCCGCAAACACGCCATCAAGTTCGTCGGCCTCCCCGCCGAGATCGGGGTGAGCGAGGCACACCGGTCGCTTACCCAGGCCGGCATGCGGCACAAGGTGGAGATCTGGGCCGACGGCGGCGCCCGAACCGGCCGGGACGTCCTGAAACTGATGCTGTTGGGGGCGAACCGGGTCGGCTTCGGCACCATGGCCATGGTGATCATCGGCTGCACCGCCTGTCGCGGCTGTCATCTGGGGACCTGCCATGTGGGGATCGCCACCCAGATCGAGACCACGGTCGAGGCAGAAGCAAAAGGACTGAAGCGTTTTGTGCCCCGGGTGCTGGAAAACGGCATCATCTACGAGACCACTTTTTTCCGCGGCATGGCGCGGGAAATCCGCATCCTTACCGCCAAGCTCGGCTTCAAGCGGACCCAGGATCTGGTCGGACGCTCCGATCTGCTGCAGCAGGCCCGTGGCCTGGAGCGACTCGACCTGACGGAACTGCTCACTCCGGTACCGGCCGAGGCGACGAAACAGCCGGAGAGCGAAGTCCGCATCATCCGCAAACCGCTCAACTACCTCACCTCGCTCATTTCTAATCTGGTGGCCGACGCCTTCGACAAGGGGGAGGAGCGAGTCCGCTACGACGACGACAGCGCCTCCAGCTCAGACCGGGCCATCGGCACCTTTCTGGCGGGGACAATGGTCCGCGGCAGGGACGAGGGGCGCTTTAGTCAGGAGAAGGAGGCGCTTCTCCATTTCCGCCGGGATTCCATCCCCGGTAACGGGCTGGCTGCCTTCAATATCCCGAAGATCAACATCCGGGTGGAAGGGGGAGCCCAGGACGGCGTGGGGAAATGCGCCCGCGGCGGGAAAATAGTCATCCTCAAGGGGGAAAACCGCAACGGCGTCCGGGTGGGGGGGTCCGTCGGCAAAGGGCTCGCCTACGGCGCCCAGGGGGGAACCTTCCTGATTCAGGGGGATGCCGACAGCCGAGCCTGCATCCGGCTTTCCGGGGCGGATGTGGTGCTGGGGGGCAGGATTCGCATCCCCCGCGACGACACGCGCGGCAACCTGGCCGGCCAGGCCAACCTCAAGGGGTTTGCTTTCGAATACATGACAGCCGGGCGGGCCGTTGTGCTCGGCGACCCCGGCCCCTGGCTCTGCTCCGGCATGACTGGCGGCATAGTTTACTGCCATCTGGATGCCCCCATGGGGATGACCAGGGATGCATTGCGCCGGCGAGTCGCCAAGGGAGCCGGGGTAGAGATTCGCGACATGGAAGAGGAAGACGTGGCACAGATCGGGGAGCTGCTCCTCAAATACCACCGGGAGCTGCTCCACTCCCACCAGGAAGAGGAGGCAGACTGGGTTCAGCAGGTTATCGCCGACAGCCGGCTCCGTTTTGTCAAGATCGTCCCGGAGCGGGTCACGGTGAGCCCGGTGTTGAATACGGAGTAACGGAAAAGGGCCTTATTCAAGCTATCGAGGCATCCACTCTTCGCCCCATTCCCAGGGAGCTCAAATGGCGAAAAAACCTCACGTGGACCAGGACTCTTGCATCGGCTGCGGACTTTGCGCCAGTATAGTTCCGACCGTGTTCCGCTTGAATGAGGACAATCTGTCAGAAGTCCACAACCCAGCCGGTGCCCCCGAAGAGAAGATTCAGGAGGCAATCGACAGCTGCCCGGTGGCCTGCATCCATTGGGATTAACCGCTGCCTCGCTCATCTCTTAATTAATCCCGGGAAGAGCCCGCCGCCTCCTTGCAATCTTGCGTCTTTGTTCTAAACTGTCATGGTACGTGGACGCCGCCTACTTGTAATAATTCAAGGAAAGAAAGCTGCCAATGAGCCACCCCCCCTCGACATCCCTGATCAGCTGCCCCGCCTGCGGGGCAACCAACCGAATTCCGGCGAGCCGGGAAGGGGAGTCTGGCAAATGCGGCAGCTGCCACGCCCAGTTACCGCCTCTCCATACAAAACCGCTCCAGCTCTCAGACCGGAGCTTTGATGGCTTCGTGAAAGGCTATCCAGGACCGGTCCTCGTTGAATTCTGGGCCCCCTGGTGACCGCACTGCCGAAACCTTGCACCGGTGGTGCAAGAAGTAGCAGGTGAACTGGCCGGCAAGGCGGCGGTGGGTCAGGTGAATAGCGACGAAAACCCGCAACTTTCCGGCAGGTTCAAGATCAAGGGGATTCCCGCTCTGCTGATCCTGCAAAAAGGAATGGTAATCAACAGCAGCAGTGGGGCCATGGATAAGAATACGCTCCTTGCCTGGTTCCGGCGCACTATACAGAAAAACGGTTGACAATGGCCGCTTTCAACGGCATTGATATGCCATTGGCCTGCCCAACCTAGGTTTACAAATACACCTAAACAACCGACCCAAAAACGGGCTACCATGTCCATGAACCCAGCGCAACCGACTACAACCTTGCCACCCGAACTCCTCCCCCTCGCCCTTTACACCATGGCGGCACTGTTACTCATTACCGTGCTGCTCATGGCTGCCTGGTGGCTGGGCGCGAAGAAACGTGGCGCAGTGAAGGAGGCCCCCTACGAATCGGGAGTCGCCCCCACCGGTTCGGCGCGTCTCGCTTATCCGGTCCCCTTTTATCTGGTGGCCATTTTCTTCATCGTCTTCGACGTGGAGGCAGCCTTCATCTTCACCTGGGCGGTGGCCTGGGACGCCTTGGGCATGGCCGGCCTGATCCATATCTCCTTCTTTATCGTAGTCCTTATGCTGGGACTGGTCTGGCTCTGGCGCAAGGGGGGACTGGAGTGGGGGCCATCGGCGGAAGGAAGGCGCAGCGCGTATAAAAAGAGCTGATAGGCGATTTTACAGGGATATTCAGGATATTCAGGATGAAATCCAATAATGAACAGTCCGCCACGAATAAACTCGGGAGTTTTTACCTGTAATTCAATTTTGCACACCGATTTGGTGACTTGGCTATAGTGCTTTTTTGCCAGGTTTAAATCCTGAATATCCTGAATATCCCAGTTAATTCAGGTTTTTCAGTCTGTTTTGATTTCTGGAGGCCAGGTGGCTGACGCAACCCCGGAACATATCCCCGATAACATCCTCCTGACCAATCTCGACGATATGATCAACTGGGGGCGGGCCAATTCGCTCTGGCCGATGTTCTTCGGCCTCTCCTGCTGTTTCGTCGAGATGATGACCACCTTCACCTCCCGCTACGACATCTCCCGCTTTGGCGCCGAGGTGCTGCGGGGCTCCCCCCGTGAGGCGGACCTGATGGTGATCGCCGGAACGGTGTTCAAGAAGATGGCCCCCTCGATCTTGCGCCTCTACGAGCAGATGGCCGAGCCGCGCTGGGTGATCTCCATGGGGAGCTGCGCCAACTCCGGCGGCATGTATGATGTTTACAGCGTGGTCCAGGGGGTAAACCAGATCATTCCGGTGGATGTCTATGTCCCCGGCTGCCCGCCACGACCGGAGGCCTTCCTGCAGGGGCTGATGCTGTTGCAGCAAAAGATCCGCGCCAAGGAGCGCCCGGCCAGGCCGGTGTTGCATTTCTCTGGCGGCAGCCAGGGGACCACCACTCCGGTGCTGGTGGATGGGGTCAGCAAGTCCCGCGACACCCGCGGGCCCGGCATGGAGAGATGCGCCATCCGTGGCACCTCAGTACAGCATCCCCGATTCTGGATGCCCCGCACCGATCAGATGTGGCGGCCACCGGCGCCTAAACACACTTTCCCTGATTTCGGCCTTGCGGGGGAGCTGGAAGCGCGCTTCGGCGAGCAAATCAAGGAAGATCAGAGCGCCACCGACATCCCGACCTATCGGGTGCCTCCGGAGTTGGTACCAGAGGTACTGCAGCATCTGAAGAGCCGTAGTAAGAACCCGTTCCGCCGCCTGGAAGACATCGCCGCCGTGGACGACTCGTGCCGCCGGGAACGGGCGGACCACCAAGACTTCACCGTCAACTACCACCTCCTCTGCTTCGATACCCCTGGCCATCTCCGGATCAAGACCGAGCTTTCCGGCGCCTACCCGGAACTGCCGACCGTCACCGGTCCCTTCCCTGCCGCCAACTGGTACGAACGGGAGGTGTTCGACATGTACGGCATCCGCTTCAAGGGCCACCCCAACCTGCGCCGTATCCTGATGCCCCATGACTGGGAGGGCCACCCTTTGCGCAAGGAGCACCCGTTCCGCGCCACCGAGATGGCCCCCTACACCACCGCCGACGCCGCAAGACAGCAGCCGCTCCCCGCCAGCGAATTCTTCGACCGGATCGACGAGGAGCATCTGGTGTTGAACCTTGGCCCCCAGCACCCCGGTACCCACGGCATTCTTCGGGTGATCCTCAAGCTGGAGGGAGAGGAGATCGTCGATCTTGACACCGACATCGGTTACCACCACCGGGGCGCGGAGAAGATGGGCGAGCGCCAGCACTGGAACCAGTTTATCCCCTATACCGACCGGATCGACTATATGTCCGGCGTACAGAACAACCTAGCCTACGTCAACAGCGTGGAAAAACTCTGCGGTATCACCGTCCCGGAGCGGGCCATCTACACACGGGTAATGCTGTCCGAACTGTTCCGCATCGCTAACCACCTGGTCTGGCTCGGCACCTTCGCTGCCGACCTGGGGGCGATGACTCCGGTCTTCTACACCTTCACCGACCGGGAAAAGATCTTCGACATCGTCGAGATGATCACCGGCGGGCGGATGCACCCGGCCTGGTTCCGGATTGGCGGGGTTGCCGAAGACTTGCCCGAGGGGTGGGAAGAGCCGGTCAAAGCATTTTTGCAGTGGTTTCCGCCACGCCTGAAGGAGTACGAGGCGCTCCTGAACGATAACCCGATCTTTACCGCGCGACTTAAAGGGGTAGGGGTACTTAGCCGGGAGGAGGCGATCGACTGGGGGGTCTCCGGGCCTAACCTGCGCGCCTGCGGCTTTGCCTGGGACCTGCGGAAGAAGATCCCCTACGCCGGCTACGACCGCTTTGACTTCGAGATGGCGGTGGCCGAGGGTGGCGACTGCTACGCTCGCTACCTGGTCCGGATCGAAGAGATGCGGCAGTCGCTCCGCATCGTCGAGCAGGCGCTGCAAGGGATGCCCGGCGGACGCTGGATCACCGACGATTATCGCTACGTCCTGCCGCAGAAACGTGATACCCTGCACGACATCGAGTCGCTGATCCACCACTTCGTCAACTCGACCCGCGGCATGGCGCCGCCGAAGGGGGAGTGCTACGCGGCAATCGAAGCCCCCAAGGGGGAGAACGGCTACTTCGTCGTCTCCGACGGCCTCAACGTCCCCTACCGGGTCCGGATCAAGACCCCGAGCTTCCCCCATATGCAAGTGCTGCCATTGTTGAGCAAGGGTTGGTTGGTGGCGGACCTGCTGGCGATCCTCGGGTCGATAGATTTTGTGCTGGCGGATCTGGATCGGTGAAATGCTGAAATCCGCCACAGAGATACGGAGACACGGAGAAAACCGGGGTAAGAGTAGTTGGTGATGTTATTTGTATTGACCCGCGTTCAGGAAAGGTCTGACTTTAATGATCCATGAAGGATTGAAAAAAGAGCTCCAGGGCCGCATCGCCGCCGCCATCATCCCCCGCGAAGCTGCGGTGGATGTGATGAAAGAGCTACAGCGCCACTACGGCTGGTTGACCGACGAGGCAGTCGGTGAGGCGGCGGAGCTCCTGGGCCTTTCTACCCTCCAGGTTGAGGAGCTTGCCACCTTCTATGAAATGATCTATCGGCGGCCAGTGGGAAAGCGGGTGATCCATGTCTGCGACTCCATCTCCTGCTGGAGCGTCGGTGGTGAAACCATCATGACACAGCTGCAAAAGTCGCTCGGTGTTGAAACAGGCGGCACCACGAGCGACGGGATATTCACCCTGATCCCCTGTGCCTGCCTCGGCAACTGCGGCGAGGGGCCGACCATGATGATCGGCGACACCCTCTACGGCAGAGTAACGCCCGAGCGGATCGACAAAATTCTTGCGCAGGAGCGAGCAGCGCTTGATTGCTTAACGTAACGGCTAATTGCGTAGCCACACCAACTAACAGGAGGATACAAAAATGAGAAAAGGATTGCTGGTAACGGTTTGCATGATGACGATGGCCGCATTTGCCTCTACCTGCTTCGCGGATGTGAAAGGAACCAAGATTGACGCCGCTGCCGAGTTCAAGGAGCACTGCGCGGTCTGCCACCCGGACGGGGGCAATATCATCAACCCCAAGAAGACCCTGAAAAAGAAGGATCTGCAGGCAAACGGCATCAAGTCGGCCAAGGACATCATCAAGAATATGCGCAAGCCGGGTCCGGGGATGACTGCGTTCGACGAGAAGGCCATTCCCGCCAAGGAAGCGAAGGCGATTGCCGAGTACATCCTGAAAACGTTCAAGTAAGCTGCGGCGGGAGGGGACATTCCTCTCCCGCCTTTACTTTACTGACGGGAAATACCATGGTGAAAACCAAAAGAATCTACGACCCGCCGGCGGCTGACGATGGCACGCGGATTCTCGTCGACCGTCTCTGGCCCCGCGGGCTAACCAAGGAAGACGCCAGGATCGATGAATGGCTAAAGGAGATCGCCCCGAGCAATGAACTGCGCAAGTGGTTCGGCCATGATCCGGACAAGTGGGCGGAGTTCAGCAGGAAATATCTGGAAGAGCTGCGCCAACGGGGGCTGCTCCTGGAAGAGCTCAAAAGCAAGGCGAAGCGGGGAACCGTCACCCTTCTTTTCGCCGCCAAGGACGCCGAGCACAACAATGCGGTGGTGCTGAAAGAACTGCTTGATTAGCCTCAGAGCGCCCAGCGCCGCTTTGGGCACCTTAGTAACCTGAAGTTCGCATTTATGAAGGCGTAAACCATTGCACGCGGATCAAATCTGATAAGAGCGGATTTCAAAACCTTGCTTAATGTTAAATCCGATTTTTCCGTTTTGATCAGATGTTATCCGCGTGCAGGTTTTGAACTTTGTTTTTGGCTTTTTGGGTCTCTCTGTGTCTCTGTGGCAGAATTAGGGTCTTGAATGGAACAGCTTCTCTTTCGACATAACAAGCCCGGCCGGCCGGTGACCTTCGCCGAATACCAGGCCGAAGGTGGCTTCGCCGCATTGAAGAAGGCGCTTATGGAGCTCTCCCCCACTGAGGTGCAGCAGCTGGTGATTGATTCCGGCATGCGCGGCCGCGGCGGAGCAGGCTTTCCTACCGGCAAGAAGTGGTCGTTCGTGCCCCGCGACCTCCCAGGGCCCCGTTACCTGATCTGCAACAGCGACGAGATGGAACCGGGGACCTACAAGGACCGGGTGCTGCTGGAAGCGAACCCCTACTCGCTGGTGGAGGGGATCTGTCTGGCTGCCTACGCCATCGGCTGCGAGCACGCTTTTATCTTCATTCGCCGCGGCTATGAGGCGGCGGCGGCCAACCTGACGCGGGCGCTCACTGAGGCAAAAGCAGCCGGATTCCTGGGCGACCAAATTCTCGGCAGCAGCTTTTCGCTCAAGATCGACCTGCACCTGTCGGCTGGCCGCTACATCTGCGGCGAGGAAACCGCACTGATGAACGCTCTGGAGGGAAAGCGGGCCAACCCCCGCAGCAAGCCACCCTTTCCGGCGGTGAAGGGCCTCTGGGGGAGGCCGACGGTGGTGAACAACGTGGAAACCCTCGCCAACGTCCCGGCCATCGTCACCGGCGGTGCCGCCTGGTTCAAGGGGCTGGCCAGGATTCCGGAGGCGGCGGGGTTGAAACTGTTCTGCCTGAGCGGCCATGTGCAGAACACCGCTTGCTTCGAGCTCCCTCTTGGCATGAGCCTGGGCGAGATCATCGACGGCCCGGCGGGCGGTATGCTGCCGGGAAAAAAATTCAAGGCCTGCATCCCCGGCGGGGCCTCCACCCCCTACTTCACCAGGGAGCACTTAGGCGTCCCGATGGACTTCGACGCCACTGTCAAGGCGGGGTCGCGCCTCGGCACCGGCGGCATCGTGGTCTTTGCCGAAGAAACCTGCATGGTTGCCGCCACCCTCAACATGATCCAGTTCTACGCCCGTGAGTCATGTGGCTGGTGCACCCCCTGCCGGGAAGGTCTCCCCTTCGTCCGGGAGGTCCTGACCAGGATCGAGGCGGGAAGGGGGGAGCCGGCGGACATCGAGATTCTCCGGGAGCACGTGAAATACCTGAACTACGCCTTCTGCGCCCTGGCACCAGGGGCGATGGGGCCAGTGGAGGGACTGCTGCGATTGTTCGAGGACGAGCTTAGGGAGCATATAACTAAGAAGCGTTGCCCGTTTAAAGGATAAAAGCTGCCACAGAGCCACAGAGACACGGAGGAAAGCCATTAATCTTATCACCGACAAGATTATCGGTTGTGCCATTGAAGTTCATAGAACTTGAGGCCTTTGGCTGCTTAAATCTATTTATGAAAAGGCTTGCATCCCCCCTCCCAGCGGGAGGGGGCTAGGGGGAGGGGGGTTTGAACTTGCCGAAAATACTTATCTCAAATTTTCCCCCTCCCTGGCCCTCCCCCTCCTGGGGAGGGGATTTAAGGCAACTACGAAAGTTAAGTTATCTGAAGTTAAAAGAAACTCGGGTTGCTCATCAATTTTAATGTCCCTTTATTGAAGGATGGCTTAACTCGGGTTATCCTCTGAGTCTCTGTGGCTCTGTGGCGGATTTTTATTTATGCCGAAACTGATCATCGACAACATCGAAGTGGAAGTCCCCACTGGCACCAGCGTCCTGGAGGCAGCCAAGCAGGTGGGGATCTGGATCCCCCACTTCTGCTATCACCCTGCCCTGGGGAGTGTCGGTGCGTGCCGGCTCTGCGCTATGAAGTTCCTGGAAGGTCCGGTCAAAGGGGTGCAGATGTCGTGCATGATCCCGGCCCAAGACGGGATGGTGATCTCCACCACCGACGGTGAGGCGGCCAGGATGCGGAGTCTCGTCATCGAGTGGCTGATGATCAACCACCCCCACGACTGCCCAGTCTGCGACGAGGGGGGGGAGTGCCTGCTGCAGGATTACACGGTGGCGGGTGGTCACGGCAGCCGCCGCTACCAGGGGAAAAAGCGGACCTTCACCAACCAGGACCTCGGCCCCCAGATTGAGCACGAGATGAACCGCTGCATCGAGTGCTATCGCTGTGTCCGCTTCTACCAGGATTTTGCCGGCGGCACCGACTTGGGGGTCATGGGGAGCGCGGCGCGGGTCTACTTCGGCCGTTTTCAGGATGGGACGCTTGAGTCCCCCTTCGCCGGGAACCTGGTGGACATCTGCCCGACCGGGGTCTATACCGACAAGACCGCCCGCTTCCGGGCCCGCTACTGGGATTACGAGATGGCGCCGTCGGTCTGCCCCCACTGCTCGCTGGGGTGCAACACCATGCCGGCCGCCCGCTACCGGGAACTGCTGAAGATCATCTCCCGCAGAAACGATGCGGTGAACGGCTGGTTCATCTGCGACCGGGGACGTTTCGGCAACCAGCCGGTCAATGACCCGGCACGCCCCCGCCTCCCGCTCCTCGACGGCAATACTGCCAACTGGAGTGAGGCGCTGGAGGCCTTGGTGTTAAGGATTGGCGAGGTTGTCGAGCTTTATGGAGCCGACAGTTTAGCCGTGGTCGGTTCGTCGCGGCTGGCCCTGGAGGGGAATGTGCTTCTGCCCCAGCTAGTGGAGCTGTTAGGTGCCGGCTTCCTCTGTTACTTCACCGATCCTGGGGAGGGAGATAAGACGGTCTGCGCCATTTCACACCTGAATACTGATAAAGTAGCCTCCATGGCAGACATTCAGCAGGCGGACTGCATCGCCATCGTCGGCTCTGACCTGCTGGCCGAGGCTCCGATGCTGGCCTTGGCGGTACGGCAGGCGTGGCGCAAGGGGGCAAAGGTATTCCTGGTGGGCCCCCAACCTCAGGAGTGGGTTAAGGCCGTTGCCATCGAAACAGCGCAACTTGCCACCCTCGCCGAGCTGCCGCTGGACAAATTCGCAAAACCGGTGGTGATCTGCGGCACGGACCAGACCGACCTTGCCACGATTGGACAGGCGGCCAGCAGCGGGGCACGGCTTGTCTACCCCCTCTGTGGACCCAATGCCTTCGGCGCGGCACTACTGGCTGCCGAACACGAGACCACCTCGTTTGCCGAGGCACTGGCCACGGGGAAGGTCAAGGGAGTGCTCGCCTTCGAGACCGATATCCCGCCGGAACTGCTCGACGGGGTAGTGTTGCTTGCCATGGCCGACTGGCGGCCGACCGAGGCAGGCAATAACGCCCAGATCTTCCTCCCCACCACGGCCTGGGTGGAGATGGATGGCACCTACCTCAATAACGAAGGCCGGGCCCAGCGTTTCAAACAGGTGATGGAGCCGGGCCTCCCGCTCAAGGGACTCGGCCCGGCATTCCACCCGCCGCGCATGCATCGGAAAACCGCCCCAGGCGGCGACCTGCTCCCGGCCTGGCGGGTGATCGCCAAACTGATCGAGCGGCTGGGCGGAGAAAGAATAGAACATCCTCTTGTGGGCAAATGGGCGCGGCTTCGTGACCTCGACCCGGAGGGAGAAGGCATACATATACATGCAATTTGACACCCTCGACATGCTGCTTCTCATGGCCAAGCTGGCGCTCATCTTCCTGGCGATCCTGACCATGGCCGCCTATCTGGTCCTGGCCGAGCGACGGGTGCTGGCCTGGATTCAGGACCGCAAGGGGCCGAATCGGGTCGGATTCCAGGGGCTTCTGCAACCCCTGGCCGACGTGATCAAGATGCTGACCAAGGAGGACACCCGGCCGGCCGCGGCAGACAAGTGGCTGTTCTACCTGGCGCCTGCCATGGCGGCTGTTCCGGCGATCATGACCTTTGCCGTTATCCCGTTCGGCGTCCCCCTGGAAATTGCCGGCCACCGGGTCGATCTGCAGGTAGCCGATCTGCACGTGGGACTCCTGTTTTTCATGGCACTCTCCTCCATCGCCGTCTACGGAGTGGCCCTTGGAGGATGGGCCTCCAACTCCAAATATGCATTGCTCGGGAGCATCCGCGGCCTGGCCCAACTCATCTCCTACGAGCTGCCGATGGGACTGTCGCTGGTGCCGGTGGTGATGCTCGCCCGCTCGTTCAGTCTCGCCGATATCGTCAACGCCCAGACGGGGGTGCCGTTCATCGTCTACCAGCCGCTCGCCTTCGTCATCTTTCTGATCAGCATCGCGGCGGAATGCAAGCGGGTGCCGTTCGACATCCCCGAGGCAGAGGGGGAGCTGGTGGCCGGCTTTCACACCGAATATTCGGGGATGCGTTTCGGCCTGTTCTTTGTCGGCGAGTACATCAACCTGATCGTCCTCGGCGGGCTGGCGACCACCTTTTTTCTCGGCGGCTGGCACGGGCCATGGCTGCCACCGGCCGTCTGGTTTCTCCTTAAAGTGCTGGGGTTTGCCTTCTTCTTCATCTGGATGCGCGGCACCCTCCCCAGGCTCAGGTATGACCAGCTGATGCATTTCGGCTGGAAGATCTTGACACCGCTGGCGCTGCTGAATATCCTCATAACCGGCTGGTGGCTGATGCTCCGTTAACCTATTCAACCGGACTCTTTTGGTTCTCTAACAGAGCTCTAACAGAAAGGGGGAAGGTATGGTGGAAAATGTCAACACCCGGGACAGTCATGGCCATACGCCGCTGATCGACGCGGCAAAGACAGGCGACATCGAGGCGATCAGGGATCTGCTCAACCGAGGATCGGAAATCAATTCCAGAAGCGACAAAGGCAAGACTCCCCTGCATTATGCGGCGGCTAACGGCCACGCCTGGGCAATCAAGGCGCTCATCGAAGGGGGAGCGGAAATCGACCCGCGCGACCATGACTGGCACACCCCGCTGATGTTCGCCGCCATCTATGGCTGCAACGAGTGCGTGGAGGATCTGCTGCAGGCGGGAGCCGACGTGCTGGCACGCACCCTGGCCGGCAATACCGCCCTGGTCTATGCGGAAAGCAATGGCCACCCGGATACTGCCGCTATTCTGAAGAAGTCAGAGCGGGCTAAAAAGGCCGTAATCTAGGGGACTATGCAGATATTTACCGACATCACCGCCCTCGCTAAAGGGTTCTGGATTACCTGGAGGCATATCTTCCGCCGGCCGGTGACGGTCCAGTACCCCGAGGAGAAGCGGATTCCTTACCCCCGCTACCGGGCCCGCATCGTCCTTACCCGCGACCCGGACGGCGGTGAGCGCTGCGTCGCCTGCTACCTCTGTTCCGCCGCCTGCCCGGTGGACTGCATCTCCATGCAGGCAGCGGAAGGGGAGAACGGCCGCCGCTACGCCGAGTGGTTTCGCATCAACTTCTCCCGCTGCATTTTCTGCGGGCTCTGCGCCGAGGCATGCCCGACCATGGCGATCCAGATGACCCCCGACTACGAGATCTGCAAGCGTGATATCATGGGGCTCCTCTACGAAAAGGAAGACCTCCTGATCGACGGCTGTGGCAAGGAACCGGTCTACAACTTTTACCGCCACGCCGGGATCGGCGTGACCCAGCCCCGGGGCGCGGGGGAGACGGAAGAGCCGCCGGTGGATGTGCGTGGGTTGATGCCGTAGAAGAGAGATAAACCTGCCACAGAGACACGGAGACAGGCTCAAAAGCAAAAAAACTTTTTAACAAGGATGGACAGGATATCCAGGATAAAGCCTAAACCAAGGCTTTGAATATTTTTTGATCCTGACTATCCTGACTATCCTGATTATCCCAGTTAAATTGCCTTTGTTATTTTTGGTTTTCTCCGAGTCTCTGTGGCGGAAGTGGATTTCAAATGGAACAGATGATCTTCTACATACTGGCAGCGGTGATCGTGATTGCCACCCTATTCGCCATCACCGAGCGGCACGCGGTGCATGCCATCGTCTACCTGGTCACCTCCTTTTTCGCCTTGGCCGTGGTGTTCTATCTACTCGGCGCGCCGGTGGTGGCGGTGTTCGAGGTAATCATCTATGCCGGCGCCGTCATGGTGCTGTTTATGTTCGTGATTATGATGCTCGACCTGGGCCACCCGGACCGGGTGAAAAGCCCCGGCATTCGCCATTGGTGGCCGGCCCTGCTGCTCGGCCTGATCCTGCTGACGGCGATCGTCGTCCTGATGACCGTTCATGCACCGCTCCAGTCTGCCGGCGTGCAACCAGACATCAGGGAATTCAGCCGCACCCTGTTCCAGAAGTACGGTGTGGCCATCGAGATCATCTCCCTGCAACTGCTGTTTGCACTTGTCGGGGCGCTCTACCTCGGGAGGCGCCAATGATCGTACCCTTGACGCACATTCTCCTCCTGGCCGGCATCCTCTTCGTCCTTGGGCTGGTCTGCGTGCTGAGCTGGCGGACCAACCTGATCATGATCCTGATCGGCATCGAGATCATGCTCAACGCCGCCATGCTCGCCTTTGTGGGTGGCTCGGCCCAGTGGGGCAGGCTGGACGGCCAGATCTTCGCCCTGTTCGTGATGGCCATGACCTCCGCCGAGGTCTCCCTGGCCCTGGCGCTGGTGGTCTATCTGCATCGAAGAAAGAAGACAGTGAATGCGGATGAATTCAATTCCATGAAAGGCTGAAACCTGCCACTGAGACACGGAGACACAGAGACTAGCTCAAAAACGGAAAACCTGTTTAACAAGGATGGGCAGGATATTCAGGATAAAACCTGAACCATTTTTTTGAGGTTTATTTATCCTGACTATCCTGTAAATCCTGTTAAGTTGCCTTTATTCTTTTTGGTTTTCTCCGTGTCTCCGTGTCTCCGTGGCGGATGGTTCCTAAAATGAAACTCTACCTCGCCCTCATACTCCTCCTCCCGCTGCTGGGGGGGATCGCCAACGCCCTTGTCGGCCGGCTGCTGCCGCGTCGTGTGGTGGAGTGGCTCGCCTGCGGCGTGGTCTGGGGGTCGTTTGGCTGCACGCTCCTCGCCTTTGCCGGTTACCGGACACCGTTGCGGGTGGAGCACTTCTCCTGGCTTACCGTCTTTGACTTCCAGGCGCCGGTCGCCATCTATCTCGACCCGCTCTCCGTCGTGATGTGCCTGATGGTGACCTTCGTCTGCGGGGTGATCCATCTCTACTCGGTCGCCTACATGGCGGAAGAGCAAGATCACGTGCGGTTCTTCGCCCTGCTGAACCTGTTCGTGTTTGCCATGCTCCTCTTGGTGCTGGCGGAAAACCTGCCGCTCCTCTACCTAGGCTGGGAGGGGGTCGGCTTCTGCTCCTACGCCCTGATCGGCTTCTGGTACCAGAAGGAGCAGAACGCCACCGCCGGGCGCAAGGCGTTCATCGTCACCCGGCTCGGCGACATCGCCTTCGGTATCGCCATCGTCTGGATGTTCCAGCTGTTCCACACCGTCTCCATCGTGGAGCTGAACGGCATGGGCTTTCTCATGCCGGCGGGGGTCATCACCGCCCTGGGGATCCTCCTGCTGATTGGCGCTATGGGTAAATCAGCCCAGTTGCCCCTCTCGGTCTGGCTCCCCGACGCCATGGCCGGCCCGACACCCGTCTCGGCCCTGATCCACGCCGCCACCATGGTCACCGCCGGGGTCTATCTCCTGGCCCGGATGTTCCCGCTGATCAGTGGCTCAACCCCGGCCCTGGCCGCCATCGCCGTCACCGGCGGGGTGACGGCCTTTTACGCCGCATCTTGCGCCCTGGCCCAGCGGGACCTGAAGCGGATCCTCGCCTATTCCACTATCAGCCAGATCGGCTACATGATGCTCGGGGTCGGCGCCGGCGCCATCGGCGCCGCCACCTTTCACCTTTTGGTGCACGCCTTCTTCAAGGCCCTGCTGTTCCTTGGCGCCGGCTGCATTATTGCCGCTTTCCATCACGAGCAGGATATCTTCAAGATGGGCGGGGTACGGCGGGCCATGCCGCTAACCTTCGCCGCTTTCCTGGCCGGGGCCGCCTGTCTGGCTGGCCTCCCCCTCAGCGGTGGTTTTTTCAGCAAGGATGCGATCCTGGCGGCGGTCTGGCTGAAGGGTGGGCCGCTCTACGCCGGCCTGTTCCTGTTAGGCCTTGTGACTGCGCTTCTCACCGCCATCTACACCTTCCGCATGGTCTATCTGGTGTTCGGCGGCGAGAACCGGCAGGGGAAATATGCAGCGCCACGCCTGATGGTAGTAACCCTGCTCCCGCTGGCCCTGTTGGGATTGTTTGGCGGGTTCATCAACCTGCCCGAATATCTAGGCGGAGCCGGCTGGCTCAGCACCTTTCTGCCAAGCGCCCAAGCAACAGGTCAGCCCGCCCTATCCCATGGGCTAGAGCTCCTGCTGCAGGGTATCGCTGGAACTATTGCTGTTGCAAGCCTCCTCTTTGCCCAATACCGCTACGGCGGTTCCCGACGCCAGGCCCGACTCGCAGCTGCTGCCCAGCCGGCAGAAGGGGTCAGCGCGTTTCTCCTGCACGGCTGGTACCTGGATGACCTCTACCGGCTCCTGTTCATCCGCCCCTTCGGCGCCCTGGCCCGATTTTTATGGAATCGGGTTGACGAGGGGGGAATCGACGACAACCTGGACCGTCTGGCGATGCTCTTCGGCAGGACCGGCGAACTCCTCGGGCGCTGGACCAGCGGCCAGGTTTCCCTCTACCTCCTCAGTTTTGCTGCCGGCGCCACGCTAATTGTCGTCTACCTTGCATGGGTGGTCTTCTGATGGAACAGTATCCGCTCTTAACCAGCCTGGTATTCCTCCCTCTGCTCGGCGGCATGGTTGCCCTGCTCCTCTGGAAGCGCGAAGCTGCCTGCCGTTGGCTGGCGCTTGTCACGGGGCTGCTGGAGCTAGCACTGGCTGGTTTTATTTATCTCGCGGCTCCACTACCGTCTATCCACGCCCTGCCCGGATTTTTTCTAGTCGAAGACCTCCCCTGGATCGAGCGGTTCGGCATCCGCTATACCCTCGGCATGGACGGCATCAGCCTGCTCATGGTCCTCCTCACCGCCTTCATCACGGTGATCGCCATGCTGGTCTCCTGGCGGGCGATCCGTGAACGGGTAGCGCTCCATTATGGGCTGATCCTGGTCATGGCGACCGGCATCATGGGGGTGTTCCTCTCCCTTGACCTCTTCCTCTTCTACCTGTTCTGGGAGGTGATGCTGATCCCGATGCTGTTTCTGATCGGCATCTGGGGGCACGGCCGGCGCATCTATTCGGCGGTCAAATTCTTCATCTTCACCCTGGCCGGCTCGCTCCTGATGCTCCTCGCCATCATCGGCCTCTACCTGGTTCATGGAAGTGAGACCGGCCGTTACAGCTTCGCCCTGGCGGAGCTGCTCCACACTACCATGACCCCGGCCACGAGCTTCTGGCTGTTCGCCGCCTTCCTGCTCGCCTTTGCCATCAAGGTGCCGCTCTTCCCGGTTCACACGTGGCTCCCCGACGCCCATACCGACGCCTCCACCGCCGGCAGTGTTATACTCGCCGCACTGCTGTTAAAGACCGGCGCCTACGGCCTGATCCGCTTCGCCTATCCGCTTTTCCCCGCCGCGGTCCTCCACTTTACGCCGCTCCTCTATACCCTGGCGGTGATCGGTATCATTTACGGCTCGTGGATTGCCTTTGCCCAGCAGGACATGAAGCGGCTGGTGGCCTACTCCAGTGTCGGCCATATGGGCTTTGTCGCCCTCGGCATCGCCGCCTGGACGCCACTCGCCCTTTCCGGCGCGGTGATCCAGATGGTGAACCACGGGATCACCACCGGGGCCCTGTTCGTGCTGGTCGGGATGCTTGACGAGCGGAGTCACACCCGGGAAATCGCTGCCTTTGGCGGCCTCTGGGGTAAAATACCGCTATTCTCCGCCTTCTTCCTCCTGTTCGCCGTCAGCTCGGTGGGACTGCCAGGACTGAACAACTTCGTGGGAGAATTCCTGGTACTGGTCGGCACCTTCCGGGTGGCGCCGCTTCCGGCAGTGATTGCGTTCCTTGGTATCGTCCTCCCCCTCATCTACATGATCAGACTGGTGCAGGAGGTTCTGTTCCAGCAGGAACGGATGCCGCTGCCGCTCGCCGACCTCTCCCTGCGGGAAGGAATCATGCTGACGCTGCTCGCCGGGGTCAACATCTATGTGGGTGTCCACCCGGCGCCGCTGCTTGAGCTGATCAGGGTACCGGTGACCCTACTTGTAGGAACACTTTAAAAGATGGCATTACGAGGGTAATCCTCTGAGTCCCTCTGTGTCCTCTGTGGTTAATGCTTTACTTATGACGGAGTCCTGAATGACCGCTGCCGATATCTGGTCCGTAATGCCGCTCGTCATCATTGCCAGTGGCGCCCTGATGGTGCTGCTGCTCGGGGCCTTTATTCCCGGCCGTTTTGGTAACAGCTTGGCCATTGCCAGTTTGCTTGGTGCTTCGCTTTGCGTGGTACTGCGGCCAGCACAGCAGGTTGCCTCCACACTCGGCATCTCGGTCACCCCGTTTGCCCGTTTCTTTACGCTGCTGTTCTGCCTGACCGCCGTGCTCACCCTGCTCCTCTCCCACGACTACAACGAGCGCCACGGCATCCGCGGCGAGGAATACCCGGCCACTGTCCTGTTCGCCGCCTTCGGCATGCTGGTCGTGGTTGCTGCCACCAACCTCCTCCTCCTCTTTCTCGGTCTGGAAGCCCTCACGTTTGCCTTTTACATCCTGGTCGCCTTTGACCGGAACCGGCCTGAATCAGCCGAGGCAGGCCTCAAATACCTGCTGCTGGGCGCGGTTGCCGCTGCCTTCATCGCCTTCGGTATAGCACTCCTCTATGCTGGCAGCGGGACCCTGGCGCTGGTGCCTGCCATGCAAACCGCCATAAATCCCGGCACCGGCAGGGCGCTGGCCATGGCCGGCTGGGGATTGCTGCTGGCTGGACTCGCCTTCAAGATCTCGCTGGTGCCGCTCCACCTCTGGACCCCCGACGTGTACCAGGGGGCACCGACCCCGGTGGTGGCTTTTCTCTCCACGGGCTCGAAGGGAGCAGCCTTTGCCGCCCTCCTTTTGCTCATCCCGGCGCTCGGGGGGAGCGCTTTTCTCCATGAGCCGCTCTGGTGGCTGTCGCTCCTCTCGATGCTGGTGGGAAACCTGGCCGCTCTCCTGCAGAGCAATGTCAAGCGGATGCTTGCCTACTCTTCCATCGCCCAGATGGGGTACGTAACCCTGGCCCTCCTTGCCGGCGGCAGGGACGGCTTTCTGGCTGTGGCACTCTATGTCGTCTTCTACTCCGCCATGAACCTGGCAGCCTTCGGAGCCATCGCCTCGCTCAGCGGCGGTAGCCCGGCGGATCTAGTGGAGGATTACCGCGGAATCGGCTATAGCCGACCGTTCCAGGGGGCGGTCCTGGCACTTGCCCTGTTCGCCCTGGCCGGCATCCCTCCAACCATAGGCTTTTTCGGCAAGTTCGCCATCTTCACCGCCGCCATCAGGGGGGGCGAAATCCCCCTCGCCATTATCGGCATCGGCACCGCCATCATCTCCGCCTATTACTACCTGCGGGTCGTCGTTAACCTCTACATGCACCCGGTCCAGGCCAACTCCTCCCCCAGCCGGGCCACCCTTCCCGAGACCATCGCCCTCTCCGCCCTGGCCGTGTTCATTATTGCCGCGGGAATTTATCCCACGCCACTGCTGGCACTGATCGACGCCATCCTCCACTAACGATCAAGCCGCTCTGTTCCAATTGCCAGAGCCCTGTTGACTTGCTCTCGCCAGATGTGCGACAATCCCAGGAGGCAAGCGATTCTGGAGAGGAGTGGCACCCAAACTTCATGCAATTTTTCAGCAAACTACTTATCACCTTGGCCATCATCGTCTTCTGCGCCCAGCTCAGCAGGAAATACCCCACCCTTGGCGGACTCATCGCCACCATGCCACTCACCAGCCTGCTGGTGCTCCTCTGGCTTCATGCCGACAATCCGGGCAACTACCCGTTGTTGACCGCCTATACCCGCGGGGTCCTCTGGGGAATCATACCAACCATACTCTTCTTTGCCGTGGCTTACCTCTGTTTCCGCAGGGGGTTGCCGCTGTCGGTAGTGCTCGCCGCTGGATTCGCTGCGTGGTTGGCAGGAGCGTCCGTACATCAGTTCTTTCTGCGGGGTTAATCACTAGTGGGCCTATCCAATAAGCTGTTCTTTCTTATGATAATTTCCCTCTTCGCTGGCGGCTGCCACGACCGGCAGGAGACCAACCGCTATGCGGTGGCCGTACTTCCTACGCCAGCCTGGAACACCAGCTCTTTCCCTGCGCTCTTTGGTGGCGCCGATGGCAAAACTTTGCGCCTGGACCGCTGCGAACAGATGCGGGAGCTGGAGTTTGTCGCCCTCCCCGGTTCGCTGTTCACCATTGAAGAGACCATCGCCAACGGCCCAAACCTGATCTTTAGGGTCACCAGCCGCGAGTACCCTTACCCGACCGCAACTGGCTATTTCATCGACAGCCGCTTCGTGAAAACTTTAAAAACCGCCCCACCGGAACGACTCCGGGAACTGCCTCCGCGACGCAAGGTCATCGCAAACCTGCTGGCGGCCAAGGGAAGCATCTACGTCTGGGGCGGGAACTGCCGCCGTGGCATCCCGCAGCTCCTTGACTTTTTCCCACCGGCCGCCGCCGTCTCCCCACGAATGAAAATGCGCTGGACCCTGCAGGGAGTCGACTGTTCCGGCCTCCTCTTTGAGGCGACCAACGGCTTTACCCCGCGCAACGTCAGTGGCCTTTTTGGTTACGGCCAGCCGGTGGCCATCCAGGGCTTGACGTCCACGCAGATCATGGCCCGGGTCGAGCCCCTCGATCTGATTGTGCGCCAGCGCCATGTGCAGATTATTCTCGACCGGCAATGGGTCATCGAAAGTCGGCTTGGCTGCCGATCGCGAAATGGTGGGGTGGTGGTCCGCCCGCTCCGGGAAGTCCTTACCGAGCTGATGGGGAGCAGGACGCCGCTGAATGACCCTGTCGCGATAAGAGATAGGGGGGAAAAAGGTTTTGTGATCCGGCGCTGGTACAAGGGGGAAATTAGGACTAGCTCTGGCTGCGGCGGCGCAGCTCCTCCTCAACCGACTGCTTCTGGGCCGGGGTGAGGTAGGGAGTAATGAGCAGGTTTTTCAGCTCGGGGGGTTTGAGGCGGGGGAGTAAGACCGTGTACCAGATGAGTGGGGTCTTCTGGTTTTTCAGGATGGCCAGCCGCAGGTTGGGACGGTTCTGCCAGCGCGGATGGCGCGCCACCACCGAAATTGTGTCGGGGCTGGCCTTGGGACCGGTGAGGAATTGATAGAGCGCGGCTTCCTTGAGACGGGGGTTGTCCAGACAGGCACCGATCAGCCGCGGGTCCCCATCTTTTAAAAGCTCTCCTACCACGGCCATAGTCCCGCGATGGGCCAGGGTCAACTTGTTGCCGAGCTCGGTAGTGGGAAGCCGCCGGATAATGGCCCGTTCTGCGGCAAGCCGCTGGTCGGGGGTGACCCCCGGCAGGTAACAGAGCGTCACCAGTTCAAACAGATAGAGCTGCGGCAGCAGTGCCATCACGATCGGCGCAGAAGTGCCGGGGTTATA